>NZ_JBXWMI010000010.1:0-187045 GCF_059609765.1 Ruegeria sp. YTSC106
ACAAAATATAACCAAATTGTTTAGCGCTGTGCATTTTCGAAATCCTGTCTACCACACCCGATAAGTTCCCCTTATCAGATGTGATTGATTTTGCGGGGAAATCAGTGCAGAATGGCTGCCATTGTCGGTTTTCCTTAACCACTGGACTCGTGACGACTTTGACCCGAAACCCGTAGACCCCAGCCCGGCCCAACTGGACCGAGCTGCCCCCGCACCGGCAGCAAATCTTTGTCGATGCAGCACCATAACCTGCAAAGTTGTACACACGTACCGGCACACATTCCGTCCGAGTCTGCGCTGCAAGGACCAGCACGGCACAAGGCCAACCATGGAAAATGAAGAAAACAAGCAAGTGTCATCTACAGGTTTGGGAATATCGACAGTCCCTGCGCCTTATCTGCCCTGTCCCTCCCCTGCCCTCTCGGTCAAAGATCAGGAGGCGCTGATCGATCTCTAACTGCGCGGCATGCCGGTCAACGCGCCGCGCGGTTTGGCACCCGTTCACAAGGACGAATCTGTTACCACCCCTGTCGGAAAAATTTGGATTGCAACTGACTGGCCCGGCTTCGCCGACAGGTAGGCGCCCTGCCCTATCGGTCTCAACAATAAATTGTCGCATGTCCAGACTTGCTTGGTATTAGGCACCGCTGGTACGAACGAAGCAAATTCACGTTTGTAAAAAATGGCGATGGATCGATACACCTCCACACACCGAATCCTGTAGAATCCGGCAGATAGCGACGCCTCGATCCTCAAAATGCTTCTGTACTAGCTAGGGTTCGCTTCTCAGCCAAACAAAACTCTAAAAAAGCAGAAATACACAACTATTAATACTATTTCGTTTTACTTCAATGATTTAAGTCAATTTCCACATATCAAACTCAATTGGTGCTGTGGATAACTTTTACACTACATTTAGATTCTTCTTGCCGGACACACATGTTCATGGCATTCCCATACTGACGGCAAAAAGCGTCAGACACGCTGTATACCGTCAGAACAACCAAGAGCCTTAACAAAGGCCATGAATAGGCGGCAGTACATGGATGAACGTAACGTTGGATACGCGCAAGGTATAGGCTCTTCTGACATCGGAGGATTTGCCGACAATCTGGCCGAATCTCTGGATCGCCAGATGAAGATTGCCTTCGAACCTGAGGAACGAAAAACCCTACGACGCTTCAGTTCCACTGAAGTTGCGGGTCTTCTGCGCGTTAGCACTTCAAACCTGCGCAACCGGCATAAAGACGGCAGCTTCCCCGAGGTGCACACTGACAATCGAGGTCACAGGTTCTACTCGGCTCAAGAAGTTGATGAATTGCGTGACATCTTGGTACGCACAGGAAAGAACGCTGAAGCATATCGCCCTGGGCGACGCGAGGGCGACCGCCTTCAAGTCATCTCGGTCGTCAATTTCAAAGGCGGTTCCTCAAAAACGACAGCGACAATCCATCTTGCGCAAAGGTATGCTTTACGCGGCTACCGAGTGTTGGTCTTAGATCTCGATCCGCAAGCAAGTTTGACGACGTTCTTTGGCTTCCGACCCGAGCTCGAGTTCGCGGAAGGCGGCACAATCTATGATGCCCTGAGATATGAGGAGCAAGTCCCTCTATCGTCTGTTATTCAAAAGACATATTTCCACAAGCTCGACATGGTCCCAGCCGGGTTGATGCTCTCCGAGTACGAGACCGAGACAGCAAACGCCCTCACACGGAGGACGCAGCCCATTTTTGCGGAGCGGCTCGCGCGTGCCTTGGAAGAGGTCGAAGCAGAGTACGACATCGTCTTGATCGATTGTCCGCCACAACTGGGTTTTCTAACCCTGACCGCGTTGGCAGCCTCCACGGGGCTCTTGGTAACGGTTGTACCCGGTATGTTAGATATCGCTTCCATGAGCCAGTTTCTGAAGCTTGCTTCAGAAACAGTGAAAGCCGTTGAAGAAGCCATTGGTCGGCGCGTTACCTGGGACTTCGTTAAGTTCCTGATCACGAGGTACGAACCTTCCGACGGTCCACAGACTCAAATGGCGGGCTACTTGAGATCAATTCTGGCCGGCCAGGTCATGACAGAGCCGATGTTGAAATCGACAGCGATCTCGGACGCAGGTATGACCCAACAAACCGTCTACGAAGTTGACCCAAGCCAGTTCATCAGAAAAACAATTGATCGAGCCCTGACAAGCGTAAACGGTGTCGCTGATGAGTTGGAGCAGACGATCCAAATGGCTTGGGGGCGCCGCTGATGGCACGGAAAATCTTCAATCAGGCTCCAAGGGACGAGGAAGCAAACGCGGCCCCCTCCCCCACCCAGCCAAAAGCGGCAAAGCTGCCTGGGTCTGTTGGCGGATTGCGCGACTCTTTGCGCGAGATCACGGCAAACTCGATCCGGGATATTGACCCCGCTCAGATCGACATGGACGGTCTGCGCGATCGGCTAGTGCTGGAAGACGCCAGTATCGATGAATTGGCAGAGAGCATTCGCAAACATGGTCAGCAAGTTCCGATCATGGTGCGCCCATCGGCTCAGCCGGACAGGTATCGTATCATATATGGCCGTCGTAGGCTTGCCGCAATCCGCAAGGTCGGTGGAACGGTCAAGGCAATCGTTCGGACTTTGGATGACGACGCCTCGTTGATCGCGCAGGGCCAAGAGAACAACCTCAGAATTGATCCGTCTTTCATTGAGAAATCAATATTTATCAAAGAGATGCAGGAATCTGGGTATAAGCCCGTCGTCATTCAGGATGCTCTGGGCTTAACGCGGCAAGGCGTATCCAACCACCGAGTAGTAATAGAGCAACTGCCTGATGGGTTAGTTCATCTCATCGGGCCAGCCCATGGGATCGGGCGTCGGCAGTGGGGTGATCTAGCTGCCTTTTCGGAGAAAATAGATTTGGTGGACATCGCCAAGAAGGTAATCGCCGCCCTGCCCGACGACTCCCCGAGCACCGAGAAGTTCCAGGCGGTCTACACCGCTTGCTCGAGCAAAGCCCGTGGAGAAAAAAGGCCAATCAGCCGCGGTCAGACATCGGTGATCAAGGATACGAACGGCGGTTCTTTGGGTACTCTAACGGTCGATGACAAAACTATCGCCATCAAGGTCCTCAAAAAGGACAACCCTGAATTCGGCCAGTGGCTAGAAGAGCGCGCAGACATCACACTTTTGCAACTCTTCAAACAATGGCGGAATGAAAGCGGCTCGGGATCCTAACCCCAGCCAAAAGGCAAAACACGAGCAGAGGAGAAAAGCGAAGACCGAAAAGAAAAGAGCCCCCCAAAGTTTCCCCTGGAGAGCCCTCATCATCTGATTAGCACCTATGATGTAGCAACCTCCAGCAAACCGGTCAAGAGTCACCGAATCGGTGGACCAATTTTTATTGCCTTTTCCCTTGAGAAATCCGGGGAAGAGACGGGGAAGGTGTGGGCCAAATGGTCATCGTTAACAAACCATGGCATTCACAAAACTATCGATCGGAAGCGCTGAACCCGATGCGCCATCCAATTCAACATCATCATCTGAAACCGACGTCTGGACCATTTTCAGAGCTCTGAGAGACGCGCGCAGCGTGTTCGGTCTTCGTCCCGGCCACATGCAAACACTCCAAGCGATGCTGAGTTTTTTGAAACCAGGTCATGGCGAAACGGTCTTTGCATCCAATACCTCCATCTGCCAGCGAGTTGGCGGAATTGACGAGCGGACGCTACGTAGGCACATCACCCGCTTCATTGAACTTGGTTTCATCAGGCGTAATGACAGCTCGAACCGCAAACGCTACCGTGTTCGCTCGTCCGACGGTGAATGCGTCAGCTTTGGCTTGTCTCTTACCCCCCTACTGCAACGCGCAAGCGAACTCATCGCCATCGCCCAGGAGATGGAACACATCCGGCGGGATCAAGTTTTCGTCCGAAAACTGATCCTGACAAAACTCGCCCATTTAGAAGAAAACGATCCTACAAATTCGTTTATCCAAGACACACGCAGGGCTCTGAGAAGAAAGCTGAGCCTCACCGAATATCGTGTCCTCCTCGCAGACACGGATGCGGAATACCAGTGCTTGTCCACCCCGGATGACTCGCCTGAAACGATGAAACTGCCCGCCAATGACGGACAAACTGTCCGGCACCAATCTAAGTCTGAAAAAGAAAAAAAAGATTTAGAAAGCAAATCCCCCAATGCAAATCTCAGCCCTGAAAAACTGATATCAGTTTGCGATCAAGCGGTATCGTTCTCCACTGACCAGCTTAGAAACTGGTTTGACATTGAGAACCATGCTCGAACGCTCGCCCCAATGATGGGCATTCACCCAGAGACATTCGAAAAAGCAAAGAATGCTGTCGGGACCCAGAAAGCTTCCTGCGCAATCTTCATCATGCTCCAGCTCGGCCAACGCATTAGAGATTTCGGAGCCTACTTTCACAGCATAACTCTGGGTCAGCGACGAAGTCAGTTTGATCCAGCAACTTTGGTCGAACGTCTCTCAGCTACGAGTTAGCGAACTGCCTAATGTCTACCGCGGTGGACACATGGTGGGAAGCGGAAGATATCGGGATTACGGGGGCTAAAGACCTTCAACTCGCATAGGCCAGCAGAACTGCACATCATATGCTCTTATCTATGGAAGACGAGCCCAGACGATGTTCTCATTGTTTATTCCCACTTTCTTAGGCAGCACACCTAGGTGTCCACCGCGGTGGACATTGAAATACATGTGCAACATCCCCTGCCTTCAATATCCAATCAACGAACCTGCCAAATTAGTACCTACTTTGCCTGCCATCATAATTCAGGCAGATCAACATCGCCGAACAAGTTGGGGAAAAGGCGTTCCCGGTAATCCAATGGGAAAGCTAACCGTACCGGTGTCTTGGGAGAAGATGAGGTTAGGTACCCCGCGGCGGTCAACTTGCTGAGTGTGTTGCGCGCGGTACGTTCGGATGTCTTGAGCACGACTTGGGCATCGCCCCGTTCCAGTGCTCCATGCCGCAGGACGGCTGCAATCAGATCGGGTGCACGCTTGTCATCGATCGTATCCTGAACGAGGCGGCGATAGCGCTTATCCAGTCCGCCGAGATCGAACAGCTTTGCAGAGAATGTGATCTGGTCGAGAGTCACTTTCAGGAACCACTCGCTGAAGCTTTTCAAGGCCGTCTCTGACAGGTTGCCACGCCCATCACGATCTCCGCGCCGCGGACTGTCAGCAAGATCCATCATCCGCTTGTATTCGCCTCGGTCAGTCAATCCGCGCGCAAGTCCACGCGAGACGGACCAGAGGCCTTGACCACCGATCCCGGCGTTTAGAGCCATGGCATGCGACATCAATCTACTGACGCGCCCGTTACCATCCGGGAATGGGTGGATGTAGTTCAGCCGGTGATGCGCGGAGGCAATCGCGATAATCCGTCCACTGGAGGATCGATCTGCGATCTGAAACCGTTTGTCAAAATGATCCATGAACGATGCAACACGTGATGACGAGGGTGGCAGGTGCCGCCCTACCGCAACTTCCCGGCCTCCTTCCTGACGCATGCGCCCCGGAAAGATCGGCTCTTGCGTTCCGTCGGGATGTTCGATCACCCGAAACTCATCAGGCATCTCGTCGTAGAAGCTCTTATGAACCCAGGTCAGAAACTCAATGGATGTAGGCTGGGGCAGGGTGCCCTCGCGATGCATCTCGTCAATGGCGCGCTGAACAATGACATGCGCGCGCGCCTCTAGTGCGAGGGGCCGGGTCTCTTCTTCGAGCTCTGCGCCAGCAAGTGCACGCTCGATGTCGCGCGGCCGTGTATTGTGCCCTTCTATGAGGTTCGAGTAGTAGCAATTCATCACCCGAACCAGATCGGCAAGTTCCGCTGCACTATCCGGGTGCAACCCTTGTCCAAGTTGCGTGGCTTCTCTCTGGATATCGACCGAGAGGTCTGCCAATTCAGTGGGAATATACTCTTCGAAGAAGCAAGGTTCTATCCTGGCTGGGGTTTCGAGCATTTTTTGCCGATCCTCCGTAGTCGTAAAGCAGTTGATAAATATACATATTTTCAAAGATCTGGCAAGGAATTGCCGATATTTGTTGCCGATCTCGGATGCCGATCCAAAATTGCCCCACGAAATCAAAGACATCCGCATATGTGCTGGACCCTAAGAGTCCCGCCTGGTGCCAATGAGCCCGCGGAAAGTGAAAGTGTCCTTTGGGGTTTGTGACTGACGAAAGAGGGACCCAGAGGTGCTTCTGACGGGTTGGGCCAGGTTCCGGTCTGTCATTTCTGCCGAAGGGCCACTCATGAAATCATGTGTCTTACGCATGTTGCTTGCAACAGCTACCTCGTGACGGCAACGTCTCTCTGATCAGCTATCTCGACGTTACGATCGAGATGAATGCCTCCTACCTCTACAGCTGGCTCAAAGTCCTGCGTTCGGACAAGAACGCGATCTTCAAGCATGCGTCTTATGCTAAACGCACTTGCGATCATCTGATCGTAAGGTCAGAGGCGGGTAGGGCAGGGGGCGGCGCCCAAGCTGCCTGATGGCACATTTTTGCTGGTACGAGAATGTCAGTTTCGAGCCCAACTATGTCTTTGTTGAAACGCGCAACTTTCGTAGGGAGGGCGGATTTCGGTCATTCGCTGCATTCGAACAATCGATAGTTGTACTGAGGTAAAGTAGCCTTTCGATGCCTCCGCTGATCCGACGCGCAATTGTGTTGCTGGGAACAGCTTTAACTTGCATTCTCGACAGGCAATCACAAACTTTAGGCATTCATTAGATGATTAAGTATTTTGAGAAAATTGAAAAACTTGGAGTATTTTCTGACTACAAGAAGCCATCCGACATAGAGCCATTTCAACGCTTCAACCTCATTTACGGCCTGAACGGATCTGGCAAGACAACGTTGTCTCGATTTTTCTCCGACTTGAACAAGGGACAAGCCGAGGGCTTCCCCGACCTGAAATACAAGATCAAAACCTCAAATGGTGATTTCAAGCAAGGCGAGCCTTATGCGCGTAAGATACGGGTGTTCAATGCAGAGTATGTCGACGCAAATATTGGACAACTCGAAGGAACTCTGAACCCGATTTACGTGATTGGAGCACAGAACAAGACTTTTGCTGAAACCGTCAAGGCCGACGAAGCTCGTCTCTTAAAGATGACAGAAGAACTGTCGGAAAAACAATCTGAACTGGAGAAGCTACAGAAGCAAAGGGGTAAGATTTTCACAGACATTGCTCCAAAAATCACCGAAGACGCAAAAGGAGCTGTGACGCGGACTTACAACAAACGACACGCAGAAAATGCGTATAACGATCTGGATGCTCTCCGGCAGCTCAAGCTAGAGGATCTTGCCGAGGCCTCCAATGCGATGAAACAGCCTGCGATGAACAAACTGACTGAGTTCATAATTCCGCAAATCTGTCTAGGGCAGACCGAGAAACCACTTTTCGACGCTATCGAACTTCAGGTCGCCGCCGTCTCAAACATTCTACAGAAGAGTGCAACATCTTCAGCAATCGAGCGGCTGAAAAAGAACCCGGCTCTAGCAGCTTGGGTCGAAGCTGGCAGAGAGCTTCACGCCCACTCAGCCGATGTGAAATGTGAATATTGTCGACAAAAAATACCAGCGGAACGAGAGGTTGAGTTGGCAGCTCATTTCAATACGTCTGATGCCAACTTGAAAGCGGAGATTGAACGAGCGATCGACGATAACCGATCAGTTTGCGAAGAAGTTGAGCGAATTAGAGGTTTGAGCGAACAGGCATTTTACCCTGAACTGAAAGAAGAATATTCAGTTCATGCTGCCGTCCTAAGTTCGCAACAATCTGAAATTATTAAGTATCTGGAGGAGCTTCAAAAGGCGCTATCGGACAAGCTGACCAGGCGGACAGAAAGCTACAATTTGACATTCCCTTCGTTGACTGGAGCAACATGGAACGACGCCGTGTCATCCATCAATGCTCTGATCAAGCGCCACAACGCTGAGACTGATGACTTTGAACAGCGACTAAATGCCAACTTTGAGAAGATCGAAACGCACTACCTCAGCACAATCGATCAAGAAGTAAAAAACGTCTCTGCATTGATTTCGGCGGCAGAGGAAAGGATCGGTCTTCTTTCTGATGGCGACGCTGCCAGCAAGACACTTGGCATTGATGATTTGAGCAAGCGCATCGAAGACAACCGGGCCAAGATCTCTAACTCAGAACAAGCTGCAGCTGATCTTTCGGCAAAATTGGCTGCGTTCTTGGGCCGCGATGATTTGAAGTTCGAGCCAGAGGGAGAAGGTTATCGCATCATGCGTTTTGGACGTGCAGCCAAAAGGCTTAGCGAAGGCGAGAAGACAGCGATAACATTTCTCTATTTTGTTGTCGGTTTAGGGGATCAAGATTTCGACCTTGAAGAAGGTATCGTAGTGATAGACGATCCTATCTCAAGCTTGGATTCTAGCTCAGTCTATCAGGCATTCGCCTACCTAAAAAACGCTGTTAAGAATGCTAAACAGATTTTCCTGCTGACCCACAATTTCGAGTTCTTGAAGCTACTTCTGAACTGGTTCCAACACATTCCAAAACCCAGTCAGAATGGAAAATCGACCTACTGGATGCTTCATTGTTCTTCCACGCAGGGAGGAACCAGAGAGACTGAAATCAGACCCCTCGATAAAGTCCTCCTTCAAAACAAAAACGAGTTTGCTTACCTCTTAAAGAAACTCATGAAGTTCGAGTCAGATGGGACTATTCAAACGGCCTATCCGATCCCAAACATAATTAGGAAGGTGCTTGAAACGTTCTTAGAGCAACATTCAACGGGTCAAAGCCTATATGCCAAGCTTGAGAACCTTGATTTCGACGAGGCTAAAAAGACAGCGCTTTACAAGTTTGCAAACGATCTGTCACATCCAACATTTTCAGGGCTTGATCCCGCGCTTGTTGGGGAAACCCAAAACAACATTAAACATCTGTTAGAAATGATAAAAGAGGTGGCGCCCATTCACTTCAAAGCGCTCACTCAAACTATAGGTTCACTCTAGGAGTCATGAATGCCGATGGAAATGACCTAGTCACGAGCTGGTGACTAACACCGTATCATCGTATGTTACCGACCCACCTATTGCCGAGGCGAACGCATGTCCGAGTTGAAGATCCAGTGCCCAAAATGCTCCACCGAAATTGAGCTAACCGAGCAGCTTGCTGGCCCGATGCTGGCCGAACTCCGGGCGTCTTTCCAAGATGAGCTGGCCAAGCAAGAGGCGAGCGCGGCCAAGGCTCTCGCCGAAGCAAAAGCACAGGCCAAGGATGCGGCCAAAGCTGAAACCGCTGCAGAACAGGCCGCGCTTGAGGGCCGCATCAAGGTACAGGAGGAAAAGTTGCGAGAGGCTCAGATGGCGCAAGCAGCGGCGCTGAAACGCGAGCAAGAGCTTAGAGACAAAGAAGCCGAGATGGAGCTGACCTTGCAAAAAATGCTTGCTGCGGAACGTCCTGCACTGACCGAAAAGCTGACCCGCGAGGCAAATGAGAAAGCTGAACTAAAGCTGGCCGAACAAGAACAAGTCATGCAGGGCATGAAACGCCAGATCGAAGCCCTGAAACAGAAATCCGAACAGGGCTCGATGCAAACCCAGGGCGAAGCGGCGGAAATTGTGTTGGAAGACACCCTTGGCGTGGCGTTTCCCATGGATGCCTTCCTTCCCGTTGCCAAAGGCGTCAGCGGTGCGGATGTCCGCCAAGAGGTAGTGGCAGCGAATGGCACCGCTGGCAGTATTCTATGGGAAAGCAAACGGACTAAGAACTGAGCTGCCGGTTGGCTGGCAAAATTGCGTGATGACCAACGGGCCGCAGGATGCGAGATCGCAGTGATTACCTCACAGGCGTTGCCCGAAGGGATTGACAGTTTCGGCATGGTCGACGGCATCTGGGTATGCGCCCCGCGTTATGCCGTTCCGCTTGCTTCGTCCTTGCGCCAAGGCTTGATCGATGTGGCAAACGCCAAAGGCCGTGCGATGGGGCAGGAAACCAAGATGGAAATGATCTATGATTATCTGACCGGAACACAATTCAAGCAACGCGTCGATGCAATTGTCGAACGCTTCGAGGACATGCAGGACAACCTTCGTAAGGAGCGTGTCTTCATGGAAAAGCAATGGGCATTACGGGCCAAACATATTGATCTGGTAATTGCATCAACGGTTGGCATGCACGGTGACTTGCAAGGGATCGCAGGTCGGTCGATGCCTGACATTGAAAGCGTTGAGGCGTTGCTGATCGGCAAAGACGACTAAGCGGTTAAAATCGACCGCTACTCCTAGGCCGGCCGTTCTTATGACATTAATAGCCACCACTTCGCGTTTGCAGCATATGGCGTCTTCTGGCAGCCCGAGGCCGAATACGTGACCAGGACCCTCCCGTCCCGGCGCACAAAACTCCACCCTGAAATCAGGCGGCCGGTTCCACGCTGACGACCTCAACTGCCTTGATGTGCGGGCCGACTTGGTACTCGATTCGATCCCCGGCGGCCGCATCAATCAGCGCTTCTCCAAGCGGCGTATTGGTTCCCACAATCCCCTCAACCGGAGCATTCTGTCGGTCGCTGAGTACGAAGGACATCTCTTTTTCATCGTCGAGTTTTCGCACTCGAACTCGCGATCCCGCTTGCACATAATCTGAAAGACGCATTTCGAACTGCGATGCCCGAGCAGGGGCCTCCTCTTCCATCAGGTCCGGAAGATGTGGCTGAAGAGGTGGAGTTGTCGTGTCTTCCGCGGGCGGTAGGACAGGCGGGCTCTCCTGCGCAGGTGGTCGCTCAGGCGCTATGTCAGCAAGCTTTAGGCGAGGCTTTTTGGCATGCTCTTGTTTAAGAGCATCCAAGCGGGCCGTCATAACCTCTTTGATCCGGCTGGTCTCGCCCTCTTGGTTGGTAAACCAGTCCGTCGACCAGATCCTGTGCAAATCCCAGCCGCGGCTGCGCAGGATATCCTCGCGCAGCCGGTCGCGGTCCCGCGCCGAGGCCGAACTGTGATAGGTCGCCCCGTCACATTCGACGCCCATCAAAAACCCGTATGGCCACTCAGGATGGCGAATGCCAAGATCCACGCGGAATCCCGCGACACCGACTTGCGGCACAGCCTCAAATCCCATTTGTTCAATCACCCGTGCCACGTGTGCCTCAAATGGGCTTTCCACCTCGCCCCCACGGGCCGTGTCCTCTGCAATATGGCCTGTCGCGCAATACTCCAGCCAGGCCCGGAACATACGCACTCCCTTGGCTTTGCTGTCATCCGCGCGAATGTCAGACGGTTTCATGGAGGTGAAGGTCACAATCTTCTGCTTGGCTCGACTGAAAAGGACATTGAGACGCCGGTGCCCGTGAGCGCTGTTGATCGGACCAAAGCGCTGATGAACTGTGCCGTCCTTTTGCTCAGGCCCGTAAAGCGTTGATATGAACATTACGTCACGCTCGTCGCCCTGTATCGTCTCAAGGTTCTTGATAAAGAACTCTTCCAGCGCGTCGTCGCGCTCTTCCCACTCGCGCACATAGGCCTGCACCTTGGGATTGCGGTCGCGCTCCCGCTCGAAGGCCTCGATCAGCAGGTTTTTCTGGTCTGTGTTCATGGTACAGACACCGAGCGATTTGTCCGGTGATGTCTCCATATGACGCACAACCGCGCGAATGACAGCCTGCGCCTCGATGTCATTGGTGCCCGATTTGTAAAGACCGCCTGTCTCTTGCAGATGCACGCCGAGGTCCGGATCCGCCTCATTGGCACCCGGGAAGATCGTCAGCTTGCCGTCATACATCCATTCATTGGAAAACTGGATAAGGCCGGAGTGCTTTGAGCGGTAATGCCAGCGCAACTGCCGGATTGGCGAAAACGAATTATTCGCCATATCCAGAACACTCTCACTGTCCTCGCGTAAATCGTCGTCGAGCTCGGAGTCGTCCAGCATCTTGTTGAAGAAATTCGTGGGTGGCAACTGCTTGGTATCCCCGACAACAACCGCCTGGGTCGCCCGCCGCAAGGCGCCGATCGCATTTTCTGGCGTCATCTGCGAGGCCTCATCAATGACCACGAGATCGAACTGCAGATCATCATGCAAATACTGCGCCACCGCCAGAGGCGACATCATCCAACAGGGCTTCAATTCCAGAAGGGCGCGTCCGGCGCGTTTGGTCAGGGCGCGTGCCCCGATGCGATTTCGCCTTTTCGACCGCTCATTGTAGATCAGGGCCATGTCCGTATAGGTCGATTTGCGCCCCACTCCGTTGCCGGCAGGAGGCTTGGCACCACGCAAAATTGTGTTGCGTACCACGGATTGCGACATCTGGATCAGGCGACGGTCCTTCTCCGCAATGTCCGCCCGGATGCGGGCGAGATCCGTGCCGTCGGCATGCCGCAGCACATCCCCCGCTTCCGAAATCGCCAGATCAGCGGCGGATTTGGCCAAGATTGCCGCAGCCGCAGCTTTAGGCGTGACAGGCGGCGTTTCCGTCTCCTTCAGCCAGGTTACGTAGGTACCGTATCCTTCCTTACGTAACTCCTCTTCCAGCCGCTGTGCGCGGGAGCAGTCAATAAAGGCGGTGGATGTGTCGCGCGCCAGCTCGAGATTAGCAATCTGGCCGCGCAAGACCGTCAGGTCCCTCCAGCTGTACGGAAGCTCCAAGTAGTCCGAAAAAGCCTCCGCTGCCTGTTTGAGGCGCGCGACGCGTGGCACAAAGTTGGTGAGCGCATTCTCAATATCCGCGATCTGACCGGATCGGAGAACCGAAGCCGCCTGTGCCGGGTTATTCGACTTGGAGACTTTTTCGAAAAGCCCAGTCAAGGCCTTCAGAACGGGCAATGGCTGGCGCCGGAGCTCCTCTGGCACCCCTCTGTCTCCCTCAAAGCCGTCAAGATCGGCCCGGGCGTCCCGCATCCGAGTCAAGGTGTCGATCAGACCACGGACTTCCTCTGCGGTTATCGCCGGCTTTTTGAACAATCCGGCATGATCTTTCATAGCGCTGAGCGCGCGTTCAGTCGCTTCTTTTACTGTTGTGGCTCTAGTATTGGCCTCTGTTAGCTCTGTCGGTGTGAGCCTCTCATCAAAATCCGCTGTTCTTTCTGTTCCAAAGAGGGCCGGAAAGCCCGTCGTATCAATCTGCGTCAATGGCTCGGTGATATCCATCCGACCCTGCAGGTGCTCATTGGCAAGCGTTTTCAATCGGCTGAGATGCGCGAGGCGATCAAAATCGGTATCGATCCCTTTGAACGAAAGCCCCAGCGCCACAACCGCGGCCTGATCTGTCTGAAAGCTCAGAATGTCATCCAACAAATCCCGTGCTGCGCGCATGTCCGCCACGCGACTTTCTCTCGAAGTCTTGGAGGCAAGTCCCAGCATGTCCGCCTCGGTCTTCAGTGCAGCTTTATATGCTTTTCCCATGCGGCCGAATATGCCAGTGGTCTCCAGCGTATCCGCGGCTGTGCCCAGCCTGTTAATGTCGCTGCGGGTTGTAGAACGCGCAGACAAGGACGGCATCTTGCGCTGAATGTCCTTAAGTCGTGTTTTGAGTGCCTCCGCACGCTGGCGCACAATGCCAATACTGCTGTCGGCACCGGCCGGCAGGGTCAAAACTTCCTGACGCGCCGCGGCATCTAGCTTTGCTATTTCCTGCAACAGTAATTTCAGGGATGTCACGGGCTGATCAAGCGCGACCCAGGCCTGCGGCAGGCGCGCAAGTTCGGCCAAAGGGGTCTCAAGCGCCGCGAGGCTTTGACGCGCTGTCGCGATCCGCGCCTCAAGCGCCTCGGGTTCCATCCGGTCAAGTCCTTCCGCCTCAAGGAAGGCCACTGCTGCCTCCAAGCGTCGCCCAAGATTCGGAGCATCGGAGTCGGTTACTACTTCGGACAGCCTGAGCCCTTCCGACAGGACTTCTTCGCCGAGGGCTACACGGTCCATCAGGGCACGACGGGAGCTGGCTGCAAGAAGGGCATCCGTAACCTCTGGGCTCAGAATATCCCCATGCGGCTCGGCCACCTTCAATAGCGGCAGAATCGCAGCAATACCGTCTTCAGTGAGACCATTGGGAAAGAGCGGTGCCGCCGGCGAAGCGGCGAGATCCGCGTCAAGACGGCTGACATCAGCCGCAAGTTCTCCGGCCATTTCGGCCATGTCATCGGCGTCGTCGCGGCTGAAAACCTGCTTCTGCGCCTCACGCCACACTGGTGACGCTCCGGTCAGGTCAGACAGGCGCGACCCGAGTTCAGCCATACGACCGATCAGTGTCTGCTTGTGTTCCGGTCCCATCGATTTGATGCCGGGGACATCCATGCGGCGCACTGTGCGGGGTAGGGCTTTCAGAACATCGTTCTTGGAAATCGCATGCCCCAGGACGTCATGGACCGTTTCAGATCCGAACGGCGCAGATATCGCGTCGACATAGGATTGCAGCTCGGCGCGTCGCTCCTGGAAGTGCGACCGGCTCTGATCATAACGGGTTTCAACATTGTTGCCGCGCGGTCGGGCCTCCAGCCGCTCTTCAAGGCTTTCATAAACGCGCTCCGTGGCAGATCGCCCCGCCTGCAGCGGCAGAATAAATTCGCCAAGCCCCACATGCTGCATGCGGTTGCGCACCACATCCAGCGCGGTCAGTTTCTCGGCCACAAAGAGGACTTTCTTGCCGTGCGCCATGGCACTGGCAATGATGTTGACGATGGTCTGCGATTTGCCGGATCCGGGCGGTCCTTCGATGGAGGTACTTTCGCCCGAGGCCACATCGATCATGGCAGAATACTGAGAAGCATCCGCATCCATCACAAGATACGGCGCTTGGCGCTCGATCTCGGGGGCATCGACGTCATGTTCTTCGGCATAGCTGCCATCGCCAATGGCCGTTGTGCCGAGAAGCCGGGCGACTAGCGGGTTGTCCGCTACCGATTTGGTTGTTGGATTGAGGTCATGGTACATCGCGATTTTCGAGGACGGGAAAATCCCAATGACCACTTCGCGGCGCACCTTCCAGTGAAACCCGGGCGGCGCGAGTTCTTCAATCCTCGTAAACAAATCCTCTGCGCCTTCGTCCTCTTCCAGGTCGAGATCAATGCCGTGTTCGTTCTTTAGCTTCAGGGCAAGGCTCATGTTGAAAACCGCTTGCTCCGTGCCGCGAATGAAAAACTCCGGCCCGCGCGGGGTTTGCTGCCGCTCCATCGCACTTTCCAACAGCATGAGGGGACTAACAAAATTCGTATTCTCATGGGGTGGGCGCCATTCCAGCAGACCAATGGCTGTTTGCAGCACATTGACACCGGTCTCCCGCTCATAAGCATGCGCACGCTCCCTTAACCCTTTTCCGAAACGGGTCAGGCGGTCAGGGGCGAGAAGTGTCTGGATGTCATTATCATCGTGCCGCCCGTCTTCATGCATATCATCAGGCAGGGGCAGGTCGTAATCTGGACGGATGCCATGCGCCTTTGCATGGGCTTCGAGATTAGGCTTTTCCTTGCTCTGACGTGGCGGTAGCCCCAGGTCGTCCCGGATTTGGTCTTTGAGATCGCGTTCGAGGCTTAGCTCCGCTTCCGCGAAACCTTTCTCTTCCGGATCAAGCGCCGCAAGAGCTGCTAAGAATTCTTCGTCTATCCGGCGTTTTTCAGAGAGCGCAGACAGGAAGGCTTCTGTCTTTTCGTCAGGACGCTCTTCGTCAAAGTCGGGGAGGGGTACCAGGCGCATGCGGCCGCGGTTGGTCAGCCTATGGCGCAGGATATCCGGCAACTCATCCACCACGCGAACGTGTGAGGCACTGCCGGCGCGAAAAGGGACATTGATCAGTGGGTTGCGGCGCGAGCCATCCACAAGGCGCTTGCGCAACTCCTCGACTTTGCTGGCGACGAGGTCTACGACATCAGGGTTTTCGTGCGGTGCACTGTTACTCATGTTGGTGCCTTATATTTTTCTTTGTACTGCTTGCGGCAGGAATCAGAAGCTGTGAGGCACTACCTCACCTGCAAGAATTTCCAATACTTTAACTGTCACATCAGGCCAATAGAAGCAGTGTCGATAGTAGTTTTTCGTGCGATTTCCATCCATTGCAGATTAAGTGTCAAAAAAAACTGATGGGATGCGACATTGCACTTCAGCAATATCCGGCACGTCGGTTGCGTGATTGGACCTCAGCAAGTCTGCGATGATTTTGATAAGCTTTGTTCGCGTAGCGAATGTCCGTGGGCGTGTTCTGAATGCGACACTTCATCTTCTGCACGATATTTTCTCAGCCTTAGCATGCCCAAGCGGGCAACTTTTCCGCATCAATGAGCCGTTTTCGAATAAAGGGGTCCAACGCTTCGGGCAGCAGTTCACGAAGCAGTTTCCATTCTGGCGATAGTTCATCGGCTTGCTCAACGGGGCCGAGCCTATGGCCTTTGATTGACCTTTGCAGGTGTTCCCCAACCTTGCTCTTCAGAAGGTCGCGGAGCGTCGTGTTCTCAATTAACACCGTCAGCAAGCGTGCATATGGGGCAAGTGAACCGGAGTTCTGGAAGGTATTCAACATCCCTCGAATGTTGGGATGGTCACTCGCGAAGTTCTCTGGTTTGCCAGCAGCCTCCGCAACAATGGAAAACGCTGCGGCGACCAGGCGATCTATGCGCTGTCGTTCCGCAAAAGGCTCCAAGTCGGGTAGTCGAAGGTGGTCCATCCTTTCGCCCCAGGCACGCAGTGCACGGAAGTAGGGCAGGCGTTTCTCGTTGATTTGCGCGAGGAGAGGTCCGGCGAGCCGGTCCTCTAAAAATGGGCATTGGGTACCTGGGAAATTAAGTGTGTCGAACCGAGTTAGAACGGGCGCGTCGTATCCGTGTCCGTTTGACATATGGCAGGACAGTACCAAGGTGCGCTGTTCACGCGATGCGTTGACCGCTTGCTGATCCATGACGAAGGCGTTGCCCCTATGCCGATGCACGACATCAGAGACGGCCTGTGGCATGCGGTTGTGGTCGAAGGATGACAAAACCCATAGCAACGGTATGCCTTCACGGTCGTAGTGAATACATCGCTGTGACACTTCAGTTTGGAAGGTGTGAGACATTTGGTATTCGACTGCGATGCGCCCGAAATCACGCCAGTCAACCAGAACATCGGGATAGCGCCCGTTTTCGCCCTCTGTCGGCGGAAGATACTTGTCTATCTTTGTACTCTCGCACCGCTCGTCTAACGCAGCAAGTTCCGCAATGAGTTCGCACATGCGCCGGTGCATTTCGGATTCTTGTTGACCACGATACTGTGCCGCCCGTGCATCATTCGGATGTATGTTTTTCCCAGAATACCAAGGACAGCGTGGGTCAGAACCTTGGTAGTGAGCGAACAGCGGGCGCCCATGTGACGTTGTAATGTAGACCTGCCCGTGGCAGGCGACGCAGCGGGCAACGAGACCATCTTTCCCGTTGCGGTGATCGGTGATGCCCGCACGCAAGCTCTCCCATCCGTCGCGTGGCATGGCGAGCAAATCGCGGGCCGACAACGGACCCAATTGCTCGAAGATCACTTCCTCGATTATGCGGCGAGGTTCTTGGTGCATGGTATCGAAGCAATTGCCATAGTTTCATGGACCGGATGTTGTTTGGAACTTTTCATCTTCACCTGACAGCTCGTTCCGGCTTCAAAATATAGCCTCTCGATAGCTTCGCTTTCACGAGGTCTGATAGCGCAGATTCCGCGTCCCGCTCATTTCCATACCAGTCTAGGCGGCACCTGCCGTGAGTGCGACGTCGACCCCATTGCCGTTCGACGTCGATCTCGCCAAAGAGGCTCTGTGTAAGCTGTACCGAATAGAACCTGTCCATGTTCGCGTCCGCGTCGAAGCGGGCCATATCAACCCTCATTAATCTCTTCCTCGGACATAGCTATGTATCTGCAATCAACACATTCGAGCCTAGGGTTCTCCTGATCGAGGCCCCAACGACGTTTCGTGTAGAACTCGAGCGCCTTGCGCACGCGGATTTCCAGACAGTCGTTCTCAATTCCGAACTCAATCTTAACGACTCTTTTTTGATCAGGCGCTAAGTCACGATGCGGTCGTAGTTGAAGAATAGTCCAAGTGAACCAGTCGTCGTCATGCGGCACGTCTTCGGCGATGCGACGCTCGTCGAAAGATTGGCTCGGATCGATCCGAGAAGGGATAAAGTCGCGAAAACCCTGACGAGTATAACACCACGCACGTAGGTGAAGACGGACGCCATCTGACGCAAAGCGGAGAGGTGCAATCCATCTAGTTTCCGGCTCCGGATCCCGCATCGACTGGTAAACGATTTTGACTGCGTCGCCAGCAAGCAAAGCGCGATAAAGTGGCCTGAAGGCGCGAACATTCTGTGTGCGCTGAAGGTCCGGCAATACCTCGTAGAATGTACGCTTCTTGCCGGCGAGCAACTCTTCGAGTTCGTCCGTTGTTGCCCGTCCGGTAAGTCGCGAGAACCGCTCAGTCGTATGGTATTTCTTGGTCGAGGCATCATACTTCAGCGCATTGGAATCTGCGGTCTGGAGATACGTTTTGAAGTCCAGAGCGGCCTGCGGGTTTGAGATTCCGAAGCGTTCGATAAGCGATCCTCGCGTCGCCGTCCCGTCCCAGAAAAGCAGACGGTCGAGGTACTCAAGCCGCTCTTTCAGGGCGTGTTTTAGGTCTTCGAATGCCATGCTGAAATCTAGCTTGACTCAGTGATTTTGTCCATATTAAAATTATACGTATAAAAATTAATGGTGCGGAAATGAGAGTCCTACACACGGCAGATTGGCATCTGGGGAAAACCCTGCGAGGCGTGTCATTGCACGACGACCATGCACATGTTCTTGATCAGGTTTTCCGCACTGTGGTCGATGACGAAATCGAAGTTCTGCTGATCGCAGGAGACGTTTACGACAAAGTTTCCCCGTCCGAGGCCGCGATGAAACTATACAGCGATTTCCTCGAGCGGGTTCACGAAGAGACGGATGCAGCCATAGTGGTGATTGCGGGCAACCACGATTCCGGTCAGCGTCTTGGCACGGCGTCCAAGCTCTTCGATCGTCGCCGGATACTCGTCCGCGGCCCAATTGAGAGAGAGGAAGAACCTCTCCTCCTGGAGGATGACTTTGGGAAAGTAGCGTTCTCGGCCCTCCCATACGGTGAGATCTACGCTGCCCGCCGCGTCTTTGAAACCGAAGACATCCGGTCGCCGGAGGAGGTGCTCCGGGCTCAGATACAGGCCGCTAGAGCACGAGTACCGGAGGGCGCGCGCTGGATTGTTGTCGCACATGCTTTCGTAACGAACTGCCAACCAACCGAGAGCGAGCGACGGCTGTCTGTCGGTACGGTCGAGACCGTGTCGGCCGATATCTTCGAAGATGCGTGCTACGTCGCTCTCGGGCATCTCCATCGTCCTCAAACAGCGGGTGCGAATACGATCCGGTACAGCGGTTCGCCTCTGGCTTTCGGGTTCGACGAGGCAGGCACGACGAAATCAATGACGGTATTCGATATCGACGGGAGCGGTCAGGTGGTCGATCTGAAGACAGTCGACTTCGAGCCCTTAAGGCAGGTTCGGGAGGTCCGAGGGCTTTTGGTCGATCTTGTTGCAGATGCCAAGGCCAAACCGAGCAACGACTATATCCGAGCGATCCTTTTGGACGAGGGCGCGCTGATCGAACCTGCGGCCCAGCTGAGGCCCCATTACCCGAACATTCTGCAGACGCTGCGGGAGAAGAGGCAGGATCTCGCGATGAGCAGTGCAGGTCGGGCCCTGTCAAAACTAGACGATCCCGTTGGCGTCATTGGTGAGTTTCTGACTTACGTCCGAAGTGAAGGCGTCACAGAGCGCGAAGTGGTAGTTGTTAAGAACGTTCTCGACAGACCGGCGATGGAGGACGTTTCATGAGACCGAT
Organism: Ruegeria sp. YTSC106; assembly: GCF_059609765.1. Lineage (NCBI taxonomy): Bacteria > Pseudomonadati > Pseudomonadota > Alphaproteobacteria > Rhodobacterales > Roseobacteraceae > Ruegeria > Ruegeria sp. YTSC106. The sequence continues at coordinate 19,860 of NZ_JBXWMI010000010.1, forward strand.
CCGACTGACGATGACCGCGTTCGGTCCATACGCGGGGACCGAGGTTGTAGACTTCACGGCCGCTATGGATGCAGGGATTTTTGGCATCTATGGAGAGACCGGTGCCGGCAAGACGACTATTTTCGACGGCATCTCATTTGCGCTGTTCGGACAGTCGTCAGGGGCTGAGCGCTCGGCCGAAGACATGGTATGCCACCACGCCCACGCAACGGAGATCACAAAGGTCGAGCTCGTCTTCGATCTCGGGACCGAACGCTACGTCGTGAGACGCATCCCCAAGCAAGAGCGGGCGGCTCGCCGTGGAACAGGCACGACGACCGAACCGCATCAGGCCTACCTGTTTCGGGCGACCGGGATGCAACTTGAAGAGATCGCCGGTGACAACGTCGGCGAGGTCATGGCTGAGAAGCAGGTCAATAGGGTCGATCCCGAAATCGAACGGCTTCTCGGTTACAACGCCGCCCAGTTCCGCCAGATCGTTTTGCTGCCCCAGGGGGATTTCCGGAAGATTCTCACAGCCACAAATGATGAGCGCTCGCCAATCCTCAAGCGCCTCTTCAACGTCAGGCTCTACGAGGACTTTGTCGAGCGGATCAAACGTGATGCCGCGGCGCTGTACCGAGAGATTAGTGAGGAACGTGTTCGCCGCGATACGCATTTGGGCGACCAAAGCGAAGAAGAATTGGTTGAGGCGATCCGCCTGATGAAGGATGAGATCGCGAAACTCGAAGGTTCTGTAAAGTCTGAGATAGAGGCGCTGGCTAAGTGTCAGAGATCCTTGGCCGCAGGAGAGAGCTTAGCCGAAAAGTTCGAGGCCCAGGCGTTGGCAAAGAACGAGGAGAGCTCGTTTCTGTCCGAAGCGGATACGATCAAGGAGAGTAAATCGCGCCTCGCGAAAGCAAGGTCCGCGCAAACCGTCTTGGTTGCCGAGGCCGCAATGCGAACTGCGGATGAAGAGGCCAATGCGTCCCAGGTCCGTCACGCGTCGGCAAAAGAAGCATTAGCGTCAACCCGCGCAGCTTTCAGTTCAGCCGAGGAGGCGCTCAAGCGAGCCGACAGTCAGAGGAATGACCGCGACGCTGCCCACGCGCGCGTGCAAGAGCTGCAGCGCTTCGAAGGGACTCTAGGCCATGTCCGCGACTTGCAGACGAATCTTGAGGCTTCGCGCGCGAAGAAGAAATCAGCTGCTGAGAAACAGGCGGAAGCAGAACGCAAACGGAAGGCTGCCGACCAAGAGATGGCGGCGCTTCGCAATCTTCAGAAGGAGCAGCCGACATACGCACGCGCGCTTCAAGATGCCGGCAATGCACTGTCTGCGCTGGAGCGCGAGTCAGAGACGTTGGCTCGGTTTGAGGTCGCAGAGACCAAACGAAATCTACAGACAGCTGAAGTCGAACGCTTACAGACTGAGCATAATGCCAGAAATGACCACCTCGACGTCTGCAAGGTCGCGCTGAAACGTGCCGAGCAGGACTTGACGGACGTACAGGCCCTTCACGTAGCCAAAAAATTGCTTCCAGGGGAGCCCTGTCCGGCCTGTGGCTCGCGGGATCACCCCGATCCGGCAACCGGCAATCCCGAACGTAGGGGACGTCACGATCAATTCGAAAAGGCGACGCAGGACTTACGCGACGCCGAACATGATGAAGTAGAGGCCAGAACAGCATTGATTGCGGCGAAGTCGTTACTCGCTGAAAAACGATCTGAGCTAGATGCTTTAGACCGCCCGGAGCGGGATCGACAAAGCCTTGGTCTCGCTGTCGCGGAAGCGCGCGACAAGAAGGCCGCTTTGGACGCGGACACACGATTTTCCCAACTCGAGGAAAGAATTTCTGCGGCTGAAGTGTCTGTCGAGGAAGCAACCTCTCAGTATGAAGTGGCACGTCAGGAGTTCTCGGAAGCTCGGGACGCTGAAACCCGTGCCAATACTTCCTATGAGACCGTTCTTCGCGAGGTGCCTGAGAATTGGCGACAGGGCGATGCTTTGGAAAAGGCGCTGTTGGCTGCGGTTGCAAGGCGCGACGAGCTGACTGCAGCCCATGAGAAAGCGGTAGACGGCGAAAAGGCGGCGGCGATCAATCTAAGCGGAGCCCAGGAAGCAGTCTCGAGCGCTGCCGCAAGTGCAAAAAGAGCAAACCTTGCCTTCACTAATGCCAAGACTGAGTTCGGCGAGCGGCTGAGCACGGCCAATTTAGACGTGACGAGCTTTGAAGCTGCGAAAGAGGACGTTCCTCAATGCGACGTGTTCGAGGAGCAGATCAGCTCGTACAACCAGTGCGTGGCGGCTAATAAAGCGCAGCTTGAAAGACTGTTGCAGGAGATCGGCCAGCGAACCCCTCCAGACATCGAGGCATTGACGGCTGCCAGGGACACCGCCCAGTCAAAGCTGGAAGACGGCCAGCAGACCCTGACCCGTTTGAAACGTGACCTAGAAGCCAAGCTCGAGACGCAGCAAAAAGTCGACGAGCTTTCGGCCCGTATCGCGGAACTCGAGGCGGAGTATGGTCCAGTCGGCGAGCTCTCGGACCTGGTCAACGGGAACAATGATCGGAAAGTTCGGCTCCCCGATTTTGCGATTGCAGCGATGTTCGATGAGGTCCTGGTCGCCGCCAATCAAAGGCTCGGGCCAATGACAGATGGAAGGTATCAACTCCTTCGACCGGACGATGTTGTTGGCGGGCGGCAGAAACGAGGGCTGGATATCGCCGTTTTCGACGCCAACACGGAGAAGTCGCGCCCGACAAAGACGCTGTCTGGAGGTGAAGGGTTTCAGGCGTCGCTCGCGCTCGCTCTCGGATTGTCCGATGTCGTCCAACAGAATAGTGGCGGCATTAAGCTGGATGCCATCTTCATCGACGAGGGCTTTGGGACCCTAGACGAAGACACTCTCAACACCGCGCTTGAGACGCTCTACGAGCTAACCAACGATAAAAGGTCGGTTGGGTTGATCTCTCACACTGAGCAAGTGAAATCCATGATCACGGAGGGGTTCGACATCGAGGTCACACCTTCTGGCTCCCACGTTCACCCAAGAAGATCCGCGGCTTAACCAGAGGAGATCACCATGCCGTATTCCACGAACCCCAAAGCCCAGCATGTCTGGGAGAAAGCGCGCCGCGCAAAAGGCAAGAACCCCAATCTTTATCGGCGGGACGCTCAAGGCAACTTGATCTACAAGCCCGCCTACAACCGAGACAGCCCCATGGGTTGGCAGGTTGATCACATCTGGCCAAGGTCAAAAGGTGGCTCGGATGCGCGGCGTAATCTTCAAGCTCTTCAAACTGGCGCAAACAAGCGCAAATCGAACAAGACGCCGAGAAGGGCGAAGGCATCGTCTCGGAAGCGCCGGTGGTAATCCAACTTACTGTTCTCACACCCGATGCCTAGCCCTTCAAGATGAGATTTGCGCTTTTCGGAGATGTACGATTAGAAGCCACTCCTGGCGCCGTTGGGTTCTGCCCTGGGTGCGGAGCACCGCTCATCGCAAAGTGCGGCTCGAAGAAAGTCTGGCATTGGGCCCATCGGGGTCAACGCCACTGTGATGAGTGGTGGGAGCCTGAAACCGATTGGCACAGATCGTGGAAGAACTATTTTCCTGCTGATTGGCAGGAGATACCCTCCCGAGACAATGCTGGCGAGTTGCATATTGCCGACGTCAAGGTTCCAGATGGTCTTGTGGTTGAGGTTCAGCATTCCGCCATTAAGACAGCGGAAGCCAAGAAACGCACTCTGTTTCATGCCCCAATGATTTGGGTAGTTGATGGTCTTAGACGCAAGACTGACAAGACCCAGTTCGAGAAAGCACTCGGGTCTGAATTTTGGAGACGGCCTGAAAAACCGACTCTTTCGCGACTGTCTCCTTACGACGTGCGTTTGGTTGAGGAATGGTTCGATCTTCGGGTCATAGTCGCATTTGATTTCGGTGGAGAAGATGTCTGGCTCATGAGCGCACGCGATTGGGCATGCGGAATCGGGTTTTGGTATGAGAAAGAGAAGCTCGTGGCGAATATCCGTGAGCGCACCGATATCCCATTTATCTTTACCGAGCATAAGAACCGCAAAGGCAAGGTGATCAAGCGCACGCACTCGATCCCTAACTCGTTGCCCGAACGGCAAGGCGAGCCCAAGTAGCTCGGCTACATCTATAGCTATTCGAATGTCGGCAATGCGGGCTGCTACCGCAGCATCTTAGGGTGATAACCAAGGGCAGCAATGGGCCGTCAGTGCTTTTGGCTGCGTGCGCGGTAAAATTGCCCCAAAAACCGGTTCTTCACGTCAGAGCTGTGCGGCGTTTTGCACTTGGCACCGTGCGGAAGGAGTGCGGTGTCCACTGCTGTTAGTGCCTCCGAGCGGCGACGCCCTAAGCGGCACTTGATTGACATTTTGGGTATTTCGGCGCAAAATAAAAGCATATTTAATCAGCATTAACATTATTCTAAATTTGCAAATCACACTTGGTCGCGATTGGTGTAAAGCGTCCTATTTGGCGCAATTCCCAAGCGAAATCGACAGAAGTTCATTTTTAAAACGGAGGCTTATTTTAGCTATGTCCAGTCTTATTCAATCTGTTTTCGGTCGTGTCACCCAACAGGAAAACGGTCAGCCCGTACACGGTATATTGGTCAAGATTCGCGCCGTATTTGGGGATGGCTGGCGCAATCGAGACGGCTGTAAAATCGATCTTGGATGCGTCCTGACGGCCACCGATGGCCGATTTGTGCTCATAGTGGATTCGTCGAAAATACCCGAAAACTGTCGATGCGCAGGTCCGATGGAATTGCGGATAAAGCTGCGCGACCGCGACGGTGTGCGCATCCATAGAGCCCGGCTCAAGATTGAGGATTGTTCCTGCACCGACGATATCAAAATCGACGTCGCCATCCCGGCAAAGAAGCTGGCGTGTCACCTGAGCCGCCAGCTAAGCTGGGCTGCACCGGATAAGCCGTTTTTGCCAGAAAGCGTTCTTGATGACATTGAGGAAGCGCTTGAGCTAGCGGATGCTGATCGGTTTCTGCGCAAGCGCACTGACTTCTTCGAATGCATCCGCCCGACGCTTGCGATTTTTGACAGATCGCTTAGTGATGCCTGGAGTGTTCTGAACGGAGACGTCGGTGCCAAGGGGCGCTATGTAGATGTACTCAATGCTCTTTGTGCCACGTCGCCAACGGGCTGCGGCTGTGGCTGCGCATCCGGGGATGATGCAGGCGGTATCTTGCAGGACATTTTTTCCGACGACTGCAATGATGACAGCTGTAAGCCCATCAAATCCAAACCCGACCCGGTGTGCTGTTCCGACCATGTCTGCCCGACCGGTAAGTCCCTGATCGCTGACAAAGACATGAGCTTGATGGTCTTTGCGGCCATGCATGTGTCCTGCGGTCACAGACCAACAATGGTCAAATACGCCGGCGCGCTGCTTGAACAACTTTGCCGGTTCCAGACGTTGACGGCGCTTCATGAAGCAGCTGCCAACCTGATCTGCAAGAAGCAGCATGCAGGGCGTCATTTTAAGGATCTGCTCGAATATGTGATGTGCATCTGCAACGGTCAGACCCCTTGCGGACAAGTGCCTTGCTGTCAAATTTGTGTCCGCCAGCCCATCCTGGATTGCATTACGGATGCATATAGAAACTGGTGCAGTATCGAATGCTACACCGTGACCAAGATTAACCCAGAGCGTGCCTGCCCCGGTGATATGGTTGCGATCTGCGGGTGCGGGTTTGGCGATATTGCGGGGCAAGTGCAGTTCACCCAGCATGGCACGATGAACCCCGGCCCGATCGCTGTGCCGACCTCGTGGTCAGACGAACGCATCTGCGTGATCGTCCCCTCCAGTGCAGGCTGCGGTTTGGCGATCATTCCTCCGACCCAAACGATCAGCGTCTGTGATCGTTTCCTGGACTATCGCAAAAGCGGCACGATGTTGGCTGAGTTCGAAGGCACAAGCGCTGATATTCTCAAGTTTATCGTCAAAGGGCATCAGAATGACGATTGCCTGTTGCCCGGCGAGGTTCTGAAAATCCGCTGGAAGGTCTGCGCCGCTGACTCAGTGACTGTGCGCATCGTTAATACAGACACCGGCGCTGTCATTGCACAGATTTCACCGGCCCCCGATCTGGGACGCTGGGACTTCGATCAGACTGATTTCGACCAGACGACCCGAGTGCGGGTCGAAATCGTCGTGACCGGTCAATGTAAACCTCCTACAGTAAGTCAGGGCTTAGACCTCGTTTTCCAGAACCCGCCGGATCTATCCATCGACGGGATCGAGGTAACGCAGGCGATTCAGTATTTCCGAGCCAACCAGCATCTGACTGATCCAGCTGACCGCGGCCCGGACAACTCCCTTCAACTTGTTGCCAATAAATCGGCCTGGGTGCGGACATATTTGCGCAGCGGGCAGGATCCGAATTTCGATAGTGGGCAGCTCGGCAATGTCGGTGGCACACTTCAAGTGGAACGCCGGGTTGGTGGGATCTGGTCCACGGTGGCCAATATCGTTCCGACCAATGCCCCGGTGACAGCGCAGGACAGTTTCTCGAGCTACGACGCAGAGAGACGCGACATTGATGCGACGCTGAACTTCATTATCCCTGCCAACGTGATGACCGGGCTCTTGCGCCTTTCTATCACTGTCTCTTCGCCAGACGATTGCTATGGAGGCAGCGGCACGGCCCAACAGCTTGTTGATGTCGATCTTGAGCAAGAGTTGCGCGTTGCAGCCGTCACAATTGGCTATGACGGTCCACCGATGGGCGGCGGTGCCAATATCACCTTGCCTGCCCCCAACGCAGCACAAGTTGCCGCTGATACCAGCTTTGCCCTTCGGGTTTTCCCGGTAGGCAGTACGCCCAACGTGCGGATCATCGACAGTCAGACCACAACACAAGGTCTGACAAACAACAACTTCCCAGCGGGGGGATGCGATCCCAACTGGACGCCGATCCTGAATTTCGTGGCCAACGCGCGCACGAATGACGGTAATCAGGGCGATTGGCTTTACTATGGACTGGTCAATGCGGCGATCCCGCGCTCGCATGGCAACACGGGATGCGCCAGCGGCGGCAACGGCGCTGGCCTGTCCGGTAGCCCGGTCACGTTGGCGCATGAGTTGGGCCATCAGGCGGGTTTACCACATGCCCCATGTGGCACGGTCGGCACGCCAAACGCGAGCTACCCGCTTTACGAGCCTTACGATACCGGCATGACAACGACCGACAGCAATGGCAACACTGTCTATTCGGATGCGAGCATCGGCGAATACGGCCTCGACACAAATGACGGGACAATACACCGGCCAGCCAACAGTGAGGATCTGATGGGCTATTGCGGCCCCCGTTGGGTCTCGATCTTTACGCATAACTATATGCTGAACCGCGCCGAATTTGACCCGGTGGCGCTGGCGACGGGCGTGTCTGGCGGCAACTCGGTGGGGGCAGGCGCCATGGATGTCGACAGACAAGACCAGATGCGACCTTTCGTGACGATCGTGGGAGAGGTCGGCAAAGACATGCAGGTCTCGGTCGCAAGCCTCGTACGGGTTCCAACCCGGCCCTTGCGGATGTCTGGCGCGCGTACCGATCTAGTTTTGCAGTTGATCGGGGACAAGGACGAGGTGATCTCATCTGCGCCGGTGTTCACAATGGATAATCACGACGCCAATGGCGATGGCTGCGGTTGCGGCGGAGGCGATAAAAAGGATCCGCCTAAACCGCCGTATAGTTTCATTGCGGCAATGGGCGATGTCGGCCCTGGAAATGCAATCCGCATCTGCCAGGGGGATGCAGTCATATGGGAGCGCAAGCGACCGACACGGCCGGTTAAATTGGCTTCGGCTGAAGCCAGCATTGGCAAGTCTGGTCTAAAGGTTTCCTGGAAAACGACCGGGGCCAAGCGTGGTTACGACCCCGATATTTGGCTGCAATGGTCTTCTGATGGTGAACGCTGGAACGGGCTCAGGGTTGGTGCGAGAGGTAACAGCGTTGAGATCGATCCCAACATCATTCCGGCCGACAAGGTTTGGATTAGGGTCCTTGCTCATGACGGTTACTTCACTGCAACGGCAGATACCAAGCCAGTTAAACTGCCACCAGCGCCACCTGAACTGGCCATTATTCACCCCTCTAAGGGGCAGGTGGTGCGCGCGGACCGATCGCTGCATCTCTGGGGTACATTCACTGGCCGCACCGAAGCAAAATCTGTTGAATGGTATCTGGACGGCAAGAAGGTCGCCAAAGATCTGGATGCTTGGATCGATGTACCCAAGCCAGGTGAGCATGTGGCGGAACTGCGCGTTAAAGGCGCAAGCCCGGTATCTGTCAAGTTTTCTACAGGTGAGCTCTAGATGACCGGCTTAGATGTGCTGCAAGGCAACTCGATCCAATGCTAGCACCCAGGGCTGACGCCTGACATCTGGCAAGTGTTAGCCCACAACGCACCCTTCAGATTGCAGCCGCCGCCGTTTAGAAATCAGATTAGATGTCGTTCGCCATTCCTTGGTGCGGTGTGTTTGCGCGACGGGCGAAAAACCAAGGCTTTGCCCATTCGGCACAGAGGCCACGTTTATCTAGAAGCGCCCTTATATTCTTGGATTAGTAGTTGGCGGTACGGGTTCTCAATAGACTTTACTATTCTGTCACTGGAGAAAACAACATTGTTGACCAGGCCATTTTCGCTGTCAGGGTACGGACCTTCGGCGGATTTGGAAACTGGTGACAGTGTAACCGAAGACCTGGCAATCGATGATCAGCGAGTTGATGGGGTTCTTAACTTCCCAAGAGTGGAAGAGTTCTTTTCTCCTTGGTTTGCTTGGAAGAAACGAATTAACGATGAATACGGCCTAAAACTACAATTCAGCTACCAGTCCCTGTGGTCTTGTCCCGGTTGCGTTCCGGTCTCTCAACTCATTTAGGCAGCCTTTCGTTCGAAGGCCATGGGACTTTTGCCACCTAGCGACGAGTGCCGTCGTCGTGGATTATAGAACCCATTGATATACTGAAAAATCGCCCCTTCGGCTTGGCGTCTGGTTTCCCAGCGGTTGCGCCAAATCAGCTCCGCCTTGAGGGACTTGAAGAACGTTTCGACGATGGAATTGTCGTAGCAGTTTCCCTTGCCGCTCATCGAAACTTGGAAGCCATGTGTAGACAGCCGTTTCTGATAGTCGCCTGAACAATATTGCGACCCGCGATCCGTATGATGAATGCAGCCCTTCGGCGGTTGTCGCAGCGCTACAGCCATGTCCAATGCCCGGATCGCCAGATCCCGTTTCATGCGGTTACTGACCGCCCAACCGATGACGCGACGAGAATACAAATCAAGGATCACTGCCAGATACAACCAGCCCTCACTGGTCCAGATGTAGGAAATGTCACCGGCCCATTTTTGGTTTGGACCATCTGCAGAAAAGTCCTGATCCAACAGATTGGGGGCGATGTTGAACGCATGATTGCTGTCGGTCGTAACCTTGTATTTCTGGGTCCTGATGATCTTGATGCCATTCTCTCGCATTAAGCGGCCCACGCGCCGGTGCCCAACTTGCAGCCCCAGTTCTTGCAATTCTTCGGTCATGCGAGGCCGACCATAGCTTTGCAGGCTCAGGCGGTGCTGTTCGCGGATATGCGCCAGGATCACCATATCATCACGCTGTCGCTGGCTCATCGGGCGAACTCGCCACGCTCGATATCCACGTGATGTGACCTGCATAACCCGGCACAGAAACTCAACCGGCCATTCTTCTCTCCAGGCGTCGATAAAGGCGAACCTCACCGACTTTGGCCTGCAAAGAAGATTGCCGCTTTTTTTAACACGTCCCTCTCCTCGCGAAGCAGCCGAACTTCCTTGCGAAGGCGTTCGTTCTCTTTCTCGACATCCTCGTGAGGACCCGACATCAGGTCGTCATGCTGATGCTTTTGAACCCACTTGTTCAACGTCGAAAGCCCAACCCCTAAATCCGCCGCCGCTTGTGGTCGCGTCAGCCCGCTGGTCGTTGCGATGCGTACTGCATCACGGCGAAACTCGTCTGTGTATCTCGGTGCCATTCTCTATCTCCTTCATAGCAAACATTGCTCGAAAGAGACCGGAACTAAACCGGGACAAGACCAATAGCCTTGGCGGTTTTGGAGATCTGTTACCCGTTCTCGATGTTGGGGAGGCATTGGTTGTTGGTGATGCAAGCCTTTTGCCGACCAGGGTTCGAGTAGGAGAGCCGAGATACAAACCAAATAGCGCAACTATCGAATTCTGGGATCGATGGGCGGGTGAGGTGCCAGACTCCGATATTCCCGGGGCTGTGCTATCTTGGAGACGACAAAGCGCAAGATAGTGGTGCTGCGTTAGGCGTGCATAAATCGAGCTTTTGCACATTTGAAGCTTCTGAATGACTTCAATCACTTGGTGCATGCAAAACTCACGTGCAGAAACAAAACCAACGTATCCTACCCTTTGACGTGGGAGTCGGTGTTAGGTCGGTTGGAGATAGTCTAGACTTGGCGCCCGCAGCGAAAGTCTCCTTCGACGGGCTGTACCGCAGCATGTCAGTACCGCGTCGAGTGACCGCTGTGGGCCGTCCATGCCAGTGGTGAGGGGCCGGTCAGGAGGACATGCTGCGGTCGATCTAAGGTCGGCAGGGAGCCCACTTTGACCGATGCTGCGTGCAGAGCGAAAGTCAGCTTTAGCGGGATGACAGCAGCAACTACTTGCGTCTTATGGAAGCCTTTGCCAACTTGTGATGATTGCTACCCAAACAAGGTGCGTGGATGAGGAATAGGATGTCGGTTTCGATCAGATTACTTTTGACCGGCATAAGCACGTTTGCATCGTTTTTTTGTTCGAGCCCGACTTTGGCACAGGTCTCTCTTGAACTGCTCTTGGCCGATCGCTGGACGTCGAAGGGTGCAGTGTACCGGGGCGGCAATCGGTTAGAGCACGAAGGTAGTAGCTCTGCTGCATGGGCACCGTACGAAACGGACAGTCTCTTTCTATGGGGTGTCGATACCTGTCTAGGTTTTTTCGAGACAAGAGATCAGTCACTGCTGTCAGACCAACCGATTGAATTTCCATCAAAACACAGCATTAGCTTTCGAAACAAAGAAGGGCTTGCTGCAATCAACTTAATGAATTGGCCATTCAACGAGTATGGCGTGTTCAATTGTAATTGGCGTTCCCATTTGTTTCCTGATGTTTTGTGGACGACCGAGACCTCGCAAACGCTGATGGAATGGATTGAATATCGTCTTGAAGAAGATAGCGGTTGGTCTGGGAACCTTGATCCCGATAATCCAAGGTCAATCGTTGAGTATCGTAACGAAGAAATGGGCGCGACGCTCCGCTTCCTGATTATCGGAGGAACTATAACTTTTGATCTAAGAGCAGACTATTTTGGACCGCCTGTTATCATGAGGTAACTAACTGATCCGAGATCTAGCGGCACCGAGACCAGCCACTCATTCCAAGCTGGCCAAGGTCGGCAAAGTCCGCAATCTGTGAATTCGTCCAACCACAGATTTTGCGGGCGCGGCGAATGACCGGAATGCGGGCTGCAAATGCAGAATATCGGTACCGTGTCGAGTGACCTCTGTGGGTGGCTCCTGCATTGCAAGCGTTTTCTGTCGATGTTTGCGGTCATTTTCGTCAGTACCGTCGTCTGTCCGGCCTGTTTGTGTTTTGGCATTGCCTCCACTGGCCCTGATGAATTCCGCGAGCGAGATTCCAATCGGGTTATCGGCCTCTGAAGAGGGCCGCAGCCATTCCCGGAGTGTCCTTGCTCTTGGTTGACTTAATTCCGCATCATCACTTCAACGTCTTGCATCTCGTAGACAGTCAGCGCGGTTAGAACGCTGGCTGCCGATATTCCTGTTTCTTTGTGAGCATCGCCCAGATGGACCGCGCTGCCTTGTTTGCCATCGCGACTGTTGCCAGCCGGAATGGTTTGTCGGCAATGATCTTGGCTGTCCACAGATCAACCTTTTCTGGCGAACGTTTCGCCATCACAGCGCGAGACGTCATGCCCACGACCAGCAGCTTGCGAATGTAGCGGTCGCCAGCCTTTGTGATCTTGCCCAATCGCTCTTTGCCGCCACTGGATTTGTTGAGCGGGGTCAGCCCCAGCCAAGCCGCCAGATCGCGCCCGGTGCGGAATTGTTTTGCGTCCCCGATCGTCGCGACAATGGCCGATGCCGTTATTGGCCCAATTCCTGGCATGCGCATCAATCTGCGCGCATCAGCATTTATCAGAGCATGTTGTTCGATCATCGTTGAGTAACCTTCGATGCGCTCGTTCAAACCGATAAACTGATAGCACTGGATACCAAGCATTCCGTTCGCGATCTCGGGCATGTCCGGGTGATCACCGCCAAGGTGGCGCTTAGCAAAGGCCGTTACCGCTTCGATCCCGATAGGCAAGATATGCCCGAACTCGCGCAACAGGCTGCGGATCATATTGGCCAGCTGGGTGCGCTGCCGGACTGCCAGATCCCGCGTGCGGTGGATCGATAGAATAGCCTGTTGATCCTCGGTCTTGATCTCGACAAAGCGCATCGTCGGGCGCCTGACGGCTTCGCAAATTGCCTCCGCGTCTACCGCATCTGTCTTTCCGCGTTTGACATAAGGCTTCACATAGTTTGCTGGCATTAGCCTGACGTCATGACCAAACTTGCGCAGCTGACGGCCCCAATGATGGGATGAACCGCACGCTTCCATGCCGACCGTGCAAGGCGGCAGCATCTCAAAAAACGCTAAAAGCTTCGCACGCTTGATGGCCCTGTTGAAGATCACGCGCCCACTCTCAGAAATACCGTGAACTTGAAAAACGTCCTTTGCCAAATCTAGGCCTACTGTCTTAACTGTCATTGGGTGGCTCCTTTCCTAGCAGTCGGTAACAACTGCACTTTGGCACATTCGATGCCGATGGAGCAGGAGCCACCCACCCCATCCGGTATGGGCCGTTGCTGTGAGTATATGCCGGTAACGATAATGGCCCTTCTTATTGCCACAGGTGGAAAATCGAGCCGCTAAGGGCGCACTTATGCAAACTCTCCGCCTGTGGCTCCAAGATTTGCGTGCGATCTCTCTGGGGCAGGGGCCCGGCCGATGGCCATCCCCTTCGCTGCGTGCCGCATCGACATGGAAGGGCGCGCCGCCCCTTCCAAACCATCCCAGACCAACGTGTGCCGTTGGATCGCGGCCGAAACGACATCGCCAAAGTCTCGACCGCTGCCCCTCGATGGGGGCCGGTCTGTCTTTAGCTCTGCCGTTTCGGGGGGCTTCGTTCCCTGGTGCCGGTGCCCTTGATCGAAGCCGGGTTTGCCAGTGGCAAACTGCCGATGTGTACCGCCAATCTTCCGCTCCCAAAATAGCTGGGGAGATTGGTGGAACACATCGGCATATCCGCGCCTCAGTGACCCGGTGGGCCACTTCGTTCGGGTTGTTCTTTTCCATCCGACCCCAGCGGTGCCAACGGGCACCCCGGTCCTGGGCGCGGACCAGGTGGAAAAGAACAGGTGCGCGCTGATGGCCAGTTACCATCTCTCGGTCAAGACGATCAAACGCAGCGCCGGGCGGTCGTCCACGGCGGCGGCGGCCTATCGGGCGGGCGAGCGCATCGAATGCCAGCGCGAAGGCCGGATGCATGATTACACCGCCAAGCGGGGCATCGAGGAGACCTTTATTCTGACTCCCGAGAATGCGCCCTCCTGGGCGCAGGACCGGTCGGCGCTCTGGAATGCAGCAGAGGAGAGCGAGACCCGGCGCAACTCCGTGACAGCCCGAGAATGGGAGCTGGCACTACCTTCCGAGATCAGTGCCGAGGACCGGTCGCAGATCACCCGCCAGTTCGCCGAGCAACTTGTGGAGCGCTACGGTGTGGCCGTCGATGTGGCGATCCATGCACCGCACCGAGAAGGGGATCAACGCAATCATCATGCCCATGTTCTGACCAGCACCCGGAAGTTGGAACCGGAGGGGTTCACGGCCAAGACGCGGGTTCTCGATTCCGCAAAAACCGGCGGTGTCGAGATCGAGCATATGCGGGGTGTCTGGGCTGAGCTACAGAACCACGCGCTGGAACGGGTGGGGGAAGTGGAGCGGGTCGATCATCGGTCGCTGGAGGCGCAGCGCGAGGACGCACTTGAGCGCGGCGACGAGTTGAAAGCCGAGGAGCTGGACCGTGATCCGGAGGTCAAGCTGGGCCCAGCAGCCAATGCGATGGAACGGCGCGAAATGCGTACTGCCGAGCGCGAGGGGCGTGACTATGAACCTGTCACCGAGCGGGGCAGGGCGGTTCATGCCACACGTCAGGCACGGGCAATGTTTGCCGAGATGCGGGACCGCCTGGATCTGGCGCGGGAGACCTACGGGGCCGAGCGGGATGCTGGGCACGGGCGCGTGTCGGCCGGTCTGGCGGCGCTCAGGGCGGCGGCCAGCAAGGATCGGGGTGTGGAGCGCAGCGCTGGTGATATTCGGGACCGGCTGGCGCGGATTGTCGGTCGTGAAGACCCGGAAGCCGGTGGGCAGAGTGTCGAAGAACCCTCGGATCTGCGGCGCGTCAATGAGCGGATGCGCGAAACTCTGGGGCGGTCTGAAGAAGTCGGGGCGGATCGGGACGATGACGGTAGAAACAAGCTGTCGATCCGGGAGCGGCTGGAAGGCGTGATGCGCACACCGCGCGAGACATTGGAGCGGGATGATGGGCGTGAAGTGGAGCACGAAAAAGACAACGAGCATGGGCGCGAGAATACAAGGCGAATAGATCGTGACGACGGGCACAGCCTCTGATTTTCACTAACCTTCGACGCGAACGCAGAGGTTAACTGTAGCGGATTGCAATCACCCGCCTCGGGGGGGCAGGTCAGCTTCAATGTGTCAAAATCAGACCTTTTGGCCACCCTGGCCGGTGCGGTCGAATAACTGTTGTCTTGGTAATCGTCGTGGGGAATCTAATCCCAGCCGGTCAGATAACGCGCTGCGGGATCATGCGGACATAGGCCGATACCAGTGCCTTCATTTTGTCCCACGGTACGACAGAGTTTTTCGGAGGGATTGTGGGAGAAAACTGGTGTTCTAACACGCAATAATGGAGCAAATCATGAACGCCAAAACGAAAAACCCCGCTGGTCTGCCCTCGAAGAAACATGGCATGAAGTCCGGAAAGAATCGCGACAACAAATCTCCCAAGTCCGGGAAAGCCCCGCGGGAGTCGATGACGGCGGAAGCTGTCCGGCGCATCGAACAAAGCAAGACGTCCAACAGTGGATTTGTAGACCGCGCCCGAAAGACGGTAGCCCACGGCCGCCCGAAGCAACTGGCACGTCAGCCCTGATGCTATGACTTGAGCACAGCCTTGCTGAATTGGGATCAGAGGCCAAATTCAGCAAGGCGCTTCCTATGGTTGTCCAATGCGCTGTCGTAGATCAGCGGCCAATCCTGCCAAACGTCGTGCAAGTCTTGAAGCATTGTCGGATTGTTGAGCTTGCAACTTGCGTATTCCCACACACGCTCAATGTAGTTCATGAACCCAGCGATGTGCCCGTAGATTCGCAGCCGAAGAAGCTCATTTTCCCACGGCGCACCCTCATCGTCTGACAATGCACTCTGCAATGTCCCATCTGGGCGTGAATCCTTCGCGACTTCGATCGTTCGGCAAATGTCTTCAACTGCCTTGAATGTAAGCGGCTTCTGGCCAGACAGAATCCCGTTCAACTTTCGAACATCATATTCACTTCCATTGGCGCGGTCCGGGTGTTTTGCCAAGAGTGTGTGGATCTGGCGGGCAACGCTGGTCGGGCCCCGACTGCCCGTTCGCGTAGCACCGTGGTGAACTCGCTCAAATTCAGCGACAGCAGCGACCCAGGCGGGTCCACTCGACCATCGCTGCCCGCCATTTTCAGTCGGCTGAGGAGTCGGGTTCAGAATTGGGTTGTCCTCCTCGCCGGGCGCGGCCGCTGCCGCCGAAACGAGTGCCAGTTGCCACATCATACCGGTCTGAAACGCCAATCGCCCCAATCGTTCCGCATCGAGGCTTGTTTCGCGTTCCACATACCTTTGCAGAGCTGTTCCTTCGGGCAATCCTTCCAGGCAAGTCTTTATCAGATCCTTTTCGGGGATCTTGCCTTGTTCCAAAGCGATGCCATTCCGCTCCGGCTCAGAAAAAGCTTCGATGAACGAGGCAGATAAAGCTCGCGATGTGTTCGAGCCTGGAACCGATGTACCAGAACGGTTGGCTGCCATACCCAAAAGAAGTGAAGTTGGTCCGCCGCACCATTTTGCGAACTCGTCGAAGGACAAAGCGTACTTCTCTTGGAAGGCATTGAGAGAGGCATCAAGGTCAGCGAGATTGAATCCTTTTTCTTCTTTTCGACCGGCCCGATCGGCCCAATGATCTAGGACCTGTGTAAAGAAAGCCCGCATCTTCTTACTACCAAGGGAGACTGCCTCGGTATCGGGAATACGATCTTTCATTTTGCGGAGTCGGTCGGCTTCGCGAGCTTGCGTTTCTGTAAGGTTGCTGTTGCGAGCAAGAAAAGGAACATGCTTCGGTTGAATGTTGGGCCGCGCTGCGCCGAGGTCGGCGCAGTACGCATTCATCAGGGGGCCTTTGAAAGGATAGCTGATCATCGCAGTAGTCGGTTTTTTGGGTCTTGTGTTGATTGGAGCTGTTTGGAGGGAAGAACTATCGATTTGTTGCTGTTACGGAGGGACACTGCCAAAGTTACTGGTCACAAATCCCCTGTAACATGTTCTTGTCAAAAACGGTCGTATTCGTCGATGCGGTAGGTATTTAGATTTGTTTCCTTGGTTGGGGTTATGGCATGTTTGCCCAGGATAGCCGCAGATTTTTGCCCTCTCTTTTTGGCAGGCTGGCCCGCTTCACAAGACGTCCAGAAACTTCAAAGTTGTCGTCTATCTTCACTATGAGCAGTTTGCTGAAGTGCCTGTCGAGACGCACACTGGTCTTTTCTTTGCTGTTAGTCGGCGAGATCGTTTTGATCTCAACAAAGTCATTTCCTAATCTGCCGTCTGAACCTTGCGCATGGTTCTTGTGAAGCTTGATTCCATACATAATCGCACCAAAAAGTTCACCAATGTCGCCATAGACGTTGAGGTGCTGCCCTGTGTCATAGAAATAGGCCTCTGCAAGCTTCAACAGGTCTTGAAAATATGGAACCAATGTTGGATCGGCATTTGGATATTTGAGGCGCAGTTCAGCCTCTTGCTCCAGTTCCGCCAGTCGACTGTATTTGGTCTCTTCTGGATCAATGATACTATCCCATGCAAGCCATTCGCCATCGATCCAAAAGGCGTTGTCTGGGCCTAGTGTATCCATTGTCATCTCAAACTCCTCTTTTGAAGCAATACCCAAAGATGTTGGAAACATTATGACCGCACTTACCCTTGGAATTACGTAATAGAACAACCACTTAATCAGAATGCGTTTTGCACTTTTGAATGGCCAACGAGTCGAGGCGACGCCTGGTGCCCTGGGTGTCTGTCCGGGCTGCAATGCGGAAATGTTAGCCCGATGCGGCACCAAGAAGGTTTGGCATTGGGCGCATAAAGGCCGCCGTCATTGTGATCATTGGTGGGAAAATGAAACCGAATGGCATCGCGACTGGAAAAACCGGTTTGTGACCGACTGGCAAGAGGTACCGACTCGTGACGAAACGGGTGAGCTTCATATAGCTGATGTCAAAACACCCTATGGCCTTGTGATCGAGTTCCAGCACTCTGCTATCAAGCCGGATGAAGTGGAAAGGCGCACAAATTTCTACGGTCAAGTGATCTGGATCATCGATGGAACCCGCCGCCCAACTGATCTGATCCAATATGAACGGATGCTTTCAGAAAATTACCCAGAACGGTTCGACGGCGTAGACATCTACACCGTTTATTGCGAGGAAACTCGGCTTCTCAAAGAATGGGGATCATTAGGCAAGATTGTCGGATTTGACTTTGGCGGCGATAATCTGTGTTTGCTTACAGCCGCACAAGGCAGGAGTCGCTATCTCTTCGATTTTCCAAAGGTGGAGTTCGCTGAGTTGATCAGTGAGGGGAGTCCGTTGCCAATGGTCCAGTTCGCAAAAACCATTCGGCGTGGCTATCGGCGGCGCAGTAGGTTCTAGCAAACATCGGGCCCAAAACGGTCGTTTTGGAACACTTGCGCCCTCATGAAATTTCTTGTGTTTGGTTCTTGTTAAGTCCAAAACCACTGAAATTACATCGGATCACTTTATTTTATGAAGCCCCCTAAAACAGTAACGAGCCTCGATACATTTGGCCGCTCTCGCCTCTCTACAAACTTTTCGATGCGAGAGTTTCTTTATTCTGAGGCCGCCAATTTTCATGGCATACCAAACATTCCAGATGATCCCTCGCTTGCGACCATGGTTGGAAAACGCTTGTGTGAAGATTTGTTGGAGCCGCTGCACTATACCTTTGGCAAGGTTTCCATCCGGTCCGCTTTTCGCTCATGCGCGGTCAATGGATTCTGCAATGAGCAACAAAAAGCTGGAAAATCGGGCTATGGTTGTGCCTCAAACGAAGCGAACTATGCGGGACACATCTGGGATCGCCGCGACGCAGATGGGTATGCCGGGGCAACAGCCTGTATCGTGATACCATGGTTTGCAGAGCGGTATGAGAATGGGACTGACTGGCGTTCGCTGGCATGGTGGGTCCATGATCACTTGCCTTATGCGAAAATGTATTTTTTTCCGAAACTCGCAGCGTTCAACCTGACATGGCACGAAAACCCGGAACGGCGCATTGATAGCTATGTCGCGCCCAAAGGCTGCCTGACGCGCCCTGGTATGGCAAACCACGAAGGGAGCCATGCTGAATGGTATGAAGGGTTCCCAAAACTCGTTCACTAATTGTTGGATGTTTCCGCAACTATTCGCACGGCCTTCCAAAAACCGTGGTTTTCGTCTGTGACAGAAACGTATGGGTTTTGGCCGCTCCACCTAGCATCAGGACATGACGACAGCGTACTGCTAGTCCGAGGGGGCCTCGGGGAGGGGCAGGTCGACGGGCGTAGAGGCGTGGCGAGATGGGTTTTCAGCATCCTGTCAGAGGGCAAGTAAGAACCAAATCGCTAAATTGAAACGTCTTTGATCGGGTACACGTACACCAAGTAAAGGTAAAAAAATGCAAGTGAAATTAGCAGGATAATTACCCCAAGAACAGGTGAAGATATGCTGAAACCAGATTCTCCCGCTTCAAACTTCGTCGTTCCCATCTCGGCCTTATTTTCTGTTTCGTGAAATTGCCGCCATGAAAAGTATATTCCGACAGCGACAATTAGAATTACCGTCACAAAGATAGCTATGGACGAATAATATTGCCATTGAAACACAAGGCGGCGGTGCTCAAATGCATTCACACGGTAATCGTAATATCCACGGAAAGCAGACTGGGCAGCTGCAAGCGTTTCTTCGCTCAATTCAAAGCCGTCAGGGAATTGAATCAGGCTTTCCAAGTCGATTGGGTCAAGCCCAGAAATTTCATCACTTCGCTCTTCCAAGTTATTCGCTAGAGCGCCCAGAACGCCTTCGTCTTCTTGCGCATTGACCGAAAAACCTGAGAAGATCAGAAGCAAAACAAGCAGAATTTTCTTTCGAAGGCAGATCATTGGCTCAATAGGAACTCTATGGACTGAATATGGCGAAACACTCTTTGTGAGTAAGGCAAAGAAGATTGAAGTGCGCGGTAACCCTGATGATCGGATGATGGCAAGAGTTGATCAACAATGGCGAGTAGCGCCGTTTCCAAATTGGTACCCCAATCAGAGAATTGGTTTGGGAGTGCTGGAAAACTTGCAACTACCGCATTTGAACTTGAGTCCCGGCTACCGCTGCCATCCGGACGATCAACACCGGACTCTCCACCGTCAAATGCAAGCCACTCGACCGTTCCATCTGGTAGCACCCTTTCGTACCGACCGTCGCCGAGTCGTACTTCAATCGGCTGGCTCCCTCCTTCAAGCGCGTCAATAGCCGCGGCCCGATAAGCCCGCCCGAGTATCGGTAGAACTTTGTCTGGGCCAGCGAGATCGACAATCCGCTGTTCGTAACGACGTTGCATGCAATCACCTTCTTGTGGGCAAGTATCCCTCCACTCCAGCCAAGTTTTTTGATTTGACACAAAGGCCGCTCTTTCGCTTCCAGAAAGTGGTTCCACCAACGCAAAGTATAGTTCTGCCATCTCACGATCTAAGTCGGAAAGAAGCGGGCTGGAGCAGACTGCAAGTTCGGACACGGTTCTAGCATTGTCGCAAGAAAAGCTGGGGTTGGGCCGACTGAAAGTTTGGATGGTGCAAGTATGACCTTCAGGTATTGGGTTACCGTTGCAGGTTAGACCTCGTGGCGGACGCTGCCTTTCTTCGTCTTCTGGCGGGCAGTTTAGTCGTTCGCCTTCCAGAGTCTCAACACAAAGAGGTGGCGGGTCAGACTGTGCATAGGTAGTCGAGACGCCCCAAAATAGGAACAAGATAGCCCAAACCGCTTTCATAATACTCCCCTCAAATGCGGGTATTTTTGCAGTTTTGAGGCTGGAATTCTACTAAAAATATGAACCCAAAAGAACACCACCCTTCTGAGCGGCGCAGCTCAATATTCTGGAGCTAGTATGACTGCTAGTACGCAATGCGTGCAGCCTACGTTGGCGGGGTTTTTCGATTACCTCCTTTTCGTGGTTCGGTTTGATGGCCGTGCTAAAAACGGTCGTTTTCGCCTGTGCCAGAAACGTATGAGTTATGGCAAACATTGCGTTGTCAAATGGTCTCAAAACAGATGGAGGCCTGAGAGTACAACGTCATAGGTACCGTCTTGCGGAAAAGCCGAGCTTTAGTTGAAACTATCCAGTGTTGCCTTTCGTGGCTGAGGACAGAGCGCATCTGAACAGGTGCGCGTCGAGGTCAACTTGAAAGGAAAAACGATGAAAACCCAAGCTCTTGTGACATCTCTGATTGCCCTTGCAGCCAGTCCGGCATTTGCGGCAGATCATGCGACGGTTTCCGGGTATGCCCTTGCCGATGATGGCGCAACACTGGTCGTGATGAGCGATGTGAACGCGCCTGGCGAGGTGATAACCTATAGCCTGGCGTCTCCGCTGAAGGCGATTGCCTGGCGTCCTGTTACCGGCGAGTTGCTTGGCTTCTCAGATGGCATGATCGCGACGATTGATCCGATGTCCGGCGAAATGACCGATTTGGGCGCTTCGTTCATGGATGATGCGATGATCGGCGGCGGCAAGATGGTCGCCCTTGATTTCAACAACAAGATCGACGCTGTACGTGCCGTGACATCGGCTGGCGACAATCTCGTCTACTTCCCCGAAGGTTTCGGCGACAATGACGAGCGTGCCGGTTCCGTGCGCCGCTTTACCGACCTGGCCTATGCCGAGGGCGACTCCATGGCAGGTGCGAAGCCGATGATCTTCGCCAATGCCTATACGAACGCGATCAATGGCGAGACTGCGGGCGATACGTTCCAATACGCGCTCGATGCCGAAACTGACACGCTGGTCAGCCTGGCTAACAACGCGGGCACGCTGGAGACCATAGGCAAGATCACCGTCGACGGCGCGCCTGTCGATCTGGCCCCGATGGGTGGCTTTGACATCGTCTCTGCCAAGGAAGGCGAGAACATGGCACTTGCGATCCTGCAGATGGAAGGCGCTGCGTCGGCAGGCCTCTACGAGATCGATATCGAAACGGGTGCTGCCACGCTGAAGGCCGATCTTGGCATGGGCGGTATTACAGGCTTTGCAGCATCGCTCGGTATGTAGCCTATGACCATTGGGTAATGAGTTGATCGGTACCTGTTCAGGATGGTCCCGGCGGCAAGTGATTGTCGTTCGGGGCCTTTTCTGTCAGTCAGACAAGGGAAAGACGCTATTTGAACGGCTTAAGGCACACATGACGGACCGCAAGGACATCGAAGAGATGATCGGCAAGGTTGCGCTTGGCGACAGGGCCGCGCTGGCTGCGCTCTATGATGCCACTAGCGGGAAACTTTTCAGCGTCTGCCTCCGTGTCTTGAAGAGCAGGTCGGAAGCCGAGGATGCACTCCAGGACGTGTATCTTCGGATTTGGGACAAGGCTGACCGATACGCAGTGACCGGTCACTCTCCAATGACATGGCTGATCACCGTTGCGCGGAACCTGGCGATTGACCGGCTGCGCGCGAAGAAGAGAAACCATATCGACCTCGACAGCGTGGGCGAGCTTGTTGAAAAGCGCCCTGGGCCTGAGGCTGCAAGTATTGCCGCGTCGGAGCAGCGCCGGATAAGCGCCTGCTTTGAAGAGCTGCCGCCAGACCGTGCCGATGCTGTGCGGGCTGCTTATCTGGACGGTGTAACGTACCAAGCGCTTGCGGACCGCTTCGATGTGCCGCTGAACACGATGCGAACCTGGCTGCGGCGCAGCCTGATATCTTTGAAGGAGTGCCTTTCGCGATGAGCGACCAACAGGACATACCGGAAGACGAGGCGCTTGCCGCTGAATACGTCTTGCGCCTGCTGGACGCGGACGCAGAGCAGGCATTCGAAGCGCGGCTTCAGGCTGAGCCAGACCTTCGGGCGCATGTGCTGTTCTGGGAGGCAGAGTTCGCAGCTCTGGCCGACGAGGTGCCTGATGAAACGCCGTCGCCATCTGTCAGAGCTAGACTCGTTGCCGAATTGAGTGGCGAGAAAACAAGCTCAAGGCGCGGCTGGTCCTGGCATTGGTTGGCTTTCCCTGCATTGACTGCACTGGCTGTTGCTGCATTTTTTGCCTTCAGCCCCATGTTGCGCAGCCCGGCATTCGATCCAACGCTCCATGCGACGCTGATCTCGGAAGACGGCGCGGTACATATTGAGGCAGGGTACGCCCCGAACGGAAATTTGTTCAAAGTGATCCCCGAGCAGGGCATGCCTGCGGCGGGGCGGGATTTTGAGCTTTGGGTCATAAGTCCGAATGCCGATACGCCCGTATCGCTTGGGGTGATACCGGCGAACCGGGAAAGCCTGTTCGAGATCACACCCGAGATCGCTGCCTTAATCGATGGTGGAACTTTGGCCGTCTCTGACGAACCTGAAGGCGGGTCACCGACTGGGGCGCCTACCGGGGCCATTCTGGCGACCGACGAATTCTTCGATGCAGATTTATTTCAGGCGAGCTGAAACTCTTCCGCGCATCGCGCCGTGGCTCTCATAACCGCAAAAGATCGCGGACAATTATGAGAGGAGACTCAAATGAAGATCGTATCCAAACTGGCTACCGCCGTCACAGCACTGACCATTGCAACCGCAGCTTACGCCGAGAACCCAATGGTGGGTGGCGCGCCGATGTTCGAAACCAAGAACATAGTGGAAAACGCAGTGAACTCAGCCGATCACACTACTCTGGTCGCCGCTGTCCAGGCCGCTGGATTGGTCGAAACGCTGCAAAGCCCTGGGCCTTTCACAGTCTTCGCGCCCGTGAACGATGCCTTTGCCGCACTGCCTGCAGGAACGGTCGATACACTTCTGAAACCTGAAAACAAGGACATGCTCGTCAAAGTACTGACCGCGCATGTGGTGGCCGGTGATTGGTCCGCTGCCGAGATCGCACGCCAGGCGCGCGCCTCTTCCGATGGCTTTTATCACTTCAATGCTGTCTCGGGCGACGCTCTGTCGGCACAGGTCAAGGGCAACAATGTCTATATCTATGATGAAAACGGCAACGCGGGCCGTGTGACCATTGCAGATGTCGATCAGTCAAACGGTGTGATCCATGTGGTCGATACCGTGCTCGTTCCGAAATAAGTCGAGCAGGCACGCCCGGATGGATCAGCATGCCCCCCTTGCTGACCTGTTCGGGTGGATTCTCTAACAGGTGATGACATGAAACGCAGAGCATTTCTGATGACTACCGGCGCAGCCTTGATCGCGAAGCCGCTTCACGCTGCGACATGCGGCTTCGAGATTTGCCGCAGTGACGCCGAATGGCGGGCGCGCCTGAGCGAAAACGAATTCATGGTTTTGCGCGAGGAAGAGACCGAGCGTCCTTACACAAGTCCGTTGAATGACGAGACGCGCGCCGGCACCTATCAGTGTCGTGGCTGCGATCTGCCTGTCTACAGTGCGCAAGCGAAGTACGACAGCGAAACCGGCTGGCCAAGTTTCTTTGAAAGCTTGCCGAACGCGATTGGCACGAAAGAAGATCGAAAGTTCATCTTTCAAGTTCGAACGGAAGTCCACTGCCGTCGGTGCGGCAGCCATCTGGGTCATGTCTTCGATGACGGACCAGAGCCAACCGGCAAACGGCACTGTCTGAATGGCCTTAGCCTGGCCTTTGTCCCCGCCGGATGACCATTCGATTTGAATGGGTCGCCGGGCGATATCTTTTAGCGATTTTGTTTGTTGCCGGGGCTGCACAGAAAGCGATGAACCCTGATCCTGTGCAAGGGCTGTTAGCGGGCTTTGGATTGCCTGAATGGCTTATCTGGCCTGCGCTCGCGTTCAACGCATTGGCTGCAAGTCTTCTGATTGCAGGCAAGTATCTGAGACCAATCGGCTGGGCGCTAGCTTTGTACTGTCTCGTGACCAGCGTTTTTCATTTCATGCCGAGTGACCCATGGCAGATGTCTATTCTCGTCAAGAATTGGGCTTTGGCAGGCGGTTGCTTAATCTTATCTGCAGCGTCGGTCTCAAGGACATAAACCCCCTGCCAAAACATATCTGCCAAAAACGGTCGTTTGTGAGCGCTAACGGCTCATCAACCAGCACGCGAGCGCTGCCGTTGGGTGATCGCAAAGCAATGTCGGCTTTGGTTCGGGAACAAACGATCTCCAAGTACTAGATCACGCTGATTTCCTAGCAACCAAGACAAATTGCGTAAGCGAGAAGAAAAAGCGCCCCTCCTCCGACAGCGCCCGCTGTTCATCAAACCAAGCCTGCGCCTCCTCCTCGTCTACGTGCTCATTGGAAATCGCGTATTGCTTCATGAGATGCATCATCATGATGGCAATGCCATCGGGCTTGAGTTCGTGATCGGTCAGGGTGACGGGTGTCACTGCATCAATCTCGTGCCCTTTGACCTTGAGGATACCGGGAAGCCGTTCGGGCAGCGTGCCACTGACGAAATGCTTGTCCCAAGAGGACACTACCTTGGACATGCGCTCGGGATGATCGGAATGCCAGATGAAGCTGCCAAAGTGCAGGTCGCTTATCACCAAACGCCCGCCCGGTTTCAGGCATCGCATCGCATCGTCCAGTGCATTGTCCACGTCGTCTATGTATTCGAAAACCTGAACCGATACGGCCTTGTCGGCGGCACCGTCTGAAACCGGCAGGTTATTCGCTAAACCCTCTACAAACTCCACGTTCTCGTAGCCCTGGCAGCGGTCTTGCCCAGCCTTCAGCATGTCTTTGCTGGGATCAACGCCAATGATCTTGCCTGTCGGCCCGACGGCCCTGGCCAACTCGGCGGTCAGCAATCCGTTGCCGCACCCGATATCAATGATCGTGTCGCCCGGGCTCGGCTTGAGCGCATCAAAAGATGCCTGCCGTCGGCGGGTCAGGTCGGCACCTTCATAAGCATTGTTCAATATCCGAGTGATCTCCGCATCAAACTTAAGCATTTGGGTTCCCCCCAAACTGTCTAGCACCGGGGATTTCCGTGACCCATTCTAGTCTGGAACGCGTCCAGCATTCGAAACTCGGAGCTAGTTCAGCTCGTTGCCTTATCGTTCCGGCCCGAAGGTTGAACGCTGCAGGTCTATCTTCGACGCCGCAGGAATAGAGGCCAGAACCGCAATCAGGGCAGAAGGCCTGGACGCGCGGATTCCCACTGTCTCCCACCTTCACGTAGTGTTTCGGTGTTCCCGTCAAAAGCTTAAAACTATAACTTTGTACAATGGCAAGCGTACGAAAAGCCGAAGCGGACAAGACCTGACAATCCGCGCAATGACATATCCCCACCGATGCCGGATCGAGCTCCGCCTCGTAGGTGATTGCGCCACAATGGCATGATCCATCTATCTTCACGACCTTCCCCCGCAACCTTCAATTCAAGCTAGCGTGCCAAATTTCTCCGTGAATGTCACACACACTGTGTCGACTGAACTCTGTGCATGCAGCACTCTTTCGCGAAATTTCGTTGGGGCCGCTTTTACTTACTGTCCGCTAAAAAGCCGACATTTGTGCAAAGTGCAGCAACGGGCAAGATAGGCTCGAGCGGTCGACCAAAGCAACCGCCCCACAGCAACCTTTGCGTGTGTGTAGGAACGAAGCGAGTGTCAAAAACGGTCGTTTGTGCCGCCGTGCCCTGCTCCACCCAGGATCAACAGGTTAGCTTTGACAAAAAACCACCGGCAAAACTGACCCGGTTTTGCAAGGTTTCTGCCGCCTCCGGCCAGTAGCGATAATTCTCGGTTATCGTTACCTAAACCGAATGGACCTGGATTTAGTCCTGGACGTCTGCTTTGGGGAAGCTGCATCGCAGCGTTTGGCTGCGGCGTGAGCGGCAGCTCTGGGCCGACAATGGCAAGACAAGGCTACCAGCAAGGAGCATCGAAGCCCGAACAAGCATCCGCTTATTCACAGGTACTAAGCGGGAAAACCAAACACCGACCTTAATAATATCCCCTTGAGCTCTAGACCATTGGCCGAAGGTGTCCCATCTTTCGTCGAGATACCTTTCCTCATGCCTGCCGAGCTGCCCCTGGATTATGATCTTTGTACCGCTGCCTTTCGTTGTCACGCTGTTATTGGGGCTGCTTTTCACGCGCTTGGCCTGGCAAGATGGTGAGCGACCAAATAACCCGGCGTTTTTGCTTTTGATTGCGTGTGCGGCGCTTCAGTCCTTACTGATCGGTTTGCGTTTTGGATACGGGATCGAGTGGGCCAGGTTTCTTTCACCACCGATCGCGAGTGTGATGGCGCCTTTGGTGTACTTCGGATCGTTGCAACTGGTTGGCTCACGCCACGTTGCTAAGCGCTATTCAATCTTGCCGCATGGTCTTCCGCTGGTCACGGTCTTGTTGTCCATGTTGTTCTGGCCCGCTGCGCTGGATGTGGTCCTTATCGCAACGTTCCTTATCTACGCGGCCCTGATCCTGTTCTTGCTGCGGTCTGGGGCGGATGCGCTGAAAGTAACGGCATTGGACGCCGTGGGCTCAGTTCATCGCGCTCTGGTTTTTGCAGCGCTTGTATTGATCTTCTCCGCAGCGATCGACACGTTGATCACAATTGACATTGCGACCACGGGCGCGCGCCATCTGCCGCAACTTGTGTCCATCGGCAATGTCGCGACTTTGCTGTTTCTGTCTTTGGCCGCTGCAGTTGCGAGCCGTGGTCGGACGGCCGGGGAGAGTGAGAGAGCAGGTCCGATGGCCGCGATGCCCTCCGACTCTAGCACCGCAGAAAATCCTGTGATCATGGATAAAGTAGAGAGGTTGATGAAAGAAACGCAGATTTATCGGGATGCGGATCTTAATCTCGCCCGCCTCGCTCGCAGGGCAGTCATACCGTCCAGGCAAATTTCGGGGGCGATCAACCAGACAACGGGGAAAAACGTCTCGCAATATGTCAACGATTTCCGCATTGGCGAGGCTTGCGAGCAGTTGCAAAACAGCACGCGGTCGGTCACAGAAATCATGTTTGACGTTGGTTTCGAGACGAAATCCAATTTCAACCGAGAGTTTCGGCGTGTCACAGGAATGACGCCGCTGGAATGGCGCAAAGCCAAGGGATCAGGGTCGGATCTGGCATCCTGACAACAAACACAACTAACTAAATCGCGATTTCGAACGTCCTAAATCGTGTTCAAGGTCGCGGTTTTGCGGTTTGCGCCTGACCCTGGTGACATGAAAACAGTCACCGATCATAACAGCAAAATGGCCGAAACGCTGAGAGAGCTTTCAGCATACCCGGCATCCACACCAGCTGCTGTGGGCGCGCGTCCGAGGTCTTATAGGGCGGTGCTGGCGGCATTGAGCTCTGTACTGCTGCTGGCGGCCGGCGCAGGGTTTGCCCTTCGATCTGAAAATTTGTCCCTTAATGTCGCGTCCTCCAATACGGTGTCCACGGGCACGCAATCAGAAGAAAATCAACAGAATTCCGGCTCAGAACCGCCGGTTTCTACAACAGTACCTGCTGCCCGGGAAATCACCGGATCGGGCTATGTCATCGCGCCGCACAGAGCTGTCGTTTACGCCGAGCAGGGTGGTTTAATCGCTGACATTCTCGTCGCGCCCGGAGACAGGGTCGCCAAGGGCCAACCCCTTTTGTTGATCCAGGACACGCAGGTCATTTTTACGCTGGAAAACGCAAAGCTGGCACTTGACGCGACCAGGCTGTCGCTCTCTGCCGCGCGCATTTCCGAGGCGCAGGCCGATGCGACACTGCAAAGGCGGGCCGAACTAACCCGAAGGGGTGCCATCGCCAGCAATCAGTTAGAAGATGCACAGACCGCCGCGCACATGGCAGCCAACAGAGTCGAGTATTCAAGGGCCGAGGTCGCGACCGCTGAGCTTGCTGTCCGAATTGCAGAAGATCGAGTCTCCGATCTGACCGTACGTGCACCAATCTCAGGGACGGTGACGCAGATTTCTGCGCATGTTGGCGACGCTGTGCTCGACCGGATCGATGCGATCCATGACGGAATCGGTCTGATGACAATCGCCGATCTGAACAACCTGGTGATCGATGCCGATGTAAACGAAAAAGCAATCAATTTGTTGGGCGAAGATGTTCTCGGAGAGGCCGTTCTGGACGCTTATCCCGATCATCCCTTTCCCTTCGTAATGCAACGCGTTGCGCCTGAGGTAAATGCCGCCAAAGGAACTGTTGGACTGCGCCTGAAACCTCTCGATTCGCCCCCTGGGTTGCGGTCGGGCATGGCTGCACGCGTCAGGATCGATCTTCCTCCATCACCTTTGCACGTCCACGCACAATCAGGAGCTAACCCTTGATGACGATCTCCGAATCCGACATTCCCTTCATTGCTTTAAGCAGTGTCAGCAAGGCCTACCGAACCGGCAGTACAAGCGTAGCAATTTTCGACAATCTCGATCTATCTATCCAAAAGGGTGAGTTTGTCGCCGTGATGGGACCATCGGGGTCT
This sequence comes from Ruegeria sp. YTSC106, assembly GCF_059609765.1. Taxonomy (NCBI): domain Bacteria; kingdom Pseudomonadati; phylum Pseudomonadota; class Alphaproteobacteria; order Rhodobacterales; family Roseobacteraceae; genus Ruegeria; species Ruegeria sp. YTSC106. The sequence continues at coordinate 48,937 of NZ_JBXWMI010000010.1, forward strand.
GGAAAATCCACTCTTCTCAATCTGCTTGCCGGCCTTGATGCGCCGGAGTCCGGCAACATCACGATTGCAGGCCAGAGGCTGGACAACATGGGTGAGGCCGCCCGGTCCGCATGGCGCGCGCATCATCTTGGGATTGTATTCCAGTTCTACAACCTGCTGCCGATGTTGACCGCAGAGGAAAACATAGAGCTTCCCCTGCTGTTGAAACCGATTCCTGCGTCTGTCCGGCGCGAGCGGGTTACAAAAATCCTCGACCTAGTCGGTCTTGGCGGACGTGGTCGGCAAAACCCTGCACGAATGTCCGGCGGGCAGCAGCAGCGCGTCGGCATTGCCCGTGCGATTGTGTCTGATCCTGCGTTGCTGCTGTGTGATGAGCCAACCGGTGACCTCGACCGCAAATCCGCTGATGAGGTTCTGACCATGCTGGGGTATCTGAACCGTGAGCTTGGCAAGACCATTGTCATGGTGACCCATGATCCCGAAGCTGCCGAGGCGGCTGACCGGACCCTGCACCTTGATAAGGGCGTCTTTGTCGAACGCGTGCAGGTGATGGCATGACTTTTCTGGGCCTCACCCGCAAAAGCGCGATGCGCAAACCGTTTAGGTGCGTTCTGCTGATTGTGTCTGTTGTCACAGCCTTCTTCATCTACGGGCTGACAACCAGTTTCATCGCCGGGTCACAGGGTACCGCCGCAGCCAGTGATGACTTGCTCGGGGTGATGAACGCGGCCGGTCGCAGTCAGCCGTTGCCAATGGCCTATCTGCCGCGCATTGCAGCGCTGCCAGGTGTTGCCGAGATTAGTCCGGTCACCCGCCTGCGCGGCAGCGTCGGCGACGCGCGCAACGTCGTCGCGGTCAGTGCCGGAGAACCGGACAAGCTGCTGGCTGTCAGCGGGGCAGAACTTGGGCTGACCCCGCCCATGATAGAAGCTCTCGGCTCTGGGCGGGACAAGGTTCTTGTGGGCCGCGCCCTCGCCGAGGCGCAGGGGTGGACAATCGGCGACCGACTGACAGTTTCGGCCTTTCGTACCAAAAGAAGCGATGGAAGCCGGGATTGGACGTTCGAGATCGCCGAAATCTTCGATGGAAAAAACGCCAGCACAGACACTTATTTCATTCTTGCCCAGTACCGCTATATCAACGAGGGCCGCGCGCGGGGCAAGGATACCGTTTCCACCTTCGCGCTGCGTCCGGCCCCGGGCGTCGCGCCGCAACAACTGGCACCGCGCATTGACGCGCTTTTCACCAATTCGGCAGCCCCCACGCGCACCCTCTCAGAGAAACAGTTTCTTAGTGCTTTCCTGAGCCAATATGCCGACGTCAAACACGTCGTCACATTGGTTGTTGGCGTGTCATTCGTGACCCTATTGATGATCGTTATCAATACGATGGTCTTCGCCCTGCGCGAGCGGCATTTTGAGATCGGCGTGCTGAAGACCCTCGGGTTTTCCCGTTGGCGCATCCTGCTGATGGTTCTGTCCGAGGCCTTTTTCGTTTTCATACTGGGCGGGGCCATCGGCATCGGTCTGGCAAAACTGGCCAGCCTCGCCCTGCCGCCCGCTCTGGGGTTGGTTTTCGACCAGAACGTTTTGCTGCACGCGATTGCGCTGGTTTTCCTTCTCGGCCTGGCGGCCGGGGCACTTCCTGCGCTGTCCGCTATGCGAACGCCGATCCTTTCAGCATTCAGAGTGAGGTGACCTTGATGCCTTCAACCATCCGACAAATCATCGCGATGAGCCGCGCCACCCTGCTCAGTCTCCCCCGCAGGCTGGCCATCTCCCTGTCCATGGTCGGGTCGATCATGCTGGTCGTTTGTGTCCTGAGCGGATTTCTCGCAATGGCGCGCGGGTTCGAGATCACGCTGCAAAGTGCGGGATCGCCGGATGTCGCGGTCATCCTTGGTGGTGGCACGCGGCAGGAAGGCAACTCTGAAATCCCCTCGGATGTTGTCCGGTCCCTTATGGCGATGCGCAAAGATATTGGCGTCGTCCGCGACAATCGGGATGTGCCAATCCTGTCGCGCGAACTCGTAGTTCCTGTCGAGTTTCGCAGCCATACCGACGATTTGAGTGAAACTCTGGCACTGCGGGGCATGGACGACATGGGTCCGAGTATTCGCACGGAGGTGACCTTCTCATCCGGCCGCGCAATGCGGCCCGGTACGCGTGAAATCGTGGTGGGTAACCAACTTGCCGCCCGATATCCTGGCTTGGACATTGGCGATCAGGTTCGGCTTGGTCCGATCGATTGGACAGTTGTCGGTCATTTTGCAAGCTTCGGCAGCGCGCTGGAATCAGAGATTTGGGGCGATATCGAAGCCGTCGCGGCCGCGTTCAATCGTGTGGGAGACGTGCAAAGCCTGCGGTTGAGGTTGGCTGAAACCGATACGGTCGACGGGCTCAACCGGGCGGCTGCCGAATTCGCCGGGGCTCAGCTTTTGGTGCTGACCGAGGCCCAGTTCTACGCTGGCCAATCTGCCGGAACGTCGCAGCTGGTCAGATACTTTGGGTGGCCGATCGCGATTTTGATGGCTATCGGCGCGGTCGCAGGGGCGCTGAATACTATGATGAGTTCCGTTTCGGACCGAACCGTCGAGATCGCCACCGTGCGCGCATTGGGATTTAGCCGTTTGTCCGCATGCATGGCGACATGGTTGGAGGCCGTCTTGCTTTCTGTACTCGGGGTCGGCCTGGGCCTCACCGTTTCATGGTTTGTGATGAATGGCTGGCAGGCAAGTACAACAGGCGCAAATGGTGCAGAACTGGCCTTTCAGTTGGTGGTCGGCAGAGACGAAATGGTAAGCGCCGCGCTGGTTGGACTGGCAATTGGAGCCATTGGCGGCGTTCTACCCGCGATTGTCGCGGCACGGCTGCAAATTACTGATGCATTGAGGCGGCGCGGGTAGCGATTTTAGTCGACAACGTGCTCAAAAAATTGATCTCACCGCTTGGCGCCTGTGAAACAGATACGTGCCATTGAACAGCCACGCCCCGGTTCTGCCAGACCATCCACAATCCAATTCGGGAGTGGCGTAATTGTTACGTACGAAGTCGAGCAGGCGCAGCGAACGGCAGCAATGCGGGCTGCTAGTGCAGCATCGCGCCCGTGTGTCGAGTGGCCGGTAAGGGCCGTCCCTGTTGGCACAGGTGACAGCCAATTCAAGCCGCGTGTTTTACGCTGCCATGAGCCGCTATTCAAACGCATCCTTTAGGTCGGCAAGGTGATCTGACAGCTCATCGGGATAACCCCAACCAATTTGACCATCAACGCGGTGAAGCTCAGCCTCAAGCGAAGGCAAAAATTCCGCAAGAAGCTCCTGATCCTGCTGTTTCAGAAGGGTTTGAACGACACTCGAGAACATTGAACACAAGCTGTCATAGAAACCCTCGTCGATGTCCCCGAACTCAAGCGTAAAATCATTGCCGCATTTGACGTAGTAAATCATAAGGGTCAGTGTGTCGCGGATGTTGCCATTGGCTTTCTTGAACTCACTGATGGCTTTTCTGCCTTCGGTCAGTTTTACATGCTGCTTCCATGGCTGCTTCCATGGCTGCTTTGGACTGATGGCGCGCTGAATTCTTGTCATGTACGGGGCAATATGGTCCTGCTTTACATCGTTGCTTAAGAAACGGGCATGCATAAACGACGCGTTTTCCGCATTCAAACGGTATAGGTCCTGGACCAATCCCAGCAGTTGAGGCGAAGAAAAGCCAGACAGCACCGGCTTGATGTCCTTCCATGATTTCTTCGCATGGCTCATCGCCATTCCCTCCCGGCCAGCATGATGGGGCTAGAGTATGCGTGAGATTGGTCGGTGGAAACCCGACTGCCACCATATGCTTGCGCGGCTTGCGTTGACACGCCAAAGCCGGGAGGCAAGAAACGTGTCAAAGAGATCAAGAGGTGATTCATGCATTCTGCCGACCTTGAATACAGCGATTTTTGCCAGTCTATTATCATTGGCAACCATGATGTGGATATCGAGATTTTCCGCGAGACCGGAACATTTTCCTGGACCCTCGAAATGCAAGTCGATGGCGAACCTGTGGATTGGCCGCATGTGTTTGTTGCTGACAAAGCCGCCTATGACGCCGCAATACTCTCCCTAAAAGAACGCGGTTTGAACCCCGACATGTTTGCAGACGATGACGACTATCCCATCATTGAAAGCCCTCTTTGTCAAAAGCTGCTCGTGGAAGGGCACCCGTTTGAGATCAGCATCTACCGCGGGGTCGATGAACCAGAGTGGATTTTGGAGATCACCAACGCCAAGGGTACATCCTTCATCCCCGATGAGCGGTTCAAAACGGACAAGGATGCGCTTGGCGTAGCGCTGGTCGATTTTGAAAACGAGCCAATCGCGAACTTTCTTGAGTAGTCCCGCGATGCCCTCTTCGCTCGATCGCAAATGCTGCACGCCGCACGAATGACACGCAATGGTCGCCAGGACATGCTTGTTTCGGCCCACAGGGTAACGCCCGCTTTTGCAAGAGGTCTGGGAGACCCGCGCGCGGCGCGCGGCTCACATTGATTATTGGACAGGGCAGGGGATCGACGCGCTAAAGCGCGCTCACCCCGGCCCTGGCATTGTCCAATAGTGGGGCTGCTGCGACCGGCAGGCCGGTCCCATCATCCCGATCCGCCCGCATCCTGCGTCGGGCCGGTCAAGGGGCAAGCGCCGCGCGGTGCGCGTCGTCTCCATGTCAAAAAACCGGTTCCTCCCACGCGCAAGCGCGCGGTTCCCTCCCATTTTTTTGCCGCTCCGACCCCATGACAGTCCCGCCCCAGGCCACAGGCTGGGCTTTGCCCACCCTGTTCTGCCAGCCGATAGATGTGGTCCATCTATCAGCTAACAGAACAGAGAGGCCGCGCCCATTGGCGGAAAGCTGGGAAACACCGGCAACCGCATCGCCACGATAAGGAGACGCCACGAATGGCTGATTTTGATATTAATATCACTGCAACCTATTCCCCCGAGGACAACAAAATCCGTTTGTATGCAGCGGAGCGATTGGACGCCGAAACCTTCCAGCGGGTTAAAGCCGCTGGCTTCAAATGGGCACCTAAGCAGGAATTGTTCGTTGCCCCTATGTGGACCGTTGCCCGCGAAAACCTTGCGCTTGAACTGGCAGGCGAGATTGAACCCGAAGAAACCACAGTTGCCGAACGGGCGCAGATCAAAGCGGAACGCCTGGACGGGATCGCAGGCCAGCGCGCGGAACAGGCAAACGCATTTCACCGGGCCGCTGATGAGCTGTCCCGTGCCTTCGAATTTGGGCAGCCTATCCTTGTTGGGCATCACTCAGAGCGGAAGGCCCGCAAGACTCAAGAGCGGATGCACAACGCAATGGACAAAGCCGTCAAAGCACACGGCGCTATCGGCTATTGGCAATATCGCGCGGCAGGTGTCGAGCGTCATGCAAACCGGAAGAATGACCCCAAGGTGCGCGCGCGCCGGATCAAGAAGCTACTGGCCGAGCTGCGCGACCTGCAGCGCCGTTTGAATGCAGCCCACAAGGCCCTTGCGATGTGGGAGAGCGCGACCACTGACGCGCAAATCAGTTTCATTCTGGGCCGCAGCCCTTCGGTGCCTTATGGTCTCTATTCGGCAGTTACAGACGGTAAGACCACACCGGCAGAAGCCCGCGCGCAGTGCATCGAGGCGGCAAAACGCACCATCGAGAGCGACCACCTGTCCCGCTGGATCACTCACACCCTCAACCGCCTGTCATATGAACGCGAAATGCTGGGCGACGTGCCGCGCTTTGAAGGTGAGATTACGCCGACCCTGTTGCAAATGTTTGTGCGCGAACATGGGGCTGACAAACCAAAGGGGAAAAAGGTCGATGACAATCTATTTTCTGTGGAATGTGACGCCCCGTTGCCCGCTCACGTGGCCGATGGCAACACCGTCGAGCTATCTGCCGACGAGTGGCGCGACTTGATGCAGTCTTGCGGATACGTGCCGCCCGAAAAGAAACCGGCAAAACCGCCTATTCTAAATTTCAAAGCGCAGAGCGGTAAATTTTTGGTTCGCAACCCGTGGAATAGAACAGTCGAATTTGTTCCACAGGTGGAAATGACCAAAGCGGAATTTGCCGAAATTGGCACCGACTACAAGGGAACGCGGCTTTCAGCTTGTGGAGCTTTCCGGGTGCGGATCGCACCGAACCCGAACCACGAAGGGCCGCGTTTCTCGGCTGGGTGGGCTGCTATCCTGATCACCGATCAAAAGCAGCATGACGCCCCCGCAGATTTTGATGAGGAAATTGCACAATGACCCGTCATTGGGAAACCCACCTTTACACCTACGCTGTCGCGCTCACTCAGGGCGCGGCAATCCTGCCCGAGAATTTGCAGGGGATGCGGCAAAAGGCCATCAGCCACGGTCACACAGAGGGAGAATGTCAGATCGTTGAGGCCGACCCGATGGAATACGTTCAAGAGGGGTTTTCGCGCCTGTCCGTTCTGGGCAAGGCGGTCACAATGCGCCGCCTGATGGACACCGGAATCGAGGCCAACACGGCGCAACGGATCGTCAACCAAGCCACAAACGCCCTTGAAGTCGAAAGGTTCGGGCGATGATTCAGAAACGGCCAAGCATCTACTACCGCCCGAACAAGCCCCTAACCATTCCGGTTAGGGTGCGGCATGACGCGCCCCAACTGGACGAGCTGAAGGCCCCTGAGGTTATTGCCGTTGACAAATTCACCGAATGCCACGTGACGCCCGATCCTGTCGCTGCGCGGATGGTCGGTTATCTCGGGCCGCAAGGTGACTATCTGACATTGGAGCCAAGCGCCGGAACCGGCCAGCTTGCAAGAGCGCTGATTGCATCAGGTCACAGCACTTGCGAATTGACCAAGATCGAGCGCCACAACACCCTTGCGGCAAAACTGCGCGCCATCGGCCCCACGATCAACCGTTGTTTTCTTGAGTATGCGGAGGAAGTCAAAGGCCGCGCGCAGTTTCCCCGCATCATCATGAACCCGCCATTTAAGCAGGTACGCGCCCACATCGAGGCGGCTTTGTCCCTGCTGGGGCGGGGTGGGCATGGCGAACCGGCAACCCTTGTTGCCCTGGTCCCCGTCACCTTCCACCACGACGAGGCCGAGGAACTCGAAACCTTGCCGCCAGACACCTTTGCGACCGCCAGTGTTCACACAAAAATCATCAGAATCCGCCGCTGAGGGAAAGCCAATGTCTACAAAGCCAATTGTCAGGATCGCTTGCGATGCAATGCAGTTTTTCGAAATCGACTTGCCGGATGGAGCCGACCCAGAAACCTACACCGATTCAGACGAAGCCCGCGCACATTTTGCCGATCTGGTTTCGTCTGGGTTCATAGATTTTCAGCTTGCCCGCCGGTTTGACAGCAACGGAAAGGAGGTTTGACCATCGTTTGCGCGCCGCCATGTGTGGCGCGCGGTTGTTTCAGGTCGGCCAGCACGCCCACCATTTTCACAATTTCAGACCAGAGGTCGCCCATGAATCAAATTCTTCACCGCATTTACTTATCCGGCTATGGCGGTTGGACAATGCCCCGACCACTCCGCTGCATCCTTGCGCGGTCGTCATTTCATCGCGCTTGGCTGAGTGGCCGCAACGGCTGTTTTGTCGAGGCTGGCATACGTTACGGACCGGCAAACCCCTATCCGGGCTAACCAGCCGCCATCGGGTGTGGCGTCCCGGCGAACCGGGGCCACCGCCCCGATTAGCCAGGACTGTGCGCTTCCCGCGCAGGGGGCCGCGTGGCGGCCGGAACGGATCGGCCGTAACGTCTGCTGATGCCGTGCTAATCTCACTAAGCCGACGGCAATCGGCAAAAACGCTCTTTTGAGCCAGTCGGCCCGATCGTTGCCGCGAGTCTGGGCCGATTGCCGTTCTCTCCAAACTCTGAATTCTGCACACAACGCCCCAGGTCGCTGGTTCTATTGCGAACCTCTGTTTTTCGCGCGCCTGCTTTAGATCCGTCCCGATGAAAATATGTGGCCAAGATACACGCCGCGCAGACCCGTAAACACCAAGCCCTTCGGGGCGCGTGCCGCGCGTGTTGACTGGTCTGTTTTCCCGGCGTGTCCGAGAGCCGCGAATTTTCAACAGGAGACAGACATGAAATTCATTCGCAAAAAATCAAAACAGCTTCGCAAACTAGCAGCTCGTCGCCTAAGAGCAGTTAGAAAACAGCTTCAGAAAATCGACTTGAGCCTCAGCATCGAGGTCAATTTAGTTGTCATCAAAATCAATTTTACAGCCAAACGCCGGGAGCTTTAGCCCCGGCTTCTTTGCGCCTCAACATAGGTGCGCAGCACTGCATTCATTCGAGTCAGGTGGCCTTTGCCGCCAGACTTGAAGTATTCAAGAACTTCTGCGTCAACACGCAGATGCACAGACTGTTTTGGCTGGCGCTCAACAATGTCGGCGTCATCCCAAAAACCATCAGGCATATCCAAGGCTTCTGCGTCATCGCTCGGCGCTTTAACTTCGCCGCGACGTTGCATCGCCCTAATTTCCTCAAGGGAAGCTGTCTTTGTATTTTTCATAATCCTTCCGACCTCCTTTCCAGGCAGAGATGAGCCGGATGTTCTCGCCACGCATGGTGTAGACAACGGTGAACGGATCACCATCAACCAAGCCCAGAGAGATAAACCGTTCTTCTCCATAGTCGTGCCGGTCATCTGTTTTAGTGAGGGTCGGACCCTCAAAGATCAAAGCCGCAAAGAGCAAGTCCACGCCGTGTTTGGCAATATTCTGGCTGCGCTTGTCGTCGTTCCAATCGAAGTTCATTGTACCTGCCTGTATTGATAAGTGCTCTATCCTGCATGGTTCTGCCTCTGTTTGTTGTGTCCGATTAAGGTTCGTGGAAGTCTGATTTGCTTCCTTGACGTAGTATGTACCCTTTTTGTGTACACATTGCAAGAGGGGATGTGGTTCGGTTCAATTGACACGGGCAAATCCCGCGCCTTGGGGCGCGTGACCGCGTGCTAGGCTTCAGCCGGCAGACCGGCTTACGCCCCGAACCAATCCTATCCTTTCTCCCTTCGGCCCAGGTAGCGGTGAATCTGTCTCGTCCCGAACCAACTTAACCGCGGCCAAATGGTCGCCAGGACATGCTTGTTTCGGCCCATAGGGTAACGCCCGCTTTTGCAATAGGTCTGGGAAATCCGCGCGGGGCGCGCGGCTCGCATTGATTATTGGACAGGGCAGGGGATCGACGCGCTAAAGCGCGCTCACCCCGTCCCTGGCATTGTCCAATAGTGGGGCTGCTGTGACCGGCAGGCCGGTCCCATCATCCCGATCGCATTCAGTTTGATTGGATCGAATTCCGCTGCCTCTCGCCTGCGGCTCGAACGCGGAGTTCGAACATATCCATTTGGTTATTCTGAATACGCTCTAATCCGCCCGCATCCTGCGTCGGGCCGGTCAAGAGGCAAGCGCCGCGCTGTGCGCGTCGTCTCCATGTCAAAAAACCCGGTTCCTCCCACGCGCAAGCGCGCGGTTCCCTCCCATTTTTTTGCCGCTCCGACCCCATGACAGTCCCGCCCCAGGCCACAGGCTGGGCTTTGCCCACCCTGTTCTGCTAGCCGAAAGATGCGGGATCTTTCAGCTAACAGAACAGAGAGGTCGCGCCCATTAGCGGAGTTGGGAGGATCAGGAAAGGCTCCAGTGGAGCCTTTCCCCGACCAACGGGAAACACCGGCAACCGCATCGCCACGAAAGAAAGAATTGTTATGACTGAATATCGTCTTGGATCGTCCGAATTGGTACACACACCCGGCCAAGTTGCTTGGGCCATCAATGGCTATCACTTCGCAGATGATCGTCCGGTTCTGCTGAACAGCATGTGCCAGAGCTTCCTCACAATTCCTAACACCGCCATCGAACAGCTTTTGTCCAAGGCCGTGCCTTACACGGTCGAGGGCGAAACGGTCGTTTTCAGCGTGGACGAATAGTCCGGTTCTGAAACGGCCAACGCGCGACCTGCGCACGAAAGGAGGTGAACACCATGAGCATTGAAATGATCGAACAGCGTAAGCGTGAAGCCTATGCGCTGATCAAAAAGGGAGGTCTCTCCGCCAAGATCGGCCTCGCCTTTTTGAAAACTCAAGCAGCCGCCTAAGCGGCCACGCTCTACCCCGCAAGGGGTAGGGCACCAATAACAAAACCTTAGCTTTGAGACAAGGACTTGCCCTATGAGCAAACTCGAAACATTCACCGCACCGGAAACCATCGAAACCGTTGCACTGTCCAATCTGTACCTGTCTGACATCAATCCGCGTCAAGACGTAGCCGAGGAAGGTATTGCCCTGCTGGCGGACAGCCTCGCCACGTGCGGCCTGATCCAGAACCTTAGCGGTTTGCGTGATGCAGACGGGAAAGTAGCTATTGTTGCCGGTGGTCGTCGCCTGCGCGCCCTCAACATCGCTGTCACGGAACGCGCCGATCTGGCACAGGTGCCGGTCAAAATCACTGATAACCCCTTTGTGGCCGAGCAATGGGCCAATGCCGAGAACACAGCCCGCGAAGAACTGGACCCGATTGACGAGGTTCGCGCCTACGGGAAAATGGCCGCGAAATCCCTGTCTGTTGGCAAGATCAGCAACGCATTCGGCGTGACCGAGGCGCATGTGCGCCGCCGCCTCGCGCTGGCCGATCTGCCTGATCCTGTCTTGGATGCCGTGAAAGCTGGTGAAATCAGCCAAGGCATCGCCAAGGCAATGACCATCTGTGACGACGAGGCCAAAATCCTTGAAGCACTGGAAGGGGCAAAAACCGGGCGCTTGTACAATGAATACTATGTGCGCCAAGCCCTGACACCGGATTCCGTGCGCAACACAGACCGCGCAGCAAAATTTGTTGGTCAGGATGCCTTTGAAGAAGCTGGCGGAACCGTCACCAGTGATTTGTTCCAGAACGAGGTCCTGTTCAAAGACCCTGATTTGCTGGAACGCCTGTTTGCCGAGAAACTGGCCGAGGAAGCCGAAAAGCTGCGCGAGGCGGAAGGCTGGGCATGGGCCATGACAACGGACGACAGCAACCCGTATTTTTATGAGGTTCGGGACGCTCATGGATTTGCGCAGACCCCCGAAGTTGAAGGAATTTTGACCGAGGAACAGGTTGAACGCTTTGGCGAACTGGCCGAGCTTGAAGAAGGCGATGCGCTGGACGACGCCGGAAAAGCCGAACTGGATGCGATGCAAAAGGTTCTGGATGGTGAATATCAGCCCGATCAGAAGGCGTTGGGCGGGATCATGGTCTTTGTCCGTCACAATGGTGAAATCTCAGCATTGCGTGGCCTTATCAAGCCGGAGGACCAGAAAGCCGCGATTGAACAAGACCTCATTGCGGAGCCTTCGAAACCATCCAAATCAACAACATCTGATGCGGACAAGCCCGCATTCTCTCAGAAGTTCATTGACGACATGGTTGCGATCCGGCTGGGTGCCATTCAAACGGCCATGCTCGATAAACCGGAATTTGTTCTGAGCCTGTTTGCCTTCTATGCGACACCAGCATCCGGCCACTACAACAGCTTGTTCGGGTTTGGCTATGGCGGCGCAGAGCGTAATTCGCCCGAGATTGACGATCAGTACAACCTTGACCCGCGCCTTGGCGGGGAGCGGGACGAGGCAGCAGAGGAAGCCTATAACCAGTTTCAGGAAATGGCCGGTGAGGGCAGCGTTGAAGCCTTCAAAGCATTCCGTGATCTGGGCAAAAAAACCCGCAATGGTGAAATCACAGCATTTCTCGCGCGGCGTTTCTTGACCCAACGACCCGAGTTTATGGCGGAAATCATGGAAGAAATCGGCGCTGACATGCGCGCGATCTGGACACCATCAGCGACCAATTGTTTCAAGCGGTTGAAAGGCTGGCAGCTTGACGACCTCTACAAAGACCTTCTGGACCTGCACATGGACACCGACGATTACCGCGCTTTCAGCAAGTCCAAGAAGGGCGAGAAGGTTGAGGCGCTGCACAAGCTGTTCAACGATCCAGAGCATCAAAAGGCTTTGCGTATCACCGCCGAACAGAAAGCCCGCATCGATGCGTGGGTGCCCGACTGTTTCTGAATCCAACAGGGCAGGGCGCATTGCGCCCTGTTCCAGACGGTGCGAGAACCGTCAATAAGCCGGTTTACAAATCGGAACTACGAGGACTGGTAGCCATGACAAATACAACCGCCGTAACGAAGGTTGAGAACGCCGCCCGTCGCGTGTGGAAATCTGCGCAGATGTATGTCGGGTTTCACAAAGACCAGAACGGAAAACAGCGCGATCAGGCCAAGCTCTGGCCGCCCAAGAACGGCAGCGCGGGCATTCATGACGATCCCGGCACGCAGGAGGCCATCGTGGTTGTGAAAGCCGCTGATCCAAAGACCACTCAGGACGTTGAGATCAAAATGCACCCGAACCGGATTGTGGTGCGCCGCGATGCTGACATGTGGTGGCAGGGCGTGGCCATGGATGACGACACGGTCCACGTCCGAATGGCGGATGGCACGACTATTGTGATCGGTCATGATGGCTCAGTAAAACGCCGGTCTGCCGATGACGAAACCCATGTGGACGCTGATGGCAGCATTTTCAAACTCACAGCACTTGCCGAGTCCCACATGACGGGCGATGGCGTTGAAATGACCCGCCGGACCGAGGATCGCATTGCAACGATCACCGCTGACGGTGTTGTTGATCGCGCGCGCAAGCGTTAGCCTCAGACAATAATTTCTGATTTTTCTCGTGGTGAGAACAACTGGCCCGCTTCGACGGGCCATTTTTTGTGGGCTTTTGGTTCGGGCGAAGCCACCCCCTTAAAACGCCACTCACTACGCTGACTTCGCCCTCCTCGCGGTGGTCCCGAGATCGAAATCCGCGCGAGTGTAAAGATGTTAAATGTAGGTTGTTGTTTTTCTTACAAATTACGCATTGACGTAGGGTCAGATTGCTTGTTGAGACCTCTGGTGTCCCTTGCCCCTCGGGGTCTGCGTCCCCAAGAGGCTACGCGACTGACGCTTCGCTTGGACGGTCGCAAAGGTGCCCGGCACATCATCGACTTGTTGCGCCTAGCTGTACCCGCGCAGATTGTGTCCGGCTATTAACCTGGTCCGCACAAGCACGGCACAGGGCCGGACCGTCGGTCCCTTCACCTCCGCTGACACGAAAATACGGTTTGTGCCGCCAAGGTTTTCTGATCTCTGTTCTGCAGTTCATTCCACCTCAGAACGGCCACCCGCTAGCGGATCTGAACGATGAGCTTGGGTCAGATCGAAGTAATGGTGCCACACCTGTCTGAATCCCGTTGTTCAATCGACCCGCACGCATCGACCCCGGAAGGTCTTGCCGTATCGATCGGCCTGACAGCCTCAAACCCGTTACCAGTGAAGATCCTCGCCGCCCGTGTTTCTTCTCTGATGAACATAAGCGGGCAGTCGGGGAGGCCGCACAGCGCCCGTGCCGGGCACTTTGCTTCAACTGGTAATTTCCCCTGCGCCTGCAGCGCATTCCGCGCGGATCAAATTACCTGCTGACGTCCCCTTTATGACCGCTTCAGCCATGATCATCGAAACACGTCATAGCGAGGATCAAATCATGGCAACTCAAACTCTGAAACTGAATGTCAAAACCGGCGAAAAAGAAGGCAAGACCTTCTGGAACCGCTGCGGGGTCGCCTTTGTACACACCGATGAGCAAGGCAACATCACCTCGATCTCCGTCAAGCACGACATGTTCCCCGGCGTCGAAATGGTGGCCTTCCCAAAACGGAACAACGATGACGACGTCACCGAATGACACGAGGGCAGGGCGGCGCAAGCCGCCCTTTCCTGTACTCCTGCCTACTCGCCAGCGAAGTCGAGGGTTATCCAGTCTGGGCAATTTCAACCTTGGTCGAAATTGGCCGGACCGGAGCAGGCTGTAAGCAGAGACAGCAAATATCTCAGCGTCAGCCTGTGGGGAACCCTCGGCCAGTGCTGCCCCGGGCCGCCCGCGTGATAATGGGGATTTGCAGGGACAGAACAAAACAGGATCAATGTAGTGTTTGATCCTTTATCGTCGTTCGGATCATTTTGGCAATTTCTTTGTCGTTCTCCAACATCACTTGCCGGAACAACCTTCCGACGTTCACACTCGCTCGCAATGCAGGCGGAACATCTTCCAGCAGGTCCAGTATTTCCTTTTCTACCTCACCGCCTTCAAGGGCCGAAATCTGGAATCGGATCGGAGTACGCACGACGTTCCTGATTTCACCAGTGGCTTTTTTGCGCTTGCTCATTGTGCACCCCCATTCAGGCTGTTTCGGATCATAGCGGCAACTTCCGCGTCGTTGTCCTGCAGGACCTCTTTGAAAAATGCGCCAAGGTTAAAATTCTTCTGGAAGGCTGCAGGTATGTTGCTGCGGACCTCTTCCAGTGCTGCCGCTATCTCACTCCCGTCAGAAGTCGATATTTGAACCCTGATCGGCTGACCTTCGGCGCTAAGCTCACTGGAATGGGCAGGGGCCTTTTTCTGCGGTGTTGTTTCGACTGGTTTAGGATTTTTGGGTTTCTTCGCCTGCTCTTCGGCAGGTTCGGGCTTCGGTTCAGCCGCCTGTGTGGATTGTTCCCGCTTGTTCAGATCCGTCACCGTCGGCGCGATATCAGATGCGGACCCTGCAAGCAGGCTGTCTATGCTCTTAGGCCGCGACATGCTGGACCTCGCTTTCCTTGAGAGCGTTCAGCACAAAATCAGCATTGCTCAACGCCTTCCTGCAGCGTTCTGCCATACGGCGCGCATTCGACCTGGCCGTTTGCGTCTCAGCCTGTTCCTTGGCTTCTTCAGCAAAGCTCATCAACCGCCCGATCGTTGTCCCGCTCCGAAGCGCGTCATCCATGGCGGCTGTGTCGGCAATACCGCCGACACAGCGGAACCGCTTTTCCAGCGCCTGCTTGCCTTTCTGAATACCGGCTGACTGCGCGATTGATTGCCGGGTGAAGACGATCCGGAATTTGTCTTTCGCATCAGCCGTGCTGCCGATCTGCTTCAATGCAGCTTCACACGATCTGTATGTGACCGTGATTGGATTGTATTCCACCGATGAGCCATCAGACGGGCACAGCACCATGTCTGCGACAGCCATCGCCATAGCGGCGGTCATGCTGGGTTCGCCCTTGGTGTCGATCAGCAGATAGTCGAAGCCACCGGCTTTTTCCGCCTCAAGGATGTGGGCATAGGCCAGTCGGGCATTCTCGGCATCATCCTTGGAAAACTGCCCGGCCTCGATCAGAAGTTCATCGGCGGGGATCGGTTCCAGTCCGTTATTCGGATTCAACCATTCCGAGAGTGTACCTTGCGAGTCTAGGTCGAGGACACGCACCCGTTTTCCCTGATGGTGCAAGGCGGAGGCAAAGGCGACGAGCATGGAAGATTTCCCAGCCCCGCCCTTGGAGTTTACAGCGGCATAGATTTTCAATTTGGTCTCCGGGTCTGCGCCCGAAAGCCACGCCGCGCAGCGGCGTGCCACAACCGGGCTCGCGATTTCAAGTTATCACGCGATCCCGCACCCGCGCTGATCTCAACGCTATTGCTTTTCTAAGCAATCATCAAGCACCAACCACCTAGAACGCCAATTTGCTATTGTCAACAGGCATTTGCCACGTGCCCAGTGGTTTGCGATGGACTGGCAATTGCCGCTTGTATTCTGCATGGTGCCAGTTGCCGTCTGGCAATCACAACCTGCCAAAAGGCGGCAACACAAAGACTATTGCCACCGACCCGTTGCCAAGCGGAAAATGGTGAGCGGCATGGGGCAAATAGTCGAGTCTCCCGCACCAGATCGACCACACTATACGCTTACTTTGCGGGATTATGGAGAATGTAGTACCCACATTCTTCTGGACTTGCAGTCGACCACCTTTTCTACCTACACTTGAACCTACATATGCGCGGCCTGCGGGGGCCTCGCCCGATTTCTGATCGAGGAGAGCCGCCCCGATGCCGTCTGGCATTTCAAAATCCGTCGTAAAATCCATGCGCTTTGACGAGGACGAATGGGCGTTCCTTGAGCAGCGTAGGAAGGTTTTGCAGCTGCGCAGCGTTACCGGTTTGGTGCGTATGTGCCTGCGTGTGGCTTTTGGCATTCCAACGAAAGAAGAGCTCGTAGCCAAGAAGTTTAATGCGCACCTGGTGCAGCTGGTTGGTATGGCGAACAACCTCAATCAGATGACCCGTGCGGCCAATGCCGGCAAGTTTCGGCTCAACAAGCACACCGAAGATCAGCTTGAGGCGATGAAGCTGGAAGTGCGCGCCCTGCGCCAGCTGTTTGAAGACTATTCCGATGCGGCCCATGAGCGGTCTTTGACCCGTGCGCTTGAGATTGAACGGCTGGCTGAGAAACAG
The DNA here is from genome assembly GCF_059609765.1 of Ruegeria sp. YTSC106. Classification (NCBI taxonomy): domain Bacteria; kingdom Pseudomonadati; phylum Pseudomonadota; class Alphaproteobacteria; order Rhodobacterales; family Roseobacteraceae; genus Ruegeria; species Ruegeria sp. YTSC106. The sequence goes on from NZ_JBXWMI010000010.1 coordinate 65,307, forward strand.
CGTGCGGCGCGTGTATCGCCGAAGGTGAAGGTCAAAACATGACCAGCCTGACAACGGCATATGACCCGGCTTGGGATGCGCTCTTTGGAGAGTTGCAGCTCATTCCGAACCTGAAGCCGCGGCATGGTCAGAACCCCGCGCGTTCGCGGCACCGTCCGGCACATCGACAAAGCGCATCGAGCGGGCCAGCCGGCATGATCGCCAATACGCTTCTGACCAATCAGGCTGTGGTGAAAATTGTCCGCAGTGGTGGCATCACCGCGTCCGGCCGGCTGGGAGGCCAGCTATCTTACATCACCCGCAAAGGCACAGTTGAGATGGAGCGGGGCGACACCGGCGAGCTGACGCATGGGATGGAAGCGCTGCGGGATGTGCAAAGTGAGTGGGCGAAGGATTGGGCCCGAATGGATACGCGCACAACAAACTACACCTATCACATGATCCTGTCTTACCCGAAGGATACAGACCGGGAAGCGGCCAAGCAGGCCGCGCGCAGTTTTGGGGAGCGGCTGACCAACGGTGAGTTTGGCGATCGCTACAAATACGTGATGGCCCATCATGACGATACGGGCCATCCGCATACGCATCTGATCATAAGCCGGGCAGGGGCATCGCGTAAGGCTCTGCACCTTGGTCGTTATGGCATCACGATGCAGGATCTGCGCAATCTGCAGGTCGAGACAGCGCGGGACGTTGGCATTGTCCTGACAGCGACCAGCAGGTTCAGCCGCAATCTGCGCCCCGAGCGGGACAGCAGCGCGCGCATCCATGCGCGCCGCGATGGTCGCGATCTGCGCGAGCGTCCAGCCCCAGAGCAGCGCAGCGGGTTTCCATTCTTTGGTGTCGGTCGACAACGGCCGATCACGCCGGACCAGCTACAGACGATGAAGGATCAGCGGAACGCGGAATATGCCGCCCTTGGCGAAACCCTCCAGTCGCATCAGGCCGGGATGGGTCAGGGCATTTTCACAACCCAATACCCAGGGCGAGCCGAGACCTTGGGCACTTTTTCAACGGCTGTACTCGGCGCAGCCAAAATCCTGTTGCGGGGCGGGGTTCTCAGATCAGAGGAAATCGACATGAATACGCAAGTCGCCAACCAGATGGACCCGGCACAAGCCCCGGCCATCGACAGTGAGATGAAAGCCATCGGCAGCGACATCCGCACCTTTATCCAGGGCATGACGGACAAGGCCGAAGCCATGGAGGACGAGGACAAGCGCAGCCAGACAGAGGCCGCGATTTCTCGTGTCCTGCGGGACTATGAGCCGCTTATGGATGAAGAGACCAGGACGTTCTTTGGCAAGCGCCTGGAACGCGACGATGAGGTTGAGGTGGGCCGCGATGACGTTGATCCGACACGCCAGCGTCGTGCAGCAGAACGGGACGCAGCCGATCCCACGCGCACCCAGCCTATCGGACAAGAGCGGGGAGACCCACGCGCTGATGCAAACGATCCACGCAGCGCGGCCACCAATGCGGTGCTGAAAGATGCCGACCGGCAAGTGGCCGAGCGGTTCGAAGCGATGGGCATCAATGGCGATCTGGTCTTGTCGCGCATCCGCAATGGCGCTGATGTAGACCGGCAGACGCGCGAGAACTGGTTCGAACGGGACGTGCGGACCTTGGCGAACGCGCATTCCCTCAGCGAGAACCAGGCGCGGGTCGACATGAAGACCGCGTATAAGGATGCTTCTGAGATCTACCGTGATGCCCGTGGCGAGATCCGCGACATCAACCGGGCCTTTGCCGAGGGCAGGGGAGAAGACTTCCTGCAGGAGAAGATCAAGACCGGCGTTCAGGATGAAATCCAGGCCATGAAGGGGCAGGGTTTTGATCGGGCCGCGATTGGTGGACGTTTGCTTGAGATTGAGGACCGGGTGCAGGAGCGTGTGGCAGGCCGCGCACCGGATCGTGTTGAAGGCGAAGCGCGACCGGGCCGTGAACAGCAAGGGCAGGCCCCAAATGTCAAAGCCATCAGTTCAGCCCCGCAACGTCCCGACCTGGACGCGGGCGTGCGCGGGCAGATCGTCAATGCCGGGTCTGCGCTCTACAAAGACGACGAGAAAGACAGCCTCTCGCCATATGTCGATCTGAAGGTGGATGGGCGCGACAAGCCTTTCCGCGTCTGGGGCGTCGATCTGCCCGACCTGATGCAGCGTGAAAATCTCAACATCGGTGACACGGCTACGCTTGCCCATGACGGGTACAAGAGAGTGACGGTCAGCAAGGTCGATCCAAAGACCGGCGAAGAGAAGAACATCGAGGCAAACCGTCGTGCCTGGAAAGCCACCGACATCGAGCGCGCACCGCGTGAGGCACAACGTGGGCTTGAACCACTGCAAGAGGCTGCGCGTATCAAAAGGGATGCGTCCCCTGAACGGCCCGAAGAAAAAGGCCAGCAGGACCGTACGGTCCGCCAGGAGGTCTCCGTTGAAACCGGCGTCACGGGTGTCATCGTAGATGCCAAAGAGGCTCTGGTGCGCCCCGACGATCCGAATAGCAAATCTTTCTATGTGGATATGAAGGTCGAGGGCAAAGATGAGCCGGAACGAATCTGGGGCACCGCTCTGCAAGACCAGATGACCCGCAACAACATCTCTATCGGTGACAAGGCCACGTTCGTCAAAGCGGGCAAAGAAGAAGTCACCCGGTCACGCCGGAACCCGGAGACCGATGAGCCGGAGCGCGTCAATGTCACCCGCACGGCCTGGGATGTTAGACACGTCGATCGACAGATTGACCGTGATCCGGTCGTGCAAGATCAACGGCGTCGGGAACGGGAAGAACGCGCCAAAGGTGATCGAGGTCTCAGCCGATGAGCCGTCATCTGGAAAGCACGCTCAATCGGGTGTTCGGAGGGCAATTGCTCTCCGATCCTCTCCTGTCTGAAATCGTCCTGAATCCGGATGGCAGAATCTGGATCGAGCTCAGTGGTGAGCCTGCCATGCGCCAGCTGGACCAGCCTATGGGTGAGGATGATGCAGAGGCGCTTGCACATGACCTGGCTGGCGGTAATCCCATTTCAGAAAAAACACCGCTGGCCGGGTCGCAGTTTGAAATCGACGGGTCATTGTGGCGGGCGCAGGTCGCGGTCAAACCTGCCGTTGAGGCTGGCGTAGCATTTGCCTTGCGCCGGGCCGTGGCAAAGCAACTTTCGCTCGATGATCTGATGCAGGGCTTGCCTGACCTGGACGCCAACATGGGTGATCTGAAATCCGGCGTTGATCCCGCCGATGAAGCTGTTTTCGACGCCTACGAGAACAAGGGTTTTGGTGATTTTCTGCGAATGGCCGTCAAGGCCAAATGGAACATCCTGCTATCGGGCGGGACATCCTCCGGCAAAACGACCTGGTTGCGCGCCTGTCTTGGCGAAGTCGACCATTCAGAGCGGATCATGACCATTGAAGACGTGCTGGAGATCCGACCCAGCCAGCCCAATGCGGTGTCTCTGGTGGTAAACAAGAACGCATCGAGCAGCGATCTTCTGAAAGCCTGCCTGCGGTTCCGGCCGGAACGGATCATCATGGGGGAGCTGCGCGGTGCGGAAGCCTATGATTTCCTGTCCGCCGTCAACTCGGGCCATCCGGGTGGGATCTCGACCTTGCATGCGGCCTCGCCGGAATCTGCGCTTTCTCGTTTGGCGTTGATGGTAATGCAGGCAGATACCGGGCTGACCTATTCCGAGATCCTTGAATATTGCCGCTCAATGATTGATGTGATTGTGCAGTTTCGGAAGACCGGGGACCAGAGGCGACCAGTTGCTGTCAGGGTGCTCAGGGAGAAAGCGGTACAGGTTTTTGAAAGCCCGTTGGGGAAGTGGTCGAAGTAGGTTTTCTGGTCGCGCAGATCGCTCGTATGGCCGAGCTGACGTTCAAGCAACCTGCGGAGAATGGCCGCAAGGAGCCCATTTCCCGGAATTTCTGTGTCGCAGCGAATGGCCGCTGTCGGGAAAGTGAAGTCTCTACATGCTTGGACGGTGAATGAGCTACCCCGCGCAGCAGGATAGCTTAGCGACGTCCTTCTCGAATGTCTGCGCCGCCAATTTTAGCCCCTCGACGGTCGTGAGATACGGAAAGATCATCGCGCCCAGGTCGTCGTAGGTCATACCCATTTTGAGCGCCATTGCTGCCGTCTGGATACTATCTGCGCCTTCCGGGGCTATGATGTGCGCCCCAAGGAGCTTCTTGCTTTGCTTATCCGCAATCAGCTTGATCAGACCGCGCGTATCGCGTGCAGCCAATGCGCGGGGGACATGCTCTAAACCTAAAACCGACGTGACCACCTCATGACCAGCAGACTTGGCTTGTGTCTCGGTAAGGCCAACACTGGCCACCTGTGGGTCAGAGAAGACCACGGCAGGCATGGCGCTATTGTCATAGCTCAGGGTGTTTCCGTTCATCGCGTTTTTTGCCGCGAGCTTCGCGCCATAAGCTGCCATATAGACGAACTGATCTGCCCCGGTCACATCGCCTGTGGCGTAAACTCCGTCCCGTGTGCTGCGCATCTGCGGATCGATAACAATCCCGCCCCGCGCATTCGTTTCAATGCCGACAACGTTAAGTGCTAAGGAGCCAGTGTTTGGGGTACGGCCCGTCGCCAGCAAGAGCTTTTCGGCTTCGATCCTGACCGCAACGCCGTTATGTGCGGCGTGCAGGGTGACGCCCTCGCCTGACTTTTCAAACCTGTCATATGCCAGCCCGTCCAGCACTTTAATGCCCTCATCGGCAAAGGCTTTTGTCAGGGCTTCGCTGACTTCCGGTTCGGCCTCCGGCAACAGACCACGACGCGTAACGATGGTCACTTCGACGCCAGCTCGGGCGAATATCTGAGCAATCTCGACGCCAATATATCCGCCACCCATCACCATCAGTGATTTTGGGAGTTGCGCCTGTTCAAGTGCCGAGGTGCTGTCCAGAAAATCGATGTCATCCAGTCCAGGGATATCTGGGACATGAGGCGAAGACCCCGTTGCAATGATGACTTTTGGCGCGCGGATGGTGCGGTAACCGACCTTTAAGGAGCCACCTTTGGCGAAACTCGCCTGACCTTCAATGTAAGTGACGCCCTCATAGTTGGGCAAAACATCGACGTATTTTGCCGCGCGCAGATCATCTACCAAGGCTTGCTTTTGGGCCACCATTGCCGCCCAGTCCATCACTTTTACCGTAGCTTCCACGCCATCAAACCGATCAGCCCCTTTGGCCGAGTGCAGTGTTTCCACAGCGCGGATCATCGCTTTGGAGGGGACGCAGCCGACATTGACGCAGGTGCCGCCAATGGTACCAAAGCCAATGAGGGCAACTCGCGCACCGTCTTCCGCTGCGGTGATTGCAGCGGAAAATCCAGCAGACCCAGCACCAACAACTGCGAGGTCAAATGTATCGGTATCGCCCGCGTTTGGGTTCAGTAAATCAAGCATGATGTTTGGTCTTTCAGGTTCAGGTTTTCCGAACACGGCGGATGACAGCGTAAATCGTGATCAGCACGAACACAGCGAGCGCAGGCAATAGAACGTAATCCAGATAGCCGACGACAGCCGACAGCCCCACCACGCCAAAGAGCACGACCAGAACAGGCGTGAAGCAGCACAGCGCGGCGATCACCGTGCCAACAATGCCCGTCTTAAGGAGTCTGTCGTTCACTTTGGCCGTCCCTTTCAAACTCTTGGTTGTGACCGCGCAACCGCACGAAACTACGCGCCGCTAAGATCCCGATCCCGCCAAGCGTTGCCAGGAGGGCTATGGTCAGCACATTGGCACCCGTCAGAAAACCAGCCGTTCCGAAAAGAGCGGTTCCTATCAGAGATGCCTTTCCGCCGCAGTAGATTACGACAACCGGTGCCGCGACGATGAAGGACAGCAGACCTCCTGTTGAGCTATCTTTCATATGCGGCTCAGGAATTGCCGTCGTCGGACATAAGCTCAGCTTTATAGCCCGCAGAAGTCGAGGCGAACGCGATATCTTCTGCACTGGCGATGGCGTCATCAAAGATAACCAGCGCCGTTCGGGTTTCGGCATCAGCGGTCACGGTTACAACTCCATCGACCCCGCTCATCGCCGATTCAACGATAAAGGGGCAACTTGCACAGGTCATGCCGGGAACAGAAAATGTTACTGTCTGCTCAGCCGCAAAGACAGGGGCGGCGGCCATAAAACCAATCAAGGCCAAAACGGAAGTGTGGAGTTTCATTGTATGTCCTTTCACAGACCAAGAAGAATGGGGGCAACGACCGGCGCGATCCAGTTCCAGAACAACGCGATCACGATAAGAATTGTTGATGCCCAAAGCGCGGATTTAATCAATCGGTTGGGAAGTGGCCGCGCGCAGGTTTCGCCCTCTGCGCAGACCTTGGGCTTGCGGTAAACCATCCAATAGCCATAGCCGAGAAATCCCAGCGTGATCACGATGAAGATGGGCTTGTAGGGTTCAAGCGCAATCAGATTGCCGATCCATGCACCAGACACGCCAAGACTAAACAGGATCAACGGAACAATGCAGCACGTTGAGGCGGCAAGTGCACCAAGGACACCACCCGCTGCAATCATGCGCGCCTTGCGGCTGTCAGGATCGCTCTGGTTTAGGTCAACGTCGATTGTGTCGGTCATGCAGGCACTCGCAATTCAGGTTTCTTGATGTAAGATGCGGTCTGTAGCCACTACAGAAGCAAGAGGATTTTCGATGTCCGACTTCACGAACGCGCGAGGCCATCCAATTGGCGAAATGTCCAGGCGCACCGGCGTGAATATTGAAACGATCCGCTACTACGAGCGCATCAAAATCATGCCGCAGCCGGATCGCACGGCAGGTGGCAACCGCCAGTACAATCACGACCAACTCAAACGGCTGTCTTTCATCAAGACCTCGCGTGAGCTTGGGTTCAGCATTGATGAAATCCGCGCGCTGCTGGAAATGGTGGACCGGCAAGATTTCACATGTAGCGAGGTGCATGGCTTGACCATTGGCCATTTGGCATCAGTGCGTGAAAAGATCAAAGGGCTGCGGAAGTTGGAAAAGGCGCTTGCCGGAATGGCGGCAGAGTGCAGCCAGGGTGATTTGCCAGAGTGCCCGATCCTGGAGACGCTGTTTGAGACGCGCTGAATATGGCGAACAGTAAAAAATGAGTGGAGCAGCAGACTTCCGCTTCGCGCACTTTTTGCCTGATGCTGCGCCTAGCTTGAAGGAGTGTAATCTTCGTAGCGCTGACATTCGTCTCTACTGATGGTCGAATCATCCAGAAATGAATCGGATGGATTCAGACAAATTGAAATATGCTTGCACGTTACCGTGCGTAACAGATGCTTAGACCCTGCGAGCGCATCGTGGGAAAGTCGCTGCCTCTTGATATTGGATAGAGGCGCAAGGAGCATCACCGGCGATTCTTGACCTAAAGGCAGGCGGTTTTGTTGGGGTTCACACGCTCCGCGCCTTGCCCACGCCATTCATGGCGTTCAGGATTGAGCAATACTCAAGACCGCCATCTCCAGGGCACGCAGCAATAAGATTGTCGAGATTGTCCCTCAGGCGCAGAAGACCGTCTATTCTGGTCTGAACATCCTCGCGTTTCGCACGTGCGCAAGCCTGCACAACGCGGCACTCTGGGTTGGGTGCCTGTTGCAAGTCCAGCAGCTCTGCTATCTCGGACAGCGAGAATCCAAGTTCCTTGGCCCCTGAGATAAACTTTAGCCTGCCAAGTGTTTCGCCGCCATAGTCCCGCGCGCCTTGTGCCGGACGGGGTGGCTGATCAATCAGACCTTTGCGTTCATAGAACCTGATGGTCTCGATTCCAACGCCCGCTTCCCGTGCGGCTGCGCCGATGGTCGCCGTTGCCATATCCAGTCCCCTTTTCGAAATGCACTCTTGACTCCGTACTATGATACGGAGGTTAGACAGGATCAACAGTTGCTGCGCGGGTAGAACATGGTCGGACGATTATTCAGACGCTGGCTGTTGCCGGTTCTTGGTGCGGCGCTGGCGCTCTGGCTTACATTCCTGCTCTATGGGAGCCTTGATTTCGCGCGGTTTCTTGAGGGCTTAAGCACAGCCAATCCGTTCTGGCTGGCGATCCTTGCCGCAACGATCCTGCTCGAGCAACTTTTGAGCGGCTGGAAATGGCGGCAAATCCTCTATGACGTCAAGCCGGTCGGTACGATCAGGCTGACCGGCGCATTGTTGGCCGGTTACGGTGCCAACGTGTTGGTACCGCTTGGGATCAGCCCGTTAGTGCGGGCCTGGCTGGTCGCCCGAATGGATGGGCTAAAAATGGCGACCGTGCTATCCACCACGATCATCGCGCGTTTTCTCGACGGAGTCGTATTTGCGTTGTTCGCCGGTGTCGTGGCCATGGCCGGGCGCATCCCGCAGATCGAGGGTGATCTGCGCCTTGGCCTCAGTGTCGCAGGCGGCTTGAACCTGCTCCTGTTCGGGGGCTTCCTCTGGGCGCTCTTTCGCTTCCGGGTGCTGTTTGCCCGCGAGGGGCCGCTGATTTGCCGCGCTTTCGACTGGGTAGCGGCGCGCATGGGTGCCTGCGGCGCGGGCCTTCGAGGCGCGCTGTGCGACGGCATCGTGTGGCCGCGCGACAGCATGCGCCGCGTCAAAGCCATCGTTGCGGCCATCCTGAGCAAGGTGGTAGCGGCAACGCATTTTCTCTGGGCCGGACTTGCCGTCGGGATTGTCCTGACGGCATGGGATTATTTGTTCCTGATGGTTTTTGCCGGGTTCATCATGGTGATCGGACGTTTCGTGCGCGTTCCCGGCAGCTTCGTCTTTGGGGCGGGATTTGTGCTCAAGGCGATTGGTGTGGCTGACGAAGAGGCCCTGCTAATGATCCTCTTCAACTACGTCACCACGATAATTCTTGTCGTCGGCATCGGACTTTTGGTGCTCTGGCAATCGGGCATCGATATACGGCGCGCGCGCCTTGAGGCCGGGGAAGCCAATGCCGGGGGCTGAACGCGACATGATCGTTCGCCGCCGGTTCTGGCGCATTGCCGGAGCGGGTGCCGCGTTTCAAGGTGGGTCGGCGGCGGTGGACAGTGCGACGGTGGTGGCCAGCCTCGTTCACACCCTGACCGGCAGCGCACTGGCCGTGGGCTACGCAAGTGCAGTGCTGCGACTGGGCTGGGTGCTGACGCAGCTTCCCGTTGGATACCTGGCTGATCGCGCGACCCGGCGGATGCCCTTCTATGTGGTCGGTGCCTATGGCCGGGCGCTGGCCACAGCGCTGATTGCGGGGCTGCTTTGGTGGGGTGCTGATTGGCCACAGGTCGACTGGCCACCCGTGCCGCTCATCACCGGGTTTCTCGTGTTGTGGACGGTCTATGCTTTCGTCAGCGGCGTCGTCGCCGTTCCTTACAACGATATTGTCGGTCGCGCGATCCCGTCAGGGAGACGCAGCCGGATGCTGGCCTGGCGGTTCTTCGGAGGCGGGCTCTTGGCCATTCTGGTCGCGGGCATTCTGCGGCTGGCGCTCGAGGCCCTGCCTCCACTGCGCGCCTATGCTTTGATCTTTGCCGTTGGCGCGGTGTTGATGCTGATATCGTCAACCTTGTTCGTTTCAGCCGGTGAGCCAGAGATGCCATCGCAAAAGCCACGCGCCGCAACAGGTGGCATGGGGGACTTCCTGCGCGAAGGCTTTGCAACTCTGCGCCACGACCGGAGGTTTCGTCTCTTCCTGATCTTCCAATGGCTGGGATCAGCCACGCTGATGGCGCTGCCGTTCTATGTCGTCGCGGCCAGCGGGGCCGGGCTGGGCATTGCCTCGGTCGGAACGCTTCTGGTCACACAAACCGCCGGGGCGCTCACCTCCAATCCGGCCTGGGGCCGGATCGGCGACACAATGGGCAAACCGGACCTGCTTAGAATGGTTGCAAATCTGCGGCTCCTCCCTCCAGCATTGGCACTCCTGTTGGCCGTATACGGGGGTGGCATTTTCGGCTTTTCGGTTCTGTTTTTCATAATTGGCGCGATGATGAATGGCGTAACAATCGGGTATCTCGGCTTCCTGATGGAAATCTCGCCCGGCGACCGTCGCCCAGCCTACTCCGCTTGGTTCAATGCCTTCGCTGCGCCCGCCGCACTTTCGCCCCTGTTCGGGGCGGCTCTGGTCAGCTTTGTTGCCCTCGAAGCGGTCTTTGTGGCCGCCATCTTGGCTGCACTTGCCCAAATCATGGTACTTCGTCACCTGTCAGCATTAGGACCGTGCGACGAAAGCTGAGTTCATCTTGAACAACGCTGCAGATCGCTTGAAAAGCAACGACGTATTGGCCAATGGCCGCATTCCAATAGCGAAAACGGCCGTTCCAGATGACGCAGCGGAGGTCGGTTTTGTTCGGAGGCTGTGTGAAAACTCTGACCGTCCGGCGAAACACGCCGAAAACACCCTTTATGTGCGTTCTATCACGCTACTGAGAGACCTTTCGCATGGCTGTTGAAAACGAGCGTAACGAGAGAGTTCATGAGTTGGAGTTTTCACACAGCCTCTCCGCTTCTTGCCAGTTTATGCTCCACGCAGCGAATGGCCACTGATCTTCACGTTTTCGCCGCTGAACAGCGGCATCAACCTGTAGACCAGCTCGTCAGGTGAAAGCCGATGTGCCAGGTCAGCAAGTTCGGGCTCACTGTCCGGGCTGATCGGTGCCAGGTTCAACAGGTTGCTGAGGTTGTGCGCAAAGCTGGGTGCTTTCACCGTTTCGATTGCTTGCGTTAGCTGGCGGTCCTCGGCTGTTTCTCCTTCATCGGCAGCCTCGCGCGGATCTTCGAAGTATCCGTAGCCAGCCACGCCCTGATCAAGATACCCGTCATACTCAGGAGGATCGTAAGAGCGTGGTCCAGTGACGGCCGCACGCTGTGACAAGGGCGGTTTGGCGGCAGGCACAGGCTCCGGTTCTTCGGCCTCAGCCGATTTTGAAGTGCCGGCATCCTTCAGGAACTCATCATATCGGGTCACAACGCTATCCTTGACCACAGGCACATCCGGCCAGGGCTTTCCCTTTTGACTGTCATTCAGGGCTATGAACCGATGGTCTTTAAAGTAGGACACCCGATTTGTGCGGATCGGGAACATACCCTTGCCGGTGATAATGACTTCTTCCTTGCCCAACCGACCGATTTCTTCAGGGGTGAGCAGCGCCCGGCTTTTTTCGGACCAGCTTTCCGACCGCCCGGGCTCTTTCGACCAGTTGCGCCCCGAGACGGATTTTTGCGTCACGGTCTTATTGCCAAGCGCCTTGGACAGCTTTTGCTTTGTTTCTTCGGAATTGGGCGTCAGCCAGACATGCAGATGCGAACTCTCTGTCAGGATCTCCTCACCAGCTGGCCCATAATGTTCCCGAAGGGATGCCGGCGATTGCACGATCAGGCACAAGCGGCCGCCATAGCCGGGCAGGGTGGTTACAGCATCGAGGACGCCCTGCATTTTCCCCAGCGAATGAAACTCATCGATCAGAAACAGGACGGGCAGGTAATCCTCACCCGAGGCCATGAGACGACGACGCAGCGCGTTGATCGCGCACTGGATGAACAAACGCACCAAAGGCCGCGACACCTGCTTGTGCGCCTCCGGTATCGAGATGTAGCAGGTTTGAGGGTCCCAACGCATCGATTCAAAGTCGAAATCATTGTTCTTTGTCGCGCGCACGATCGCGGGGTTGCGCCAGGCATTCAAACCCCCGCCCATCAACACCGACAGGTAGATCCCCAGCTGCTTGTTGTCCTGACCCGCCATGCGAAGCATCGCGCCCTTTGACACCGGATCTGGCGCACGTGGCGCAAGGGCGACAAACATGCCCTTGTAATCTGGTATCTCATCATCACCAGCCACTTGCGGGGTCAGCACCTGCAGCACGCGGCCAAGCGACGGTTCAGGTTCGTTGCAGACGATCGCCGCCGCGGCTTCAAAGATTTCCTGCGCATCTTCCATCAGCGACGCCTCAGCGCCGGTTGAACTTTTTGGTGCCAACAGCGCGGCACTGATTTCTGAGATCCGCACAAGCCGGTCTTCCAGGTCATCCATTGCCGCAATCTCAACCAGCGGGTTGAAGCTGTGTGACCGGCCGACAAGCGAGCCGTCGGGGTTGTTCGGAAACTGGACATCGAACGGCGACAGAACCCGCACCTTGTCGCCTTTTTCCAATCGCCGTCGCGACGTGGTTTCAAAAAGCTCACCTTTGACGTCATAGACGATGAGCGAACCGGGATAGTCGAGCAGGGTAGGGACAACGATACCGACACCTTTGCCGGATCGCGGTGGACCCGAGACAAGCACCGTGCCCTGATCATCTGTATGGGCGCGCAGATGTGGAGTTTTTTTCTCCGGTTTGCCCAGCTTGCCCAGCACCAGGCCCCAATCACTGATCAACCGTGCGGTGCGGATCTCTTTGGCTGTGGCCCATCGCGCATCCCCATGCGCATCAGTCGCCGTCACCCCAAACACCATTCCGCCGAAGAGATAGGCAAGACCGGCCCCGGTCATCAGCCCAAGCGTGATGCCACCCCACAGCACCAGGTCCCAATCCTTCTGGTGCAGAGTATTGCGCTGGCTGAGCAGGAGCCACGGCCGCCATGTTTCAATGTCTCCATTCACCTTCCAGGCAGTCAGAAGCGCGGCCCAGAGCGGGATGCTGATGACGCCAGCTGCAATCGTGTAAGGAAGGTGGGTCTTTGCCTGTATGGTGCTCATGGCATTCTCCTTCGGGACAAGAGTGTTAAGGGATGGAAAGCTCGAAAACGCTGCGGGGCACAACCGTGTTGCGCCCCGCCTGGACTGATGCTCATGGCGTCACATATAGAGGTCTCGCGATACGAACACGTTGATGTTCTCGCCCTGATTCACCCAGATCGTCGGCGGGATCGACAGGTATTCCTCAAAGGCATCCTGACCGGAATTCGCGAACCCATCGGTGCCGGTGGACAGATCGTTCTCGCTCAGAGTGCGATTGCCGAAGCTGGAAATCCCCGAGAAGATCGAGATGAAGAATGCCGCTTCAAACTTGAGGCCAAAGTGGTGCTGCACATTGCCTGTCAGACCGGCGCGGCCCAGACCATCCACACCACGCGACCCAATCATAATTGAGCGCTTATCCGTTGTGATCACCCGGTTCCAGGCCACCAGAACCCGGCGCTGACCAAGAGAGATATCCGACGAGTATTCTCCAATCAGTGTTGAGCCTTTGGGTATCAGGATCGTGGTTGCATCCGCCGACCACACATCTCGGCTTATGGTGGCTTTCAGTTCACCAGGAAGATCGGACGATATTGCTGTATCCAGAACGCCCGGAATCATGGTGCCTTGTGTGATCAGACGATGCACATCCTGCAGTTGGGTCGCCCGCGCTGTCTGGACGCTACGAGACGCAGCGGCATCGAGGAAATCGTTGCCTGTGCTGTTGTTCGCATTGCCGCCAGCACCCGCCCCAGCTGCACTGCGCCCAAGGCTATTGGTCAAAGGCTGGGTCAACCGGTCTTCTTCAGCCGTAACAGCAGCTTGCGCCGCATCGCCTTGCTGTGCCGGCTCAGACGCTTGGCCCGGTTCTGTAATCGGCCGGTTGGCCTGAATCCGCGCGAGCAGTTCCCGTTGCCGGCGTTCATCGGCCAGCCGATCCTCTTCAAGCTTCTTCAGGAACGCCTCAAGGGCCTTTTCTTGCCGTTCGGTGCGTTTTTCCAGCGCTGCGAGGGCCGCTGCTTCAAGATCCGAGGCGGGCGCTTGCGAGGAGGTCTCTTCATCGGGTACCACTGCCTGCGCAGCTGCAATCATTTCCCGCAGTTCGGCCAGCTCAGCCTCAAGGATGGCAACGCGCGGGTCTGGCTCTTGTTCGACCTGGGGCATAGGTTCCGTTGGCACCGCTCCAAAAAGGGTGCCCCCCTGATTACGCTGATCCGGCGTCTGGTTGACTTCTGGAATGATGCTGCCGCGTCGGCCGGTTTCATCCCCGCCGCTGTTGATCCAGAAGAACAGGCCAACAAAGGCTATAAATGCACCGATGCCGAGGATCATGGGCAGGTCCAGACCGCGTTTTTCCTCCTCAGAGCCTTCGATGCGGTTCTCAAGCAGTTTGTTTTTCTCAGACATCAGCGGTTCTCCCCACCTTGACCTGCATTGCGCTGTGACGAGGATGACGAAACCCTGCGGGGCTTATTCGGGTCGCGGTTTCGGTCGATTTCATAGAGAGGGATGTTGAACACGCAGACCACATATGGCCCGTCGCGCAGGACCAGGCGCGGATAAACACCCGTCACAACAATGGTGCCGTCTGCCAGATCTGTTGAGTTGACCAGACGTTCGCGCCCTTTTGCGTCCATTGCAAAAACAGCAGGCCGTACACTTTGCTGTTTCAGGCGCAGATACGTCTTGCGTCCATCATCAAAAGCCACTTCTGGCCGCAGCAGTTTGTCACCACTTGCGCTGTATTGCAGATTGGCAGGACGCCCAGTGGTATTGAATGCGGTCTGGATGTTACCGGCCTGTCGCGGTTTGAAGCCCTTTTTTTGATCCGGATAGCTGAACCGGTAGAGAAACCCGACATTATCAGGTGGACCGGCTTCACGCGCCTGAAGGAGAAACACATAGCTGCGCAGGTTGGTTTGCAAAATGAGGTTGCTCGCCTGCGAAGTGGCATGTTTGGCCTTCAGGACAAAGCCGTTACCAGCGGTGAGAGGGATAAAGTCCCAGGTCTTTGGATCGCCCCGGACCTCATCGACCATCTGTTCACCTTCCTGGAGGTGAATGCTGAGAGCATATCCCCTTGAAACATTGATCTTGTAAACCTCGTCAGGGTGATAGACGAGGGTCCGGACACGCGCGTCCGTGCCGGTTCCTCGCCCTTGTTGTTCAGCTGAGACAGAGGCCGCGCCAAGCGCCACCATCACAGCCACAGTGCAAATTAAACGCAGCATTATCGCGCCTCCTCATCCAGTCGGTAGTTGGCGACACAAAAGCCGGTTGGGTTGTTCCAACGTTCCTCAAGCGTCATGTTTCCGGTGCGGTCGAACTCGTACGCAATCGTCACCACGAAATTCCGCGTCGAGACCGGGGCGCCCTGTTGTTGGCGAGCGCTTTTCGTGATGCGCAGCGTGGCCGAGTTTCCGTTGTTCAGTGTGACAGACCGAATACGGACATCGACGCGGCCATAGTTCCCGTAGATGTTCATCGGGCTGTTGGGATTGTCCTCGTCATAAAGCGCGGCCAGATCCTCGGCGGCCTCGCCACAGGTCCGCCCATACACATCGGTCAGCCGTTCGCGCTGATCGTGCGCGTCATAGGTTTCCCGGTCGCGGGCATACTGGAACAACAGCGCCTGGGTGACATACTCATCATCGTCCAGTGTCAGATCACCAAGACGCGACTCCACGTTGACCAGGCCGGTGTGCTTATCGACAGTCATTGTGATGGGCACGACCTGTTTGAGCGGAGCCAGGCCCATGACGGCCGCAACGCCCATCACCCCGATCAGAGCGCCGACACCGGCCACGATATAGGCAATCCGCGCCCTGCGCCGCATCGAGAGATACATTTCATCTTCCCAGCGGTCGTGGCCTTCGTGCATGGTGGTTGTATCGGGCAGGGGAGAGCCCTGATATTGCCCGTCAGGATTGAGCGGATCGGGCCTCAAATCTGCTGCTGCATGTTGCATCTGGTGACTCCTCGTCTGTTGCGGGGCCGGCCCGCCAGTGTTTTCAATGAGTTTTGATCAGCTTCTGCGCCGTCGTGCGTCTTCGGCCATGCGTTCGGCCCCGCGCCTTACGGAATCCTGAATGCGCTGGTTATTGGCCTCTGTTGCAGAGGGTCGGTCAGCTTCATTAGCCGCACTCGCACGCTGATTGGCGACATCGCCGAGATTGTTGCCGCCAGAGTTTCCGCCCGTCAGCTGGCCGCCCAGAAGTTTCATACCGGCCTGACCAGCACCTTTGATCTGAGATTCACCAAGGCTCAACGCCGCGCCGCCAATTCGCTGCGCAATCATCGGACAGATAAGCAGCAATCCAGCGGTGATCCCGCTCATTCCGGCTAGCTTGAACATCTCCAACGGTATGTCTGCTCCGGAAGCAACACCCGCTGACACTGCGTCGGCTGTGCCTTCAGTTGCAGCGAGCGCGATGCCCATGACACCGAATAGCAGAATCTGGAACAGAACCAGCATCGTAATCCCACGCACCCAGCCGTTGAAAATTTCTGCGGAACTGCGGAGATAGGCCCAGACGGCCATAATCGGGAATATTGCAATCAGAATGGCCAAAAGAACTTTGGACGCCACAAGCAGCGCCAACGCGATGACAATCATGAAAAGGATCGCGACTGAGGCGATCAACGCCATCAGGACCACACCAAGAGCGTCTCCGCCCAGATAGTCCGTAACGCCGTACGATCCCAAAGCGGTTATGATGTTTCTAAATGCCGTATTGGCGAACTCAGCAAAGGCCGTTGCGATTCCCCCTGCAGTTCCGCCCCCGCCAAACTCGCTGATAATTGTGTTCCCGACATTGATAGGAAACTGTGTCAAGAATGGGTAAATGAACTGCGTCCAGAGTGCACCGCCCGAGACTGCGAGATAGAACAGTGAAAATCGAAAAACGAAGGTGATAAAGCCATCTAGAGAAAAACTTCCCCGGAACGCAGCCGTGACCGCCCAGACCGCCAGTGCAGCGCCGGCGAGCAGGGTCAGGAATTGAGCGCTGGGGGTCGCAAGCGCTTGAAACACCTGCTGCGACCCACCGTTGATAATGTTGTCAAAACTCTGATCTGTGCCAACAAGGAAGTCTCTGATGCTCATGACCCATCGTTCCTTTTTCTGAATTTGCGGATGCAGTCTTTCACAGCGCGGTCCGACTCATCGAATGCGTCAGTGGAAAACCTGTATTGCTCCGAGATTTCCTCGACGGTCATGCTTGTCAAATCATCGTCGATTTCGATTTCTTCTGTGATACGCAGATCCGGCTCTGGCATGGGTTCACCTGCAGTAAATGCAGCTTCGCATTTTTCTGCGAAGGCAAACCTGAGTTGAGCCGCCTTTCGCGCAATGGACACGTTCCATGCTTTGCTTAGCCTCGAGTTCTCCCTCTTCTCATCAGCCGTCAAAGCCAATGCAGGTTGACCCGCCGCCAGAGTGGTGGCGACTGTTGCTGCGATAAGAAGCGTGTTTGTGGGGAGGCGCATCAGTTTGATCCTTCAGGTCTGTACGCCTGGCGCGCGACGATATCCTGACCGCGCAGGCGCTGGTTTACGATTGCGGCGTCCAGCTGACCTTGTGCAGAGAGGGTCTGCAACAAAGTGGCGAGCATCATGCCATTCTCAATCGCTATGCGTGTGTTCAGATCAATGCTAGCTTTCAGATCATCGGTCGCGGAAATCTGCTCACGGTAGCCGTCATACCGCTCCATCGCTTCGCCAGCCCCGGCAAAGCCTTCTTCGGCAATCGCCAGCCCGGCCATGCTCGATCCGGAAACCAGATCATGTGACCTTGTGGCCGGATCTTCCACTGAACGTCCCAACGCCTGCAGCCCGCTCAGCGGCTGGAAATCCACCCGTAACTCTTCCATGTGATTGCTCAGGCGGCGGTTCACCGAATTGCCGGTCATGGAGAGCGTAGACAGGGACGAGGACAGTTTGCGTGGGGTAATGTCGCCGTTGAACAGGTTGGTGATCGTGTCGCGGGCGCCCGTGATGGCATTGTGCGTTGCGCGCGCCTGGCGCAATTGCTCCTGAAGCTCTTGCAACTGCAGCAGGGCATTGTCGAGGATCTCGGTGTTTAGACCTACCATTTCGCCGCTGGAATTGAGCAGCGCGATCAGTTCGGCATGTTCTGTGACGCTGTATGTCGGGACGCCCTGGGCTTGGGCTGTGTTGCCGTTCCCAACAATTCCGGCCAGTGCAAGTGCAACAACCGCGGCGGTGGTTTTAAGAATGGTCTTCATTGTCTTGTCCTTTCCGGGGGGGTCAGATTTTGCCGATGCTGAGCGGCGGGGTGGTGGCAAGGCCGGTCTGAGGGATCGGTTCAGCATCTGCGATATTGCAATTGGCCTTCAGCTCGCGGGGCGGATCGAGAGCATCACCGGTAATGGTGCAGGCTCCGAGAAGCGGCAGGCCAAGTGCGACGAAAACAATTTTGCGGATCATTGGGAGGTCTCCTCAAGGGGCATTGGGGGTCATGAAGGCGGCGAGCCAGCCATCCTCGCCATGCTCGGCGCGCAGCTGGTCCATCTCACCAACGCTGTCGCCTGTGGCGGACAACACCCGATAAAATTGCTCAGGAAGCTCAAGCCGCGTCGAGACCACGGCCGATCCGTCTCCGTCGTTGATCAGAGCAAGACGGGATTTCGGCGGCATCGTAGAGATGGCGCTGAACTCAGCCTCAGTGAGCCGAAATGCATCCACATAGGTCGCGCGGTCGGCCTTGGGATTGGCAAAGAAGATGCGGTTTTCCGTCGACTGGATCAGCGTGTCCGAGATCGAGGATTTGGCCGCATCCGACGTTTCCTGAGTCATGAACACGAGAATGCCATCCAGCTTCCGGATGGTTTTGATCCAGTCCTGGATACGGGGACCAAAGCGGGGATCGTCAAACAGTGCCCAGGCTTCATCCACCATGATGATCAGCGGTTTGCCCTGCGCCAGTTTGCGCTCGATCCGGTAGAACAGATAGTCCAGCAAGGGCAGCCGGATATCTGAGGCTTTGAGCAGCGCCGTCATGTCAAAGGCGGTCACGGACTGATCGAGGCTGAAACTGTCTTGAGGATTATCAAACAGCCAGGCGCGATTGCCGGAACCATACCATTTGCTGAGCGCATCGAGCAGCTGCACAGGCGCGTCCGCATCATCGACAGACCGCAGCGTGTCGGCAAAATCCGAGAATGTGCGCAGGGCCGCATCACCGTTGGCCAAGCGCCTGAGACCTGTTGCGATCCGCCGTTCCTGTTCCGGCGTCAGTTTGTCCGCACCCGTCAGGCGTTGAATGAAGCCCTCAAGCCATTCGATACCAACCTCATCCGTGGCAACAGCAAACGGGTTGAAGCCGAGGTTCATACCGGATTTCAGCTGAAGGTATGTGCCGCCAATGGCCCGGATGAAGGTTTCCGATCCCCGATCCTTGTCAAAGGCAATAAGGTGCGGGTGTTCGGGCAGGCGGTAGCAGCTCGACATCATGAAGTTCGCCAGCAGGGTTTTGCCCTCACCGGTCGCCCCAAAGATGGCCGTGGTTCCTGGCCCCTTGGATTTGTCAGAGCCTTCCCGGTGGAAAGAGAACCAATAGGGCGTACCGCCCAGCGTCCGGAACGCCGCCACAGGGCCGCCCCAGCGCAGTCTTTCCCGCGATCCGGTCGGCCAGGAATGCAGGTTGGCGAAATCGGCAAAGTTCTTGTCGGACACGAAGCGCTTTTTGCTGCGGGTCTGATAGGCGATGTTGCCGGGCAGCTGCGCCCACCAGGCCGCTTCCAACCCGATGTCTTCGCGCCGCGTGCGCAGATCCGCGCCAGTCAGACAGGAATTCACCCGCGTGGCCGCATCTTCCAACTCTTCGCGGGTGTTTCCCAACACAGCAACCGTGACGTGGTGCCGTCCAATGGACATGGCACGGGAGGCAACCGCGTCGCGCGCCTCATTCAGATCCTTTTGCAGCGATTCCGCTTCATCGCCCGCATCTTCCATGCCCCGCTTGGCGTCACGGATCTTTGTGCCGCCGGACACGCGGTCCATGGGCGAATAACATTGGGTGGCAATGAACTCGCAGCGCTCACCCAGCAGCTCATCGAACATGTAGTATCTCGAGCGTTCGGGATAAGCGTTGACCGCAAAGGCAGCCGCAAAACGATCCTTGTCCCCGCCCGGCGAAAGGCTGTGAACATGGTCTTTGCGGAAGGTGATACGCCCGTTTGGAACGGCGTCGGCCAGATGAGTCCAGACCGACGGAGCCTTTTGCCAAATCCCGCTTTGCAGCATCGAGAGAAATGACAGCGTGCGGCTGCGATCCGCCTCTGACCCGGTGAGCCGGCGCGCGCCAAACACCGACAGATCCCGCATGGCCTGTTCTGCAACCACATGCAGGGCTTTGCGGTTCTTTTCGCGGGTGGCGCTTGTTGCCGGATCTGTTGTTGCTGAGCGCAGAGACCGCAACCCCGCATCCAGCAGCCGCTTGCCGCTGGTGTAAGGGCGGCGCACGATCGTCACGAAGTGGCGCAGCTGATAGGTTTCGACCTGGTCCAGCTGGTCCCGATAGTGCTTGTCCAATTCTGCAGAGAAAGCGGGCTCGCTCACAGGCTCCAGCGTATCGGCCAATTGGATTTTGGTCCGGATAGTATGGCTATAGAACACTGTCCGGTTGTCTTCAAAACTGGAGGCCAGCCGAGCCAAGGTATCATTTGCGGCCTTGCTTGCCGCCCGGTCTGCGGTTTCGTGGATAAACCCCTTGAGTTCCAACACCGCCAACAGATCTCCGTTGCGGGTGGTGAATGTCCCATCTGACAGGAAGCGCACAAACGGGATATGCTTGGTGGCCGGCACCTCCCGCGCGCCGCGGCGCGCGGATGGCATGGCTTTTTGAATCTCGGGGTGCATGTTCATATCGGGTCAGTCTCCGGAGTAGGAATTGCCGCCCCAGTAGGGCTTGTTTGCGGTGAACAGTTTGCAGTCGGCCATGGTGGCGACATGATCCGGCAGATACGGATCGACGCTCACAATCCAGCGGGCGGCGGCATAAGACGGGGCGATGGCGAGCAATCCCCAGAAGCCCAAAAAGCCCTGCGTCATGATGAACGTCATCAGGGGAATGCTGATCGCCACGATGTGAAACGTCATCGGCATTCCGGCCCTCTCAGAAGGCTTGGTGATCGCCTGGAATATGCGGTTATCGTCGCTCATCAGGTTGCAAAGCCCTGAATGGCTTCGGCGATACCAAATGCACCGTAGAAGATGCCCAGCACCACGAGGATGACAAAGAAATGGCCCCATGTGACCGGCACGCGCGGGCTGGCGGCAGAAATCCCGGCCAGCGCAATGGCTGCACCACCGAGAAGAATACCATTGGCACCTGTCACAAAGGTGCGGATCTGGGTCAGGATGGACACCGGCGCATCAAACAGCGATTGCGCCATGGCCGGGCTGCTGAGTGCCACGAGGGCCAGCACTGTCAGCAATGTGACGCTTTGAGGGTTACGTTTCATTGAAAATAGTCTCCTTGGACTGGGGTGTTCAGACGTCGGGCGGTAGCCCGGCCCCTTCGAGAACGGTTGCGACGTAATGGGTGGTCTCCGAATAGGGCGGGACGCCCTCATAGCGTTCCACGGCTTTGGGCCCGGCGTTGTATGCGGCCAGCGCCAGCCGCCATGTGCCGAACTTCAGGAACATGGCTTTCAGATACCGCGCGCCGCCATCGAGGTTCTGAACCGGGTCATGCGGATCGACGCCAAGCGCGGCTGCGGTGGGCGGCATCAGCTGCGCCAGCCCCAGCGCGCCCTTGGGGCTCACCGCATTGGCGTTCCAGCGGCTTTCATGATGAACCAGCGCATGAAACAGGGGCACCGGAACACCGTGGCGTTTGGCGGCACGTTCGGCCTCTGCTGCCCATTCGCCTTTGGCGCGCGGACTTGCATTCTTTGAGACGACCTGTTCAGAATTGCCGCCATCCTCATAGTGCAAGCAAACCATTGCACCTGCCCGGAATGCGGGTTCCAGGCAGGTGCGGGTGGGGGCGGTCGCGCAGAGCAAGCGTCCTCCACTCAACAGCGGGCCATCACGGCCCGCACAAATTGCGGCCTCGTCATTCTGGGCGAATGCCGGGGCTGCTACTGTCGATAGAAAAACGAGAGATACGAATGTGGCTCTAGCCATGGCCGCTTGCTCCTTTCGGAAGAATGGGGCTATCCCACATCGTGTTGCGTTCATCGCCCGATGCGCGGCGCTCGTTTACCGGTGATGGCCTCACACTCTGACCGGTAGCGCCCCCCTCCGGTGGTCGTGAGTGATGGCTGGAGGGGGACGCGCCACGATGCGGGAACGGGCGCATTGGCCCATCATCGAACCAGCTCCAGCTCGCATACCGGCCTTCTTCAGAGGCTTTGGTGAGCAGCGTCAGCGCCCCAGCATCGTCGGGGTTGTTTGCAACAAAGACGGCAATCGGATCTTTGGAATCCAGCAGCACAGCCGATGCGATCGGTGCGTCCACAGGCAGGTTGAACCGCAATTGCTTCTGAAACGCGCGGTTCTGTTCGGTCAGCGCATTCAACACTTCCAGTTCGCGCAAGCCTTCAAACGGAATCCAGTTGTCCGTCACCAGCATCATTCCGATTTCATGGAGAACTGGATAACCCGCCTTTGCCATTGAAAAGCTGGCGATCAGGATGGCATGGCCGGACCCCATCGCTTCAAGAAGGAGCAGCTGTTCCCCGAACACTTTGTCGAACTTTTTGGACAGATCCTCATCTGCGAAGAACGCGCAATCCGGGGCATGTTTGAACATGAACCGCGCCCCGTGCGCCGAGGTTTCCTTGCCCTTGAATTCCGCGACCACCAGACCGAAAGGCGTTGCACCGCGGCCCGCTGGGCGTAGGTTTGCAAAGAGCCGGTTTCGTCTGGCGGCAATCTCACCTTTGGTCTCAGGCTTGAAGTATTCCGGCACGTAGAGAATGTCGGGCATCTCTTGCCCTTTGACGATCTTGCCAGCCGCCGCGCGGCACAGAGCATGATGGATCACGCCCCAGAACCGTTTGCCCTCCATCCTGGGATACCACTTGCCCAGATCAGCTTCATGCCAGAGGAATTGAAGCACGCTCGTGATCGTCAGCTTACGCGGGGCAACCTTGGCCTCGGGTGGTTTCGCGCTGGTATGTTCGGGGGCGGTGCGGCTCTTGCTGTTCTTGCGCAGCGCAAAGCCCAGCTTGAGCGTGGTGGTGCCATCGTCAGGATCTTCTGTGATCGCCGACGCCTGAACCTGTGCCAGCCCTGACAATTCTTCAGGCGGCAGGAAGGACGGGCAATCAATTGCATGATCGGGCCCGGTTCCGGGCATACGCTTGACGATGAATTTGCCGGCGGTCGCCGCGATGTACATTTCCGGGGCCGGAATGCGACAGCGGCATTCAATTCGGGTGCCTGCGCTGTATGCGGCGGTCAGAGCACTTTGTCCGCTTTCGCTATCCACCGAAAGGGGTTTGTTGTTCAAAAACAGTGTCATTTGGCACCTCCTTTCCGCCTGTCAGGATTAGGTCAGCAATACTTACATAATTAACATAACAGTCATTATGGGGCGTAGTTCTGGCATGCATGAGCGCGCACCTACCGGACCCCTGAAGACCGTTCAGAAGTCGCTATTGCTTCCGAAGTCAGAGGCATTGACTCCGGCGCATTTGCTGTCCTTGTTGGGAGCAGCATCGAGTGTTGCTGTATTCTTCATCGCTTACGGTTCTCTCTTGATGTTGAGGAATGCCCTGGTTCGCATTGGGGCGTTTCTGGTCCTGTCGATTGCGCCAACAACCGACAGGACCGTTCCTTGCTCGATTAGTTTCTTTCCTTTTCCTGCATTTTTACTCCAATCAGATGCACCATGACTGGCGCTTGCCGCCGTCATAGGGTCGCGCAAGACCTTCGGAAATCAGGATGACCCCGACGTCCTGCCCGGCCACACGTCCGACCGCCAGAAAACGGTCGTGCTTGTCCAGTTCTGGTTTGATGACCAACTTAATTTGACCGGCTGTGTCGATGAGGCCTGTGAGCCTGTCTTTCGCCTTCAGCCCCAAAGCCTTTTCCGCATCACATTGTGGACGGTAGGTCTCAGGCGTATCGAAGCCGACCAGGCGGTAGCGGTCATCGCCATGGTCGATGGTGTCGCCGTCAACTGCAACAACTTCCGAGGCGCGCAGGACCTTGGTCGTCTGGCCGAAGTGATGGTTGGCGATCAGCCCCCCGGCTATCACCGCGCAGGAGATAAGGAGCTTCTTCATCCGCCCTGCGCTCCTTCATGCAGAAGAATGATATGATCAGAGGCGAGTGGGCGAAGGACATCAAAAGGTTCGTCCCCTACCCCGTGCCGGGACGGGCAAGCAGTGCTTGAGCAGTTTCTAAGGTAGGAGGCCCTGTGCAGGCCTCGACTAGAGTTAGGGCTGAGTGTCCAAGGCCAGGGCTGTTTCGAGTTGTTTGGGTGAAACTGACTCGATGGAGAAATCCGGCTTAAGGCACAGGAACCGGCCATCACCAAACTCTTGGTGGTGATTGATGAGGCCGGGCCAAAGGACAAGCTCACGCGGGACAGCACCTGTCCTTGAGATCCTCGATTTACAAAGCGCACCAACGTAATCTGGTGATGTGTAAATGCAGTGGTATTTTGGCCGGTCATGGGACGCAAATCCGATGAATTCGTAGCGGCACGTAAAGGGAATTTTGTCTTCCAGAAAGCCCCGGACCATATCAATGGTTACCACGGTATACTGTCTCTTATTGTCCGCCATGGCGATCCCCCTTGGACCGCCTTCTACACCCAAAATTTGTGATGGAAAACTTATGTTGTGTCAATCTATTAAATTGAGGTGATACATTAAAATGTGAAAAAACTGGAAAAGTGTTCTGACTCTGATAGTGTGCCGCAATATATGAAAGGAGACCTTATGAGACACAAGACACCCATGATCCGAAGCTTGTTTGCGGTTGGTACGCTCGCAGTCGCAAGCGTGCCCGCCACTGAGGTCAAAGCCTATCCCATTGACTGTGCAATCTTCTTATGTCTAGCTGGTGGATGGCCGACCGATCCCGACTGCAACGCGGCAAGGGCCGAGTTCATTCGTCGCATCACGCCCATGCCGGTTGAACCACCATTGCAACTTTGGCGATGTCCGATGGGCGTGGTCTTGGGCACTTCCAATCTCACGCCGATGCAACGCCTGGAAGCAATTAGGGAGGTCAGTGCCACGCCTTTCCCTGAGCTGCCCCAAGAAGAGCAAGAACCCTCAGTAATTGTTGAAGTATCATTTGCCTTAGAGTCTTGGGCCAACCCCGGACCCGCCTCCCCTAGCCTACCCGCGCCAACACTTGCAAACGTTGATCTATCATCTGCAGATTTTGATGTTATTCGCTCGATCCGTGTTTGGGATGTCCGTCACTACAGCTACAGGATCCGTGAACGCGAGGGCCCATGCACAACCCGCTTGGATATGTCCGTCGGGACCTACGACGAAAACGCCAATTTCCACTGGTCAGATCGCGCGCCAGGCCCCCGTCCTGATTGGCTGCCCCTGAACAAGGATAGGTGCCCGACCTATTTCCGTGGCGTTGGCGTCGAGTGGTCGGACATATTTGGGAACTACGATTACGAACTGGTCCGTTATTAGGCGACACAAGCTACGGCAGGATACCGCCACACCGCCGGCCAAGATCAACCCAAGAGTTAAAGGCCAGATGAGACGGCTTGGGTTGTTAGCAACCCCAAGCCTAGAAGGGGCAGCTTGCCAACACTATTCTGCTGGCGTCGCAGAAGCACCATGTTTGGTAAAGAAACCGGCAATCTCGCTTATCACATCGCCCCCTACTTCCGAGGTTTCTGTCAGCACGTCGTGCTTGGCATTGCGGATCATCGAGAACTCACCGTTTGGCCATGCCGCCATTCGACGCTTGATCGATGAGTTGTCCACCAGCTGGTCGAGCTCGCCACAGAAGGTTATGCACGGGATGTCGGGGGAGGGCATCTTTGAAAGGCTCCGGCACTCGTATAGGGCCGAATAAAGCCATGCCATTGTTGGTCCACCTATTTGTAGCTCGGGGGCTTTTTTGGCTTGATCAACCCAATAGTCATACATGGCGCTATTGTGGGTAAGGTTGTTTTCCTCAAATGGTGTCTCCAACACGTAAATCTCACTGCTCTCACCTGGGACGTATTTTTGTCCTATCCCAAATTGCTTGAATGCCCACGAAAGGGGCCAAGCTGCGATACGCTGTGCAGCGGTCATTCGTATCCCCCACATCGGGGAGATAAATGCAGCAGACGCAACAGGCAGGCCGTTGAACATCGCCCGGAGACCGATACAGGCACCCATCGATACGCCAATCAGGAAATACGGCTTCGGTAGCTCTAAACTGTTCGCTGCCTCGATGAGAGCCTGAACGTCCTTCTGATAATCTGAGAAGCTGTTAATGTGGCCGGCCAAAGGGTCATCGGCTATGCGGTCCGAAAGCCCTTGGCTTCGCCAGTCTATGACAGCGGTTGCAAACCCATGCCTTGCGAACGCCTTTGCAACGCGCCCATATCTTTCCACGTAGCCAAACCTTCCCAGCATGAGCAAAATAGTACCTTTGCTCTCGCCTTCGCACCGATACGCGCCCACACGAACACGTACATTGTCTTCGGTCTGCATCCAGTAAGCATTGCTGGATGCTGGCCCTTCCGCCATTTGATCGTAGAATTCTGCCTCTATCATTATCCACCTAGTAGGTTCTCAGTTTCGGTCCCGATAGCACGTGTAGTGAGGCGATGGCACTGATACCAACAACAATAGAAAACCCAGTAAACCTCCCAACTAGCACCAAACTAATCGACAACAGCGCGATCACACCCAGCATCTCAAACAATGTAAGATAGTCCCGTGTCGACTGCTGAATCCGGTCGTAAACGGCCAAACGCTCAAAAGAGCTTCGGATTCTGAGAACTCCAAAAATGAAGACAGAGACCGTTACAGCCATCATCATGAAAGTTGTGAAATGGCTAATTGAGCTATTCACCAATAAGCCATTACGCAATGAGGTCGCATCAAATGCACCCATCATGTCTATACTCATCCAAGAGAGGAAATCTGAGCTATCAGAAGACAGGTAAGTAATTTGAAGCTTTACGAGCGTGGCCAACCACAAAGCAAAGACAACAACCCTGAAACCGCCCCAAACGATTTTCTGTCCTTCTTTGCGGACCTGGCGGCCCTCGATTTCGTTGTCTTCAACGTCAAGCGTCATACAGATATCTTGGAAGTCCAAGACGATTATGACAAAGAATAGGAGGCCAAACATGAAAACTGCGATGTATGACGCGGTATACAAGTAGCCCACGAACGATAGCACCATTGCTTCCTCGATAGAGATGACTTCTGGCCGAACAAGCGCAACAAGGTACCGATCGATCTGAACGCTGTTTGCATCTCCGGAAAGGTAAGCAGGCAAGTAGATCCCTGCCCACTGAAAGCCGAACACGAAGAGAAGGCAAAAAAGGGCAATTGCCCAAAACGAGAACGAGAAATTGTTCACTTTAACATACCAGGCCGCGTTGCCTGGGCCATCAATTGACGTCACGCCTTGCAAAATGCACTTCGAACGACCGACCCGCTTCCAATAGGTTGTCAATTCGCTCACGTAATAGATGAAAGCCGGGAGAGCCACCAACGGCAAGACGGTCAGGGTTGGGGCCCAGATAAACCCGACTTGCTTGTCCAGACCTTCGAACGGGCTGTATGTGACACTCAGAGTGTCAAAGACATAGTTCATCAGTCCCAGCCCGCAAAAAACCAGCCAATACACGATCAGTAGGTTCATTGACGCTGCACCACTCAAGATCTTTTCGCATCTCTCGGCAAGGGTCTTTGGATGATGCTGTAAGCCATAGATCCCGCTGGTGTCAGTCGGTACAGAAGACGGCTCGGGAAATTCTCCGACCGGAATAGCTGGGGCAGGCCATGGTTTCGCTGGGGTTGGATCTTCTACAGCCGCTTCTATGGTTTGGCGCTTCTTCTTACTTTTGATTGCCTTCCTTTTTGCCATCAGCCGCCTTTGCCCAGCGGTCAGCTCAGAGCGCCACGCTGTCGTGGCTTCAGTGTCGCCACCACCGAACACCCTGGCTAACAAATTGATGCTCGGAGCACTTATTCCTTTATCATTATTTTCGAACCAGTGCTGTACGGCACGAAGGTCAACACCGGTCTTGTTTGCCTCAATCTCAGATAGAGCAGCCGCAAGCGTTTGCGGCGTCCAGGTTCCGATCGGCAAACCATCGCCACCTATCGGCAGACCTACGCCGATATCCGTTGCGTACTTGAACAGCTCCTTAAAGTCGCTGCCATTTTTCGGCGGTAGGGCAGATTTTCTTTTCTTGTTTTTCAAGTGCTTGGCTAACTAGCTCTCATATCTTCTCGTATGATCTCGTTCCGTTTCGTGGCATTGTCAAGCAGCTGTGGCAATCAACCTTAGTGATAGCGCGGCAAATAGACTTCTCGTGTTCTCAACAACCGATAGTTGAAGACCTAAAACGCAAACAAACGCCCGAGGACAACACACATGCAACTTACAGATATTGGGCAGAGCACCCTAGATTTGCAGCAGACCGGCGAAGCCAGGTTGCAAGAAATCTGCGACAGATATGTGCTGACAAATGCGTCTTATGCACACATCGACACGTCTCTCCAAATCGTTCATGGGTGCACAACCTTCCCTACAGATTGGGTGAATTACTACACGGACAACAATCTGATATTGGCTGATCCACTCATTCGATATGGGGCGAACACTGTTGCGCCGTTGGAGTGGTCAGCATATTCCGCACAACCCGAGTATGCTCCAATGTTTGAGGCTGCAAAACGCTTCGGCGTCGGTTGCCAGGGGATATCAATTCCCACAATCGGCCCGTTCGGTAATCTTGGCCTTTTCACTGTCACCTCCAACCTACCCGCCACGCGCTGGCAATCAAAGGTTCAGAAGCTCCTCCCCGAATTGCGACACGAGGCCCAGCTTCTGCACCTCTTGGCACTGGATGTAATCGACATTACCCTCGATTTCCCCGCGGAGTCTTTGTCTGGGGATGAACGAGATGTCCTTAGAATGTTGGCGGCTGGTTTGTCTCCGCAGAGCATCGCCCGCCAAATTGGCTTTTCCTCCGGCCTGGTCAACATTCTTACGGACTCTATTATGACCAAGTTCAGGAGCAATACGATTGAGCAGGCTGTCGGACGCGCTGTGAGTGTTGGAACACTACTGTGGACCGACTTCTTCGCAAATCCGGTATTAGAAGTCGTCGATCGGGATCAACGTGTACTACTTGGCGGGATAGTGTACTGGACCCGTAATAACTATGAGATCATCTCCTTTGATCGGGGTCGACAGGTTCGGGATCTTGCGAGCTTTGTACCGGTCGAAGCGGCGAGCTTGTCAGAGCGGTTTCTTATTTCCATCGAGGCCATAGCTGGCGCATTTGGTGAAGATGCAGATCGAAAAATTTGGGTTAAGAACCTATGAGTAAGTTTAGCGGGTTTGGAACAAAGCTTCTTCGACCGCTCAAGTTCGGAAGTAAGGACCAACCACCTGCTCTTGGATGTGGCAGGTCACTAGTGATACGCGGCACCAGCTCCGGCATAGACCGGTTGGCGGCAATTGAGATGGCTGGAACTCAAGGCTTGCGAAAACAGCGAAAGAGAAGCGTGCAGCCAACCAGGGCTCCGATGTTTGAGGTCTCCACCCTGTCAGGCTGCACTCCCGTTCCGCGGCAACTGGGACATTTCTACTTTGCACAACCAGTGACATTTCTACTTGGTTGCAAATTTGCCAGTTTTCGCGAATGTATTTTGCATAGG
Organism: Ruegeria sp. YTSC106; assembly: GCF_059609765.1. Classification (NCBI taxonomy): domain Bacteria; kingdom Pseudomonadati; phylum Pseudomonadota; class Alphaproteobacteria; order Rhodobacterales; family Roseobacteraceae; genus Ruegeria; species Ruegeria sp. YTSC106. The sequence continues at coordinate 94,822 of NZ_JBXWMI010000010.1, forward strand.
GTTTTGCGTCAGTCATGTACACTGAAAATCAGTGGGTTGCGCGAATGAAGTTCAGTGCTGCAAAAAGGGTCCTTTTCGTCGCCCCATGATGGGACCGCGCGCAGGGGCAGGCAATGACCAGTAGAACCAACGCGATAAAGATCTAGAACCCCAGGGTGCACCAAAGGCAAACGGCGGGATAGGAGTGATGGAAGTCGGAGGGTCTAGTCCAGGGCGTGGATACTAAGCTAGCTGGTTTTCAGCGGGCTAGACGCAGGAGGTAAAAGCTACGAGAATAGACAGTGGCGGGGGTACGAGTAGAGCCCTTACGCTGACTAAGGTTGCGTCCTAGATATGAAACAGCCTGGATCAGTTCAAGGCTTGGTGAACCTCAGGTAGGCACTCCACCGAATTGCGAAAATGGCGACTCTAAAGGTTGGCGGAGATGCGAACACAATCAAATCGAAGACAGATCCTCGGCGGCCTAACTGCTCTAGGCGCAAGTGCGCTGATGCCGTCGGTAAACCAAGCGGCCGCACAAGGTGCGAGACCAGCGCTGTCGATCCCACGCCAACTGTTTGCCAATGCTGATGGGGCAATCCACTTAACCGCGCAGACAGGCTCGATGACATTTGGCGACCGACCCCATACTTCTACGTATGGGATCAATGGCAGCTTTCTTGGGCCAGCCGTACGGGTAAAGCGCGGTGATCAAGTTGTCATGCATGTAAGGAACGCCCTGCCCGAGCCCACGACCATTCATTGGCATGGCCTGATTATTCCTGGCCAGGTCGACGGTGGACCGCATCAGATAATCGCGCCTGGAGAGAGCTGGCAGGCGCCACTGTCGATTGATCAGCCCGCGGCGACGCTTTGGTTCCATCCGCATATCTATCCCGCCACTGCCGAACTGGTCATCAAGGGCTTGGCGGGATTATTGTTAGTTGACGATGATGAAAGCACTAGACTTGGATTGCCTTCCACTTGGGGCATAGATGACATTCCTCTGATATTGCAAGATCGACGGTTCAAGTCCGATGGCGATTTCTTTCACCGATTCAACCTCGCTGCGGTGACAGTAGGCTATGTCGGCGATGTCGCACTTGTTAACGGCGCAGAATACCCGATCGCAAAAACGGCTAAGGGATGGCTGCGCCTGCGTATCCTTAACGGATCCAACGCGCGCAGCTATCGGTTGGCAGCGTCCGACAATCGCGCGTTGTTTGTGATTGGATCGGATGGAGGGTTGTTGGCACAACCGGTGCAATTGACGGAACTTGTTATACATGCTGGCGAGCGATACGAGGTGATATTGGACGCGCGCAACGGTAAGGCATTCGATCTTGTGACCCTGCCAGTTGAGCAACCTATCATGCGATTGCCGCCCTTCGATTTGGCGTTGCCCATGGTCTCGATTGATCCCAGTGGACCTATAGGCAATGGTGTCCTGCCTGATACATTGGCCGCAATGCCCGCGTTGCCGTCCATACCTCCACCGACTAGTCAGACGTTGACAATGAATATGAATCTAGACCAGCAGGGAATGAAAGCTCTGATGGACGCCGGACTAATGGGCGTAACTAAGGGATCCGCAAGCAAAACCGACTTACAGAAGCTGACGGACCTAATTGAAAAAGAACCTGTGCTTTCGGAAGTTGATCAATCGACGGCGAATGGTGTCAACGGGTCTTCATTTACACTGGATGCCAAACCCTTCGAAGCCGAACAGAACACTTTGCTACGCTGGCGGATCAATGAAAACAGTGACGCAATGATGCATCCGGTTCACATCCACGGTTGCCAATTTCGTCTGTTGACCATTGATGGTACGGCTCCACCGGCTCATCTCTCGGGTTGGAAAGATACTGTTGCCATATCCGACGGAGGTTCAGCCGAAATCCTCGTACACTTCCCTCATTCAGCTGGGACGCAGACGCCATATATGGCGCATTGCCATATATTGGAGCATGAAGACTCTGGGATGATGGCTCAGTTCACTGTCGGTTAACAAACGTGTGTCGCATGTCTTTGAAAGGACTGGAACGACCACGTTTTTTTGGGCATTCTCGAAAGCTCACGATAAGATGCTAAGATGCTTAGCCGATCTGTCCGCTTGCAACCTTAGGTTACAGTTAACCTTAGGCTCCAGACTTCAGTAACGGGATCGTCCACGCCAAGGAATATAAGCAATCAATATAAGCCGCCAAAGCGGAGCTTTTGTTTGTCTCGTCCGTTCGGCTTTTTCGCATCTTAGAATGTGACGTTTTATTCAACGCTGGCAATTCGCTTGACGAGAACTGACTATGTGACAGTGGTATTACGCACGTGATGGGTGCTCATCAAGAAACTGATAGACTGCCTTGTAGCGAATTCGCGTGTCTTCAAACTGCTGATAAAACCTGAACAGCTCCTTGAGGGGTGCTGAAAAATCTTTGTAAGCTGCCAGTACGGCAATCAGGGCGCCAAGCGTGATCCTCTCCTGTATGACGAAGTATCCGCCAAGTGTATAAAACACGAATGGCGTCAAGGCTGTAAGGAAGTTATTTAGTGCCTTGGCAAGGAACTTCACTCTGTGAATACGCCACCTGATTTCTTCAAGCCGACGGAGCGAGGCAGCAGTTTGCAGGACATCGCGGGGGTGATCGTGAGCTGGATCAAACTGACGAGCCAAGCAGCGGCTGAGAATTCGCATCTCTTGAATTCGTACGTGGACAAGCCGGTTCACGATTCGTTGAATGTACGGCAGCAAAAACAGTTGTACTGGCAATACAGTTACTGCAGCGAATCCTAGGATCAGATCCTGCATGAACATGAAGGTCAGGATCGTGGCCAACGATCCGCCTTGCATTACAGGTAGAGTAATCAAATCTGCAGCCATTCCACCTATCGGCTCGATTTCCTGTCCGAGCACCTGAGGTAGTTCACTTTTTCGCGCTAGGTGTTTCTGATTTCTCCATCCGCGATAGATAAATAGTCGGAGCCTCCTAAGGCACCGTTCAGCTACACGCCCTTTCAACACGTTTAGTTTGTATTTTCCCAACCCATTCAATGTGATAGTGAGAAAATATGCAACACTTAACACAACCAGTAATTGTATCTGCGTAAGGCTGTACCCCGCAAAGATTACTATATCTTGCGAGTTATCCAGCCCATTGTTCACGATTTGCTTGGGCAACTCCAAAGACAAAAATAGCAGCGGCATTAACGAAAGGCTGAGCAAAATAAGGCAAACTTGCCTGTCGCGCGTGGTTTGAATAATTTGTGAGACCAAATTGTGGTGAAGACCTGCGGCTTCATGCAGAGGCCTCACATCTCGGTTCGGCGCTAGTGGTTTCAAACGAATATAAAGAGCGCGTAGGGCTAGAAATGTAGTCGACACTGCTAGAAATATTGGAACCAACACCAATACCAAATGTAGTGCTGGATGAAGCCAGGCAGGTGCGGCTTCGTCATAGCTGAAACTCAGCCATGCAGCGGCTTTGTGAGCAAAATTGTGATACTCGGGGAGTAATTGATCAGTCGGCATACAAAATCAGTTTTTGAGTTTGGTATGCGGCAACCATCTAGGGATTGCCGCACACATCGGCGCCGTTGCATGGGAACATTGCGGTTAACTATACCAGCAAGAGTTACTGCACTGTGATACTGCCAAACATACCAGAATCGTAATGCCCAGGGATCAAACAAGCGTACTCGAAATCACCGCTATTGGTAAAATTCCAGATAACCTCACCTTGTTCACCGGGCGATAACGTAATTGAATTTGGAGTTCTGTGAGTTTCTGTGCGGGCCGCCATAATCTCTTTGTGTATGCTGTTTAGCTCAGGCGTATCCAAGATGAATTCATGGTCAACTTCACCGTAATTCATCACCTCGAATTTGATAGTCTCACCCTTTTTTATCTCCAGTAGTGAGGGTGTGAAAATCATATCACCTTCATCTGTCTCTTTCATCGAGACTTTGACGGTTTGGTCAACATCGCGGCGGTCGCCGGGTATTCCAACTATCGTTTTTTTGCTTTCGCCGATGTTGCCGGTACCGAGGCCAAAAGGAGAGGCGACTACAGAAGTTCCGGTCAGTACAAGCAACGCCGTGGTGAAAATTAACTTTTTCATGTCTTCTCCATCAATCTGAAAAGGAAACATGTTCCTTTTCAGATTCAGTGTTAAAGAAAGCTTGGGTTTGGCAGGTTGGCCAGAACCGGCCTGAAATTCTGACGTCAGAACACGAGCCTTGCACCAGCCACGATAGCAAAGATTCCATTCTCTTCGCCATTAGCCCTGATCAGATCCGCAGTGCCGCCATAAGATTTTTCGTAGTTGACCCCGACATAAGGTGACACAGCACGATCAATGAGATCGTAGCTGAGCCGAAGACCCGCTTCGACGGTAACTCCACCTGCTCTTTGATTGTATTCAAGATCATCCTGCAGCGGGACAGTTAGCTCAAGATTAGGGATCAAATACAACCGGTTTGTCAGAGCACTTTCGTATTCGCCTTCGAAACGAAAGAACGAATTCTCCGAAAGATAGAGATCAGCATCAATTTCGAACCATTGTGGCGCCAGTCCTTTGATACCGAGAACTGCATTGTACCGCTCTGGAAGATCGCTGGGCGTATTTGCATAAACTCCCACCACAGCGTCAAAAAAACTCGAAATGGGCATCTGCAACCGTAGTTGGTTTTCAAGGGTCTCGAATTTACCTGAGCGCTCTTGAACCTCCGCTTCGCTGCGCCAGACGAACCTTGACTCATCAGTTCCAACGAAAGCGTCGAAATCCCACTGAATAGTATCCTCTCCTTTATCATTAGATCTGTACTCCAATTGCTCCGCCTGAAACCCGTAAGTATAGGTCTCTGCGCTTGTGTCAGCGGCCCAGCCAAACGAAAGCCCGGCTGCCGCAAATGTTGGGGCGATTAAGTTTTTCATGATTCTTTACTCTGTTTTTTTGCTGTCAGGAGGTCAGGCGGGGCCACCTTGAATGACTATTTTGCGGAACATGCCCGCATCGGCATGGTAGGAAAGATGACAATGGAATGCCCATTGGCCAGTTACGTCCACTTCGGTTTCGGTATAGACGGTAGTTCCCGGTGCAATATTGACAGTGTGTTTGATCGGATCGTACTCGCCCTTTCCGGCATCAAGAATTGACCACATGCCATGCAGGTGCATTGGGTGCGACATCATAGTTTCATTGACAAACTTGAACCGGACCCGCTCCCCGTACTGCAGCTTGATGGGCTCGGCCTCGGAAAGTTTCTCTCCGTTGATCGACCAGATGTATCGCTCCATGTTACCAGTCAGACGCACTTCAATTTCGCGTGTTGCCGACCGATCCCTATAACGCGGTTTGCGCGCCTGAAGGTCACCATAGCTCAGGAATTTTCCGCCGTTCGCCGCCACAGGAATCAATCCACTACCTGATGCGTAGAAGGGGTCTGCAGCTTTCGTGGTTGAAGCGAGGTTGTGGCCCATTTTGCTATGGTCCATTCCGCTCATATCCATCATCGAGGAGGTCGCGTTCTCCATGACAGGTTCTTCCACGCCCGCTCCGCTCATAACACCGCTCATATCCGCCATGGTCAGACGTGGTTTACTGCGAAGAGTTGGAACTGGCCCTGCCATTCCCTCACGCGGGCTCAAAGTGCCTCGGACCAATGCTGTCCGGCCCATAGACTCGGCCACAATGCTGTATGCGCGGTTTTCCTTGGGCTGGACGATCACATCATAGGTTTCGGCGACGGAAATGCGGAGCTCATCCACCGTGACCGGCTCTACGTCATTGCCGTCAGCCTGTATTACAGTCATTTTCAGGCCTGGAATCCGCAAGTCGAAATAGGTCATTGCAGAGGAGTTGATTAGCCGCAACCGCACCTTCTCACCAGGATTGAACAAGCCCGTCCAGTTCTGAGCAGTGCTTTCCCCATTGATTGTGGGAGTAAAACCTTGAACATCTTCGACATCCGTTGGCATCATGCGCATCCGACCCCACATCTTGCGGTCTTCCAGTGCAGCCCTCAGACCTACGTCACCCGTGTCTTTGATGAGATCCTGTGCGGTGCGTTGAGAACGATTGTAGTAGTCTGCCGACATTTTCAGGTTGCGCATGATCCGCTTACCTTGATGCGGATGGGTATCAGTCAACTGAACAACATAGTCGCGGTCAGTGCGGATACTTTCGCCTCCCTTTGGCTCAATCACGATAGCTCCATAAGCCCCGTCTGGTTCTTGAAACCCGGAATGACTATGAAACCAATAGGTTCCGGCCTGTTTGATTGGGAAATTGTATGGGAATGTTTCGCCAGGTTTGATGCCATCAAAACTGATCTTGGGGACACCATCCTGATCAAATGGAAGTATTAGCCCATGCCAATGGATCGAGGTGCTTTCCCGCAGGTTATTGGTTACATTAATAGTGACGTCCTCGCCTTCCTTGAAGCGAAGTATAGTGGGCGTCTGTGTGCTATTGTAGCCGACGCCTTTCTTTCCAAAATCTTCGGTGTCGATCCGGATTTTGTCTACAGTGATATTGTATGTGCCAGCCTGGGCTGTGGTTACAGAGCACAACGCAAGGGTCGCGCCGGTCAGAGCCGCGCGCAAGGATTTAATGGATGACATTGTCAGTCCTTGTAAAGATTATTGGTATTGACGAAATCCACTGCGAGCAGTCACTGCGCACAGAAACGTGAAGATATCAGGATCGTTCACGAAACTGCTTCGACGCATTCCCAAACTTCTCCTGCAACCCTTTCAAGGCTAAGAGAAGACAACGAAATGTCTATGAAAGATACGACTGACAAGGCAGTGGAGTCAGGAGCTTGAGTTCAAGCTTTGGGAGGCGGGACACGAGTCTCGGGACCGGCCAACCTTTTGTTAGGTTCGGTCAGAGGAACTGAAAGCTTTATCACGGTTTCAGAAATGGCACGGTCATACCAAAACTGAAAGGCAACCGAGTTCTCACAGCCTATTGCCTGGTGGCACCGAGCAGAACTGAGAGTTGCACTTAAGGCGGATGTTTCAAGCTGTTCTGCAACGAAACTGTCCGAACGGATATCAGCAGCAACCGCCATAGGGGCAAGAAACGAGGATGCAGTCAGCGCAATTGCCAACAGCATTGAAATCCACAGTTTTCCCGCCTGTTGGCGCATTATTTTATAGTTCCTTGTCCTTTTGACTACTGGTCAAGTAGCTGGGTATGATTTGCAATTCAAGAGCGGAACTCCGAAAAATTTATAATATAGATTCAACTTCTTGAGAGCCATTGGAAGAAGGCAAACCTGTTTAGTTTGAGTCGACGAACTAGACCTAGGTTCGGCAAAAAAAAGCCGAATATTTCACCATTTTGTTCTCACGATCTTGCGAAAGGAGCGACCTGACCTTCCTGCTTGGCAAGGCCGGGTGAGTTTGTGATCTAGGACTGTTGGAGCATGTCAGATAATCATCAATCAGGCCCACAGGAGGATTGCGTAAAAGGAACCGCTGGTAACGCTATAGAATTGGTGATGATGGCCTGTCGCATCATTGTGGTCTTGCAGATCGTTTTTATTTTCTGGTTGGTCGGGCCGTTGGCGGGCTCTCTAAGTCACGCAGTCTGCCCGTACCGAAGAACCCATTCGTGGCCCTCAACTTCATGCATAAGGTTATGGGAATTTCCCGTCATTCGACCACGAAAATACCCAAGCACCCGAATGCAATCGAAGCCTGGGCAAAATTGCACGCGAAAGCCGACGGCAATCTCCGACTATGGAGTATCTGCGCGCCCGGTCGGCGGCCGCAGAACCTTCGACTACGCTTGCACTGTCGGCTTGCGCGCCACGCGCAAAATTTTCCTCCTTGCAGCTACTGTCCTCCGACGATTGCTTGCTCCAGGATTGCCATGTTCAGTTGTCAGGCACAGAAGGCGATGCCAGTCTTAACTACGACAACGGTCGCGAAAGGCTTGTCAGCTGATCACACGGAATTGCTTCTTTGTACCCGAACACCATTGTTCCGCCTTGCAACGCCGAGATCACTATCTCGAGTTATTTGACACATGGAATGCCACCACTCGGGTAACTGGAATTCCAAACATCAGAATATCTTTGTTGGGCGGATTTCGATGTGACAACACTCTTATCGGACAGGCTTAGCGGTTTGACCAATGGCTTACCTCTGATTCATCGAAGAAAATAAAGCGCGCAAATGAACGAGAAACCCGGAACAAACAAAGATGCTTCTGACGAGATGACCGGGTCCTTCTACGGAAGCCATACAAACAGTATTCAGCCGATCTTGATCCGCGTATCCGAGGTAAACTCATATGGCGGTACGTCGAGGTTGCGCGGTGCTGGGCCTTTGCGAATGCGGCCCGACGTGTCGTAATGCGAGCCGTGGCAAGGGCAGAACCAACCGTCCCAGTCTCCAACAGGTTCGCTGCCGCCCTGCCCCAGCGGTATGCAGCCCAGATGGGTACAGACACCGACCACCACAAGCCATTCCGGACGTTGGACGCGGGCCGCGTCCGGTTCTGGATCAATCATCGGCACTGTATCGTCTTCCTGGGCCAATTCGATACGTTCTGTGGTCCGATGGTCAATGAAGACTGGCTTGCCCTTCCATTTCACCGTTATTCGTGTTCCCGGCCCTACCCCTTCCAGATCGACATCAACTACAGCCTGAGCTGACACATCGGCGCTTGGGTTCATGCTGTTGATCAAAGGCCAGATAGCCGCGCCAGTGGCAACGACCACTGCACTTGTTGTGGCATAATACAAAAAGTCACGCCGAGATTCGTCTCTTGGGGGTTTTCTTCTTTCTGAGATATCAGACATAACGTTCCTCCAACCTGTCCGTACCTCGCCGTCATATTGCAACGGCTTGGTCCGAGGGATTGAGCATGTTGCCCTATTTCCATCAGTTTGTGGCGATCATGGGTCCTCCATGGTTTTCCTAACGGTTCTTCTCAATCAGGCCGTTCTGATACTGCCCACGCGGCATTTGGTCCGTACAGCAGCCAGCCATAAAGGATGCCGCCAACAAACGCGGGAAAAACGCCTGAAGCAATGAAAAGGCCGGTGTTCTCTTGCCCGCCAAAATATCCAAACCGGGCGTCAATCCGGCTGCACAGAACGGCGCAATAGCTACCGACTACCGCGACGACCAGCACTGCCCGCCACAGCGCGGCGTTACCCCAGTACCGGAACTCCACCCAAACCAGCGTTGCGACGCCGATCACCGCGCCCATGGCCAGCCCGCAAGTCAAAGTCCACACGGTTTTGCCGGCAAGGCTGCCCTGTGGAAACAACATCATGCCCCAGACAACCAAATAGAACAGCTCTGCCAACGTAGTTAGCAAAATTGCTGTTCCCAACACTGCATAAAAGCGGATCGCGGGTTGTGCGGTCATCGTTCTCAGTGCTTGCCGTGGCCGCGATGCATGAAGAAGTGGATGCCCACGCAGGCCAGTAGGAACAGCAACGGGGAACTGAGCAGCGGATAGATTACATCGCGGTATTCCCAGCCCAGCACAGCGGCGCCGAAGGCTAACGCCGCGGCGACTGGAAGCCAATTACGTTTGGCGTGCCCGCTCGGTTGTGATTCTTTTTCTACCACTTCGGACGAGTGTTGCGGGGTGCTCTGTTCAACTTTGTCACGCTGGAGATGGGTTTTTTCGGCGTTTGAATGGGTCATGGCAGATTTGCCTCCTTATTGATGATCCAGTGTTTGAGAAATGTGCGCTCGTAAGCGAAGACCAGAACGATGCCAGCAACGGCATAGACCACGATCATCGGGTCCGAGCGCAGTTTGAGTGCTGTGAATGCGATCAAGACCACGGCATCCAGCGCCAGGGCGGTCAGCAAGACCCAGCCCCGAGCGCTGATCTGACCGCGCAGCCGGCGCCAAACACCCCAATGCACTGCCATGTCCATCACCAGGTAAAAGAACGCCCCCAGCGAGGCGATGCGCGACAGGTCGAACAGCACCGCCAGCAACCCGGCGATGACAACCGTGTAGATCAGCGTGTGCGACTGGATACTGCCCGTCATGCCGAAATGGCTGTGTGGGATCATCTTCATGTCGGTCAGCATTGCTAGCATCCGCGACACAGCGAACACACTGGCAATCAGCCCTGAGGCGGTGGCGACCATTGCCAACGCAACAGTCAAGTAAAACCCACCCTGCCCCAGCACCGGTCGGGCGACCTCGGCCAGGGCATAGTCCTGTGCGGCACGAATCTGGTCCGGTGGCAGGCTTGTACCCACAGCGAAGGCCACCAACAGATAGACTACTGCGCAGATCGCAATCGAAATCATGATGGTGCGCCCGACGTTGCGATGTGGATCGACGATCTCGGCGCCGCTGTTGGTGATTGTGGTGAAGCCCTTGAATGCAAGGATCGACAGGGCCACTGACGCAATGAACCCCAGCGGTCGGGTGGACGCAGAACCCTGCGCCTGCCAGTCCCCGCCCGCGGCCCACAGCGCGGCAACGCCAAAGATCGCGATCCCGCCGATCTTGAGCGCCGACATGACGATGGACCACAAACCCACCGAGCGGTTCCCGGACCGGTTGACCGCATAGGCAAAGACAATCAGCGCCACCGCGACCACAGGCACCAACGGCCCGTCCTCGATATCGAAAGGCCTGAGCGCATAGGTGGCGAAGGTGCGTGCCACGAGGCTTTCGTTGATCACCATCGACAACGCCATCATCAGCGAAGCCGCCGCCGCCACTGCTCCCGGCCCGTAGGCCTTTGTCAGGATCATCGCGATTCCGCCCGAGGACGGCCAGGCGTTGGACATGGCGATGTAGGTATAGGCGCTGAAGGCCGTCACAATCGCTCCAAATACGAAGGACAGTGGAAACCACGGCCCCGCTAACCCGGCGATCTGACCCGTCAGCGCGAAGATTCCGGCGCCGATCATCACGCCCGTGCCCATGGCCACCGCGCCTGTCAGCGAGATCGAGCCCGACTTCAGGCCGCCCCCGCCCCCGTGCGTCATATTCTGATGCGTACTCAAATCTTCGCCCCCCGCAGGCGTAGCGCATTGAGTACCACCGAGATCGACGATGCGCTCATGGCGAAAGCAGCGAACATAGGACTAATCAGGATGCCGAAGAGTGGGAACAGCAGGCCTGCCGCTACCGGAACGCCCGAGGCGTTATAGATCAGGGCAAAGAAAAGGTTCTGGCGAATATTGCGCATGGTGGCGCGCGCCAGCCTGCGGGCACGCACGATGCCATCGAGGCTGCCGTTGACCAGCGTGAAGCCTGCGCTTTCGATCGCCACGTCCGCGCCGGTACCCATAGCGATGCCTACATCGGCTTGTGCCAGCGCCGGCGCGTCGTTCACACCATCACCGGCCATGGCGACCTTACCGCCTTTCTCCTGCAACTCGCGGATGATGCGGGCCTTGTCCTCAGGCAGAACGTCGGCACGAATCTCGTCAATACCCAGTCGTTCGGCTACCGCCTTCGCTGTGCGTTCGTTGTCGCCGGTCGCCATGATGATGCGGAACCCCAGTTCGTGCAGCGCCTTCAGTGCGGCAGGTGTGGTTTCCTTGACCGGGTCGGCGACGCTGACCAGACCGGCCACCGCTCCGTCCAGCATCACGAACATCACCGTTTCACCCTGATCACGGCGCGCGTCGGCCTTGGCTATCAGATCGGCTGCCTCGAGCCCAAGATCGGTGACCAGTTTCAAGTTGCCAAGCGCGACCGGGCGACCACCCACCGTGCCTTTTACGCCCTTGCCGGTCACCGCCTCGAAATCGCTGGCGTCGGACAAGACCACGCCACGTTCCTCGGCACCGGTGACGATCGCTTCGGCCAACGGGTGCTCCGATCCCTTTTCCAGCGTAGCGGCCAGCCGCAGAACCTCTGCCTCGTCATGGCCGGGTTCGGGAAGCACGGCGACAAGGCGCGGCTTTCCCATGGTGAGGGTGCCGGTTTTGTCTACGATTAAGGTTTCGATCTTCTCGAACCTCTCCAGAGCCTCGGCATTTTTGATCAGAACGCCGGCCTGAGCCCCGCGCCCGGTAGCCGTCATGATCGACATCGGAGTGGCAAGGCCAAGTGCGCACGGGCATGCGATGATCAATACTGACACCGCTGCAATCAGAGCGTAAGACAGAGCTGGGGCTGGTCCCCAGATCGCCCACGCGATAAAAGCCAACGCAGCTATGCCGATGACCGCCGGCACGAACCAGCCCGCCACTTTGTCAGCGTATTTCTGAATCGGCGCGCGAGAGCGCTGCGCGTTGGCCACCATCTCAACGATCTGCGACAGCATCGTGTCAGCACCCACACGGGTTGCCTCGATCACAAGGCTACCGGTGCCATTGATCGTAGCCCCCGTAACCGGCTCGCCCTGTACCTTCTCGACCGGAACCGGCTCGCCAGAGATCATGCTTTCGTCAACAGATGAGCGACCTTCGAGCACAACGCCGTCTACTGGCACTTTGTCGCCGGGGCGTACCCGAAGTCGGTCGCCAACCTGAACCTCTTCAAGCGGGATTTCCTCTTCAGTTCTGTCAGGTCGGATAATTCGGGCCGTCTTTGCAGCCATATCCAGCAAAGCACGGATCGCCTTTCCGGTGCCTTCACGTGCACGCAGCTCCATCACCTGCCCGAGCAGAACAAGTGTAACGATAACTGCGGCTGCCTCGAAATAGACCCCTACATGGCCTGCTGAATCGCGAAAACCGTCTGGAAAAATTTGGGGCATCAATACGGCTACAACGCTGAACAGCCACGCTGCCGTCACCCCCATGGCAATCAACGAGAACATGTTCAGGTTCATAGTGCGGAACGAATTCCACCCCCGTTCCAGAAATGGCCAGCCGCACCACAGGACGACGGGTGTGCCAAGTACCAGTTCGATCCATAGGGTCGTGCGTTCACCAAAAATTTCTCGCACGCCTGACAGCCCCACATAGGGGCCCATCGTGAAAACCAAGAGCGGCAGCGTCAGAACCGCGCCCACCCAAAGGCGACGGGTGAAATCCACCAGTTCGGGGTTCGGCCCCTCGTCGACCATCGTCGCGCTTTCCAGCTCCAGCCCCATGCCGCAGTGTGGGCAAGACCCAGGTTTGGTTTGCCGCACCTGTGGATGCATCGGGCAGGTATAAACTGCTCCGTCATAGCCTGCGGGAACGACGTCATATTCACCGCCGTCAGTTTCGGTGAATGCGTCACTATGATGCGCATGTGTGTCGACGGCGCCCTGGGGTACAAGGTGCATTCCGCATTTGGGGCAGTCGCCCGGCTCAGATTGACGCACGTCAGGATGCATTGGGCAGACATAGGCGACCTCGGCCGCAATGTTTGCGTGGGTTCCGGTGTCGTGGACTTCTGTCATGTTCTGATCCCTGGTTTGAGCGTTGGTTGTAGAGCCGTTTGTTTTCGCAAAGGTCCGGCACAGTCCTTCAGGGTAGAACAACCATCTGGTGGCCCTCACCCAGTACCGGCACTTCTGATACAGCCGTCAAGCTAACCTGATCGACGATCCAAACCTTCGGTTCGGTCCGGCTCGATACCATCACTTTGCCCGAATTCGGTATTGTCGTCAGGTGGTAAGGTGCCGGTGACAGGTTGGTCGCGCGCTGTTTTCCCGTTGCGAGATCGATCGACAACAGCCGGTCGGTGCCCTTAGCGGCCACGAACAAAACGCCTTCCCGGTCGGACAGGCCGATCCCGTGCAGCTCGCCACCAATGTCATATATGTCGATGACGGAACCGCCGGCAAGATCCACGCGAAAAGCCTTGCCGCCATCGCTGTCGGCGACGAAGGCGGCGCTGCCGATGGCGTTCAGCACCAGATGCTCAGGGCCTTCGCCAACGCGGATGTTGCGTGCGACAAAGCCCTTGGCGACTTCTACTTCGCTGAGCGTGCCATTGCCGGTGTTGGTGACATAGACCTTGTTGCTGTCAGGCGAAAAAACCGCGTAGTTGGGCATTGGCCCGGTGGCAACGAAGCCTCGGAAACTGAGCGTTTCGAGGTCGATAATCGAAATACCGTCACCACCCGGATGAGTCCCCACCGCAAACCGCCCGTCGGGCGACACCGCGGTGTGATGCACCGCGCCTGGAACCTCGATCTGGCGGACGACCTCGCGTGTTTCTGCATCAAGGATCGTCAGCAGGCTCCGCCCCTTGTCTTTGGGCAACACGGTGACATCGCGCTTGGCGTGGTGCGCGGCGTGTTCGTCCTCGGACATACCTTCGGGTTTTGGTGGCGTTGTAGTCTCGGTTTCTGCGTAGCTGCCCGCGACCAGGTACTTAACGCCGGGCGCGCCGGCCAGCCCATGGACCGCCACGAGCCTCGGCAGCCGCTCGACGGTCTTGCCGGTTTCGGACTCGATCACCAAAACCGAGTCCGCGCTGCCTTCGGGAATGAACACGGTTGCCGCAAGCGTAAGCGAAGGCGCGGTCAAAGCTACTACGGACAGGCCTGCGGCCAGATTGAGCAGGGTCATTTAGGTTTCCTTTCGTCAACTGAAACGCGCACCATGGCGGGCACGTGCAGAAAAATCCGGTAGATGACGACCATCAGGAAGGGTGTCAAAAGCAGGGTCAGAGCGATGGCCTTCATGGCTTTGTCCTTTCAATCAGTTGAGTTTTGTGCGAGCCGCAAAGACATTGAACAGTCCGCCGAGCAGCAACGCGGCGTACCAGCCGTAGAGAAACGCCCATAACAGTCCCAACAGGAATGAGGGCAGGCTGAGCCAGGTCATTCCGGGCATCAGGCCGATCCAAGCCCGGTACATGGCAAAACTTGGAAAGATCAGGTCAAACGCCACGCACAGCAGGTAGGTTGCGGCCAGAAACAGGCTTAGCGCCCAGCCAAGGGTTATCACCGGAACACCCGGCTGATGTTCTTGTATCCCCATCACGCAGGGGCCACAGGCCAGGCGCAACAGTGCGAATAGCACCGCGCCCGTGACGAAAAAGTACAGAATGGTAAGCATGGTAAGTGTCCTGAACTGAGTTGGGCCGCAATCAACGGCTTGGGCAAGACCCCGGTGCGAATCCGGGGCCATTGCCGGTCACGTTCAGGACAGGTTTGGCGGATGTGGTAGTGGTGCGACCGGCAGGCTTGCGCGTGGTCGGAACCGTTCTGGCGCCACGGGCGTAGCAATACGCATCGAGAGCAATTCAGGTGCCGCCATAACTGCCATCGCATAGCAGCCCGGGTGCACTGAGCAGTCTAATTCTTCTGATGGATGAGACGCGGGATACCCACCGCTGTCATCGATCACAAGCTCGGCCTGGGTGGCGGCCTTCGCGATGTCATGCCCGGCATGGGACGGCACAACAGAGATCAGCATCGAAACCACCAACGCACAGATCAACAGGACCTGCAGTCGGCCCATGGCTCGGGCCGGCCGTGTCGCAGTTGATATCCATTGTGCGCGGATCACTTAGGGTTTCCTCCATTCTCCAACAGTTTAGGACCGCTTGGGCGGGTCGCATTGATCTGGCTCAAATCGTTTTCTGATAGGCCATGTGGCGTTTTACGTTTCCAAGCCAACCAGATAAGCGGCGCCCCCGTCAACAGCCCAAGCCCGATAACCGCAATGCTGGTGCCGCCTGTCGCGGTTTCGGTAATCTGGCTGCCCAGATGGGCCAGAACGAAACTGGCCGGCAGGAGTCCAGCCAAGGTGGCCAGTGCGAACCGCCAGAACTGAAGCCGGGTCAGACCGGCGGCATAGCTGACCATGTCGAAAGAAACGAAAGGCATCAGGCGGCTGGTGAACACGGTCAACATCAGGGCATTCTGCGATCCAAGCAACCCCAAGTCCAGCTTGTCGCCGAACCACCGGCGCAGCGCGTCGTGCCCCAACCAACGGGCTATCAGGAACGCCAGCAGCGCCCCCAACTCCGCCCCGATGGCAACCAATGCGGTTCCCAGCCCATGCCCATATGCCACCCCGGCAGCGACAGCGATCGGAGCGCTGGGAATTGGGCTGGCAACCACTGCGGCTGTCATGAAGCCGATGATGACAGCGGGTCCGAACGGGCCGGCCCACCCCACCCACGCAGCAATGATTTCGCGCGATAGTCCTGCATCCAACGCGCCAGACAGCCACAACCAGATGGTGGCGATCAGCAACGCGATCAAAACCGCGATGAAAACCAAACGGCTATTGCTGTGCAGGCCTTCCAGCTTTCGTTCCTCCTATGACATAGCTCGCCACCCCAATACGGGAGTGACGGATTCCGAGTTCACTTAGCGATGTATTTGACCAGCGCTACGATCGCCAAAACGATCAACACTGCAATCAGCAACATCCAAATCATGCCAAACCCCATTCCAGCGCCATAACCCATCATCGCTTTGTCCCTCAGTGGTTTGTGGCCGAGTGCGATGACCCGGCTACACGGTTGCGTTTCAGTTGTTGGTTTCAGGGGCTTTAGGCGCGGGTTTTGGGTCTTTCACGCTGTGTTTAGGCGACATTGTCTTCGCGCCTTTCTCGACTTCCCCGGCAGTCACCGCGCCATCGCCATTGGCGTCAAGATGCTGAAATCGGTCCACCATGGTTTCGCGGATCACTCCGGAATGCAGCGCCTCGAATTCGTCAATCGACAGGTTGCCATCACTATCGACGTCATGCGCCTGCATCCGGGCCTTCAAACCTTCGGCTATCTCAGCCTCGCTCACGCGACCGTCCTCGTCCATATCCAAAACCAACAGCCAGTTGCCGCGCATCATGCCCTTGCCATGCATACCACCCATCATCTGGCCATGCATCTTCATCATCTTTTGCATCATACCGGCGTGATCGCCATTCATGCCGTCGGGCGCACCCTTCATCATGCCACCCTGATGGCCCTGCATCTGCTCGCTGCTGCCATGCTGACCTGCGGCAAGTGCGGGCAGAGCCATCAAAGACCCGGCCAAGGCTACGGCGGCCAGCTTGAACGTGCGTTTCATGACTTTCACCTCTTGGTTTTTGTTTCGACACCAAGCATATGGCCCTCGACAGGCCCACCACTACCCCCCTGCCCTGTCTGGTTTGTATCGCCTTGTCGCAACCCGCCTGCCTGATACAAAGCGATACAAAAAAGCCGGGATTTGCTCAGCTCCGGGGCCTATGATCGCGCCATGACAGAAACATCGCATATCCTTGTCGTCGACGATCACCACGAGATCCGCGATGCGGTCAGCCGCTATCTTGAAAAGAACGGGCTACGGGCCAGCACTGCGCGCGACGCCTCCGAGATGGACGCGCGACTGGCAGCCGGGCGGTTCGACTTGATCGTGCTGGATATCATGATGCCGGGCGAAGACGGTCTTTCGGTTTGCCGCCGCCTATCCGCCGCCGGAGGGCCGCCAATCTTGATGCTGACAGCATTGGGTGACGACACCGACCGTATAGTAGGGTTGGAAATCGGGGCCGATGACTATCTGCCTAAGCCGTTCAACCCGCGTGAATTGCTGGCACGGATCAAAGCCATCCTGCGACGTACCGATATCGACGCGCGCCCAGTTGGAGGCCTGGCGGGCAAACAGATCGCATTCGGGGACTGGGTGTTGGACACCGACCGCCGCACCCTGACCGCGGCGGATGGAACCGAAGAAAGCCTGACAACCGCCGACTTCCGGCTGCTGGCCGAGTTTCTGCAACGGCCGCGCATGGTGATGTCACGTGACGCGCTTCTGGACTTGACCGCCGGCCGCAGCCCTCACCTGTTCGATCGTACGATCGACAACCAGGTCAGCCGCCTGCGCCGCAAGATCGAAGCTGACCCAGCGCGGCCGAAACTCATCACAACTGTAAGAGGTGGCGGTTATTGCCTGTCAACTGACGTGCGCGAGCTTTCGGAATGAAAGTCTTTGCTCAAAGCTTGCGCGGTCAGCTTATCCTTTTGATCATCGCGGCGCTGGCTGCGGCGCAACTGGTCAGCCTGTGGCTCTTTGTCGACGAACGCTCGATGGCTGTACACATGGCCCTTGGTATGGAAACGGCTGGACGCGCCGCAAACATCGCGCGACTGATCGAAGATGCTCCACCAGAGATGCACGATGCGATCCTGCGAGCGGCGAGCTCTCCGTTGGTGCGTTTCAGCCTTACAAATACGCCGGCGGTCGATCACACCGGGCATAACGCTGGTGGGACAGTCGAAAACACAATTCGCAGAATTCTGCCGGGCTATGAAAACCGCCCCATCAGGGTCGAGTTACATGAGTTCTCGCCCGATATGCTGCCGGCCGAAGGTTTTCCGTCTACGATGGCTGAAATGCACATGGCAATGATGCGTGATGACGTATCCACAGTTGAAATGCAGCTGTCGATCGCTCTGACGACCGATCAATGGCTCAACGTTGATACCCGGTTCCACAACCCACCATTGCAATGGCCTTGGCAATCCTTTGTCAGCTTCGGGTTCACTGCAACTCTGATTCTTGGTGCAGCCATTTGGTTTCTACTGACAAGGCTAACCGGCCCTTTGCGCCGCCTTTCACTCGCCGCAGACCAGTTCGGTCGCGGTGAAGACGTCCACGAGCTGACGGTTTCCGGGCCGACTGAGGTGCAAGGTTTAACACAGGCGTTCAACCGTATGCGTGACAGGCTGACCCGCTATGTTGCTGATCGGACCAGACTATTGGGAGCGCTGGGTCACGATTTGCGTTCACCACTGACAGGATTGCGAGTTCGCGCCGAACTGGTGGACGAGGACGAGACACGTGACCATTTGATCGAGACCATCGAAGAAATGCAGGAAATGGTGGACTCCACCCTGTCATTCGCCAAGGGCGTAGCCACGCGAGAACCTTCAAGTACCGTTCCAATTGGTGAGTTCGTAACCAAAGCGGCTGAGGATCTTATCCAAGCCGGTAACACTGTCGAAGTAGTGGTAGCAGACAATCCAGCTGTCACACTTCGGCCGATGCTAATGAAGCGCGCTTTGCGCAATGTAATTGAAAACGCCTGCCGGTATGGTGCCCGGGCCAACATCTTGGTCACGCAAGAGAGGAATGAGGCAAAAATATTGATTCAGGACCAAGGCCCCGGCATCCCGGAGCATATGCTTGACGCGGTATTCGACCCTTTCGTGCGGCTTGAAACATCACGCTCGCGAGAAACTGGCGGAACCGGCTTGGGGTTGTCGATCGCACGTACAATCATCCAGTCCCACGGTGGCACGATAGAATTGCTAAACGGGGAAACTGGCGGCTTGTGCGCTAAGGTGGTTCTGCCAGTTTTTGAGGGCCAAACGTAACTTGTTAACACAATCGGCACGTTCTGAAAGCTTATTGGAAGCGCACCGCTTTGGGCCAGTCTCAGGTGTGGGCTCAAACGCAGCGGCGGAGAACACTGAACTGGAAAGACTGACTTTCCCCCCAAGGGGTTTGGTGCAGGTGATGGCGATGCGCGACGAGTTCAAAATGTTCCTCGAAAAGCACGGCGATATCGCTCGGACTATGGCGGGCGACCGGGAGACCACTGCAAGTCTCCGGCCCATCAAGTGCAAACGTAGCAATGATCACATGGCCGCCAATTCTTACCCCTCTCTTCACGCTTTCCAGATAGGCCGCGCGTTGCGATGTATCCACGAGAAAGTGAAAAACCGCCCTATCATGCCAGACGTCATATCTGCGATCGGGGACCCAAGAAGTTATATCTGCGGAAATCCACGTGACTGTTTCAGCGGCGCGCCCCAACCGTTCCCGGGCCGTGTCCAACGCGACCTGCGATAGATCGAGAACTGTCACGTCATGGAGCCCCTTCGCAAGCAACGCTCCAGCAAGACGAGATGTACCTCCGCCAATGTCGATGACGGATGAAGGCTTAGACACTCTGATCAACTCGATGAGTTCAAGCGATATCTCTGGATCGTCCTCGTGCCAACTCAATTGGGTGTCAAACTTCTCGCCATAGACATCGTCCCAGTGCTCTCTTGTGTTAGCCGTCATGTCGTATCGTTTTCCCAAGTTGTCGCCCTGGAGATATCCTCATTTTGACCGCTCCGCGCTGCGTTTTCGACTGGAGCAAAAACCAACAAGGCAACGCCCCAGACAATTCGATGCTGGTCCGTTGAATGGCCGCATGAAGTCATCTCGGCGACAATGTAGTACACACATTCCAATTGTGAAATGTTTTAGGTGAAATTTGATTGTCGGTCAGATTTCCACTGGGCCGCGCAAGCAGCTCCAGAATTTAGCGCAAGTATAACTGCAGTGGCGCGGGCCGGAGATACCGAAGCGTTGGCAGTTTGTGTACTGCTTGCCTGGATTGCTCTGTTCTTTCAGAATAGCCGGAAGATTTTCTGAGCTTTGGGGCTTCAATCAGTCAACGAATTGCTTAAAGCGCCTTTAACCGACAATGGACTGATAACTTATGAGCAGAGCCACAGATCGTTGAAATATGATTTGGTTCTTGAGTGGCTCCTACTCCATTTCTCTTAGTTCATAGAATTTCCTACAGTCCTTGAAACGGTGAACAATCACATCATTGGTGAATAGCTGCCGCATCAACAGACTCAGTTTTTCATGATCGCGCCGATCGCATACATACCACCATCGCTTTTGACCAACATCAGTGTGACTTCGTCACCGGCGCTAATCTCACCCATCATCTGGGCATTCTCAAGAAGCTGCAAATCCATCGTCATCGCGGGCCACCCGATCTCGGGGATCGGATCATGGCTGACGTTAGCGGTTTCGTCGCCAATTGAGTTCACCATAGCTTTTGCGTGAATCGCCCCTTCCATCTGTTCGGAGGACACGGACATGTTGGAATGGTCCATGCCGTGGTTCGTTTGCGCGATGCTGGTTGTCGTCGACACGGCCAATAGGGCCACAATAGCAGTCAAAGTTCTCATCAGATGCTCCTGTTTCAAGGTTGTGGGTATTATTCTGCCGGAAGCGCAGGGGGCACTTCCTGGATCGTGTGGGAAATCTCTCGGTTCACGCGATTGAGCGCGAGCCGTTTCCAAATCACGAATATTGCGGGAATGACGAAAAGCGTAAGAAGCGTCGCTGTCACCATGCCCCCAATCATCGGCGCCGCGATACGCTGCATGATTTCAGAGCCTGTACCGGTGCCGTACATGATGGGTATCAGTGCTGCAAAGATCGTGGCTACAGTCATTACCTTCGGCCGAACCCGAAGAACGGCTCCTTCGAACACCGCGTCTTCGATATCGTTACGTGTAAGCTTTCGCTGTTCCGATTGCGCCAGCCCACGACGTTTCTCCCAAGCAAGATTGAGGTACAGCAACATGACAATCGCTGTTTCCACGGCAACTCCCGCCAGCGCGATGAAACCCACGAGCACAGCTATCGAAATATCGAAGTTAAGATACCACAGGAACCAAACCCCACCTGCCAATGCGACCGGAAGCGCCGCAAGAATTATCCCGACCTCAATCACCCGATTGAACGCCAGGAAAAGCATGAGCGTGATAATTAGCAGGGTTGCAGGAGCAACGATCGTCAGCCTGTCCTGCATTCTCTCTATGTACTCATACTGCCCTGACCAAGTCAGCGAATAACCTGGAGGCAGGTCGACCTTTTCTGCAACCACCTCTTGTGCTTCGGCCACATAGCCGCCCAGGTCGCGCCCCGCGATGTCGATGAACACAAACCCAGTTCGTCGCGCGTTCTCTGATCGTATCATTCCCGGCCCGTCAACTATTCGAATATCGGCGAGAGCGGACAGTGGCACATGAGCACCCGATGGTGTGACAACAGGCAGATTTTCGAGCCGTTCCGGGCTGTCTCGCAATGCTTGAGGGTACCGTAGGTTTATAGGAAACCTCTCCAGCCCCTCCACAGATTCCGACACTTGCATACCGCCAATTGCGGTCTGCACTACGTCCTGAACTTCTCGAACACTCATCATGTATCGGGAGGCGGCATCTCGTTTGACGTCGATTTCGATGAAACGCCCGCCAACAGGCCGCTCTGCGTATGCGGAAGCCGTTCCTTTAATATCGGCGACCGCACGTTCTACTTCGATCCCGATATCTGTAATGACCTCCAAGTCCGTGCCAGATATTTTGACACCGACAGGTGTACGGATACCCGTTGCAAGCATGTCGATGCGGTTCTTGATAGGTTGGATCCAAACATTTGTGACGCCCGGAATCTGAACGATACGATCAAGCTCATTCCGGATTTTCTCCATTGTCATGCCCGGTCGCCATTCTTTTTCCGGCTTGAGTTGGATAGTGGTCTCCACCATTGTCAGTGGTGCTGGATCGGTTGCAGTCTCCGCACGCCCAACTTTACCGTGAACAGTTTCGACTTCAGGCACGGTCGCGATCAGGCGGTTGGTCTGCTGCAGCACCTCACGGGCTTTTCCCGTCGAGATCCCGGGGTAGAAGCTCGGCATGTAGAGAAAATCGCCCTCGTTCAACTCGGGCATGAATTCAGAGCCAATTCTCTGGTAAGGGTACCACATGGACGCCACCAGAACGCCGGCCAACAGCGTTGTCGCCCAAGGCCAGGCAATTGCCGCGTCCAGAAATGGGCGATACACGAACACGACCAAACGATTTAGCGGATTTTTTCGCTCAGGTAGAATACGCCCCCTTACAAAGTAACCCATCAAAACCGGGACCAGCGTTATCGAAAGGATGGCCGCAGCTGCCATGGCGTAGGTCTTGGTATAAGCGAGTGGCGAGAAGAGCCTACCTTCCTGATTTTCCAACACGAAGACAGGCAAAAAACTAACCGTGATGATCGCCAGAGAATAAAAAAGGGCTGGTCCCACCTCAGAAGCGCACTCTTGCACAATCCGCCATCGGTTCTCTGCTGTGAGCTTTTCTTTTTCCAACCGCCTGTGCATCGCCTCGATCATCACAATCGATGCGTCGACCATCGCACCAATAGCGATGGCTATGCCGCCGAGCGACATGATGTTTGCGTTTACTCCTTGCGCCTTCATCAGAATAAATGCGGCAAAGATTCCCAGCGGGAGCGACAGAAGAATCACCAGGGATGACCGCAGATGAAGTAGAAAAGCCGCGCACACAAGAACAACGACGATGAATTCCTGCGTCAATTTCTTCTGGAGGTTATCGATAGCGCGCTCGATCACACCAGATCGGTCGTAGGTCGTTATGATTTCGACCCCTTCCGGCAGGTTTGAACGCAACTCTTCGATGCGCGCTTCCACCGCTTTGATGGTCGCCAACGCGTTCCCGCCCCATCGCAGGATGACCACTCCGCCAACCGCGTCTCCTTGCCCGTCGAGTTCTCCGACACCACGGCGCATTTCAGGCCCCAGGCGGATTTCAGCGACGTCTCCCAGCGTCAGAGCGGCGCCACGCTCGTTGACCATCAACGGCGCGCTTGCAAGGTCTGACAATTCGTCAATGTAGCCCGAGGACCTGACCATGAATTCGGCTTCACCCATCTCAATGACGCTGCCGCCCGTCTCGCGGTTGGCCGCCTGAATAGCCGTCCTCAGTTGCGCAAGTGTTATGTCATAGGCACGTAGTTTGTTTGGGTCGACGACGACCTGGTACTGTTTGACCATTCCGCCGATGGTTGCAACTTCTGAGACGCCTTCCACGGCTTGCAATTCATATTTCAGAAACCAATCCTGCAGAGTCCTGAGCTGCGCCAGATCATGATTTCCTGTTTCGTCAACCAGCGCATACTGATAAATCCACCCCACCCCAGTCGCATCAGGGCCAAGTTGTGGAGACACGCCTTCGGGCAAGCTGCCGGTAATCTGGCCCAAATATTCGAGCACACGCGACCGAGCCCAATAGAGGTCCGTTCCGTCTTCAAAGACGACATATACAAAGCTATCTCCAAAGAACGAGAACCCGCGAACGTCTTTTGCACTGGGTACGGCCAATAAGGCTGTCGCAAGTGGATATGTTATTTGGTTTTCGACAACTTGAGGTGCTTGCCCGGGATATGGCGTGCGAACAATTACCTGGACATCCGACAGATCCGGGATTGCATCAACCGGTGTCTCGCGAATGGCCCAAATACCCGCAACTCCCATCATGAATGCGAGGGCTAAGATGACGAACCTGTTGGCGAGAGAAGAACGAATGATGGCCGTGATCACTGCGTAACACTCCCATCAAGTGTGACCTCTAACAGAGTCATCGAAAAGTCAGGATTGCGGCGAAGGATCAAAGAAACACCAATCCCCACAGGCAAGTTCGAAACGTCGACCCCTTCCGCAACCGGGAAATCCATTGTCATACCCGGCATACCGATCTCGGTCATTGGACCGTGTGTTACATTCGCGGTACGCGCGTTTGGGTTGATACTGTTAATCCGACCAGAAACCTGAAGCGGCGGCGCGATAGGGGTTGCCCCAGCCAACACCATTGTAATCCCATCTTCGCGCGCGAAAGTCAGAGTCATTTCAGGACCAACTTCGAGCATGCTTGTGTCCAGTGTTGGGTCTAATGGGAAATCCATGGTCATTCCCGGCATGCCAATCTCAGTCATCGGCCCGTGTGTGATAGTCGCAGTTCCCGCCTCAACATTAACGAGGTTGATCGTGCCGGTGGCTACAATCGGTGGAGCAGAAGGCGTGTCGGTTTCTTCGGGTTCAACGGAATCGGTCGGCGTAGAGCCCTCTTCGCGAACTGCTACAATCGAGAACATTCCTCCTTCCCCCTCAGCCAGATCAAACTCAATTGGCATGTCGATCGGCACGGTTGTTAGACTTACTCCCACTACAGGCAAATCCATTGTCATGGCCGGCCAACCGAGCTCGGGGATCGGTCCGTGCTCAAGCGTCAATTTGCCGTCGGAAGTGACGGCGCGCGCGACACCGGCACCAGTTCCGGCTATACCATCGTCCGGCGCAAGCTCCATCAGGCTCAGAAGCCCATCCGCACCCCGCGCGATCACGAAAGCAACTGCGTCGCCTGCACTCAAACGGTCGAGTGAAACACCAGACTTCACCGGAAACTCCGAAGTCATTGCGGGCCAATCGAGGCTTTCGAGAACGTCGTGACGAACAGTTGCCATACGATTTTCAGCATCGAGTGAAATCAGGGTACCTGCCCCGCGTGCCGGTTCGGTATCCGTTGGCGCCATACGCGTGAAGCCGGCGCTCAAAGCACTTTCACTGTCGATTAGAAACTGTGCGGATGCGACAACTTCCTCGCCGGGTTCAAGCCCTTGTAGAACTTCTGTTCGTCCCCCCTCGCCGAAACTATCTCGAAGACCTGTGGTCACCAATCTCGGGCGAAAAGTACCCTCGCCTGTTTTCAAGATGACACGTTCCGCCGAACCGGTACGAATTAACGCCTCTGATGGAACGGTGAGAACATTCCGGCTTTCATCTGGTATAAGGCTGACACTGCCAAACATTCCTGGCCGCAGCACGCCATCGGAGTTATCGAAACTCAGCCTTACGGGAAGAGTTCGGGTTTGCGGATCAAGCTCAGGGTAAACATAGTCGATGTCGCCTTCGAAGATGCGACCGGGTAGGTGCTCGAATCTTGCTATCGCGCGCATATTCTCCGACAAACGCGCAATATCTCGTTCGAATACATCGACGATCAGCCATACTTCGGAAAGATCGGTGACCGAAAACGCAAGTGTACCAGGCTGCAGGTACATTCCATCGGCGGCATTCAGCGCTATGACAACACCGTTTTGAGGCGCTTCAATTTGCACATTTCGAACCAACTCACCGCCTGCCTCGATCTCTGCAACCTGACGTGCGGACATACCGTGGCTGATCAACTTATTGCGCGCCGCGTTCAAAATACGCGGGTCACCAGCTTCGACTGCGCGTACAAGATCGCCGGTCGCAGCTGCAATCAGCGGCGAAAAGAGTTCGAATAGAACTTGCCCCTTCTCAACGCGATCACCGACCGCGCGAACTTTCAGTTCCTCAATCCAACCTTCAACGCGCGTATGAACGTGGCTGGTTAAGTGTTCGTCAAAGCCGACGAAACCTACCGTCTCAATACGAGGCTCGATATCCGTCATGCGTGCAACCGCAGTTCGCACGCCAATTGCGTTGATTTCGGCGGAACTCAGGGTGACTTCTTCTGGGTCGCCAGAAGGTTCCTGCCCAGAATATACTGGGATCAAGTCCATACCCATCGGCGATTTTCCAGGTTCTGGCTGCCGAAAATTCGGGTCCATCGGTGCTACCCAATAGAGAACTTCTGGTTCGTTCGACTGCCCCTGATCGATTGGATTCAAGTATAGTCTTTCAAGAATGACACCTCCACCCAGGCCAAACGCCAAGGCAAGAACTGATAGTGCCGCATATCTTCCACGCATAGTAATCTCCTGACGGTCGCAGTGATTGCTCGAACCGAATCAACATGAAAACCCGCGCTTGCGGGCCTTTGGATGTTAGGAGATTTGGGGAGGACGATCGGGAGTCAGAGGCTCTTGGGAGATATGGGTGTCCGTAGCCATGTTATGGTTTTGCTGCCCAAAAGCTGCGGCCAATAACGAAAGACCAACATGGGCCGGATATTCACCAACGCAACAGATGCCCGAATTGCATTCTCCGTTATGATTCACGTGGTCATCCGCGTGGAATTGGCCGGTCGTAGGATGCAAACCGCTATGGTCGTGTTTGAAATCTGATAACTTAGCAAAGAGTGACAAACCGTAACGGTCATGGGTGTTACTGCTTTTCACGTCACTGCTCGCAACAGCAACGGTCCCGACGAACGTCATCGCCAAGCAGACGCATGTTAATAACGTCATTCGCAACACTGAGACAAACTCACAATCCATTCTGGGCACGTAGTGCGTTCGTGGCGTGTGTGCAAGCCAGGCGGTAAAAAAAAGCAGGTGATTTGAAGCGCTGCATTTTAAAAGGCAGATTTCCGCGAGTGCAAATCACAAACTGCCAAAACTGAAGGCAGTTTATAGACGAGCGCAGCTAAGACTGGCCGAGTTTTTTTAAGATCGGGCAGTCAGGGCGATGGTCACCGGCGCATTCATCAATAAGATGAGTCAGTGTTGCATGCATGGCCTTCAAGTCTGTAATCTTGGCATCTATCTCATTTAGGTTTTGTTTGGCGATTTCTTTCACGTCTGCGCTTGCGCGTTCTTTATCCTCGTATAGCGCCAGTAGCGAGCGACAATCCTCAATGGTGAAGCCCAAAGAACGGGCTCGCCCAATGAAGGCCAGCTTGTGCAGCTCCTTTTCGTCAAAATGGCGATATCCATTCAGGCTGCGCCTGGGTTTGATGAATCCGATATCCTCGTAATAGCGGATGGTTTTGGCAGGCAGACCCGAACGTTCTGCTACATCTCCGATATTCACAGTGGTTCTCCCATTCTATTCGGCAGGCGCTGATCGCAGCGTCTGCTCGGTGCTCTGCGAGATCTGATCTCGCCCAACTTTGATCGGCTTTACCCAGCGCAACCGCAGCGCGTTGGTCAGAACAAATACACTGGACAGAGCCATGGCACCTGCAGCCAGAACCGGCGACAGCAACGGGCCGCCAAACGGATAGAGCACCCCCGCGGCGACAGGTATGAGCAGCGTGTTGTAGCTGAAAGCCCAGAACAGGTTTTGGCGGATGTTACGCATCGTGCGCTGACTAATGTCGAAGGCGTTGACCACGCCTGTCAGGTCGCCTGACATAAGAACGACATCAGCCGCCTCGATGGCGATGTCAGTGCCTGTCCCGATCGCAATTCCTACGTCAGCCGCCGCCAGAGCGGGGGCATCATTGATGCCATCACCCACAAAGGCCAGTTTTCCACCATTTGAGCGCAGATCTTGCAACGCGGATACTTTACCCTCGGGCAGAACCTCGGCCACGACATGATCGATGCCAAGCTGCGCCGCGATGGATTTGGCAGTAGCGGTATTGTCGCCGGTAATCATCGCTACTTTCAGCCCCAGTCCGTGCAAAGCTTCAATTGCGTCTGGCGTGGTGGTCTTGATTGGGTCCGCCACGGCGATGACGGCTGCAATAAATCCGTCTACGGAGGCATAAAGTGGAGTCTTTCCGTTGATTGCGAGTTCAGCGCCCCGATCAGTCAACGCGCCCATTTCAACCCCTTCGCGACTCATCAGGCGGTCGGCCCCGATCAGGATTGTATGACCTTCGACTGAGGCGCTTACCCCGTAACCGGTGATCGACGTGAAGTCTTCTGGCTTCGGAAGCTCCAGACCACGGGTTTCAGCCGCGCGCACGATGGCCGTGGCGATCGGATGTTCGGATGTGACCTCAACGGCAGCAACAAGGCGCAGAACCTCCTCCTCGGTCATTCCTTCGGCCACAATCAGGTCGGTTAGCTCCGGACGCCCTTCGGTCAAAGTCCCCGTCTTGTCCACCGCAACAACGGTGGTTTCCTGCAGCATTTGCAAGGCGTCGCCCTTTCGGAACAGGACGCCCATCTCGGCCGCGCGGCCGGTGCCGACCATGATTGAGGTGGGTGTGGCCAACCCCATGGCGCAGGGGCAAGCAATGATCAGTACCGCAACCCCGGCTACCAACGCCAAGCTGAGCGCGGGATCGGGTCCGAACAACATCCAAACCAGCACAGTCACAACGGCCACAGCGATCACTACCGGCACGAACCACAGCGTGATGCGGTCGACCAGGCCTTGAATCGGAAGCTTGGCACCTTGTGCTTGTTCGACCATCTGAATGATCTGGGCCAACATAGTGTCTGCGCCGATCTTTTCGGCCCGGTACGTTAATGCGCCCGCGCCATTGACTGTTCCGCCGACCACAGTTGCACCTTCCGTCTTTTCGACGGGAACCGGCTCGCCGGTGATCATGCTTTCATCGACATATGACGCGCCGGTCATTACGGCACCATCCACCGCGATCTTCTCGCCAGGTCGAACGTGCACAATATCCCCAACAACGATCTGCTCGATCGGAAGCTCAATAGCCGATCCGTCGCGCTCAACACGCGCTGTTTTTGCCTGCAGACCGACCAGTTTTCGGATCGCTTCACCAGTTCGGCCCTTGGCGCGCGCCTCTAGGAACCGCCCAAGCAATATGAGAACCACGATCACCGCTGCGGCCTCGTAGTAGACGTTTGCGGTTCCGGCCGGAAGAATACCCGGCGCAAAGGTCGAGATCAGTGAGAACCCATATGCCGCCGAAGTACCCAGGGCCACCAGAGAGTTCATGTCCGGCGCGCCTTTGACCAAGGAAGGGAATCCCTTGGTATAGAACTGCAATCCTGGGCCAAAAAGAACGATCGTGGTCAGAAGGAATTGCAGGTAATAGCTGTTCTGGATACCGATCGTGCTCGCTATCAGGTGGTGCGTGCCCGGAATAACATGCGAGCCCATTTCAAGAATGAATACCGGCAAAGCGAGCAAAGCGGCAAAACTTGTTCGCCGGGCCAATTGGCGAATCTCTTCGGCTTTGCGGTCTTGTGGTTCGGTCTGCGTCGCGGATCGCAGGCTCGCCGGATAGCCAGCAGATGCCGCAAGCGCCGCGATGGCTTCGGGTGTTGTGACTCCCTCAACATAACGCACAGTTGCACTTTCGGTGGCCAGATTGACCGACGCGGACAAGACGCCATCATTTGCTTGCAATGCCCGTTCAACGCGCCCCACGCACGATGCGCAGGACATGTTCTGAATATCCAGCGTTACCTCTTCCGTCCGTGCCGGATATCCGGCGCTGTTTAACGCATCAGCAATGGCCGCTTTATCGGCTGGATCGCGGAAATCGACCTGAACGCTTTCGCTGGCGAGATTAACCGAAGCGGCATCTACCCCTGGCACATCTTTCAACGCGCGCTCGACGCGCCCTACGCAAGAAGCACAGCTCATACCCTGAACTTGAAACCGTACATGTGAAATTTCAGTCATATTGTCACCACTAATATTCTGCTGACGGGCAACATAAGGGTTCCAGCAAGTGGAAGGTCAAGGGATGCGGTTGACTATTTTCCTGCTAATCTTGGGGATCCAATAATCACGACTTGACCTTCCTGTGCTGGAATACTCTAGCCGGGACAACGGAATGCAGGAGCAAACACTCATGACGACCCTAAATACCCCAGAAATGAGCTGCGGGCATTGCAAGTCAGCTATTGAAAAAGCCGTTGCCACGGTGGATTCTTCTGCACAGTTGGACTTTGACATGGAAAACCGGACGGTACGTGTCTTAAGCACCAATCCACTTGATCGTATCCTTTCAGCTCTGAAATCCGAGGGATACGAAGCCACGGTCGCATGAAAATTGGGGGAGCACATGCTGTCGCCCCCGTTGGCTCTACCTTGCGTCCCTGACAGCCTCGATTAGTCGGGTCATTTCATCTTCCGCGATCAACCCCGGGGCAAGCGCATCACCAATCACAAATGAAGGGGTGCCACTGAATCCAAGCTGCCGGGCCAATTCCATGGACACCTGAATATGCGCGTCGACTTCCGGCGCCTCCATATCTGCGCGCAATTGATCCTCGTCTAGGCCAAGTTCCCGAACTACTTTCAGGACACTGGCCTCGTTGGCACGGCCGTTCAGAGCCATAAGCGCCCAATGAAACTCTTCATATTTTCCCTGGTTTCGTGCGGCAAGCGCAGCGCGTGCTGCGAAGACGGAACCTTCTCCGAGTACGGGCCATTCTCTATAGACAACTCGCACATCGGAATCACCTGCTATCACGCTTTTCACGACAGGTGCAGCGCGTTTGCAATATGGACAGTTATAGTCAAAGAACTCGACAACTGTTACATTACCTTCAGGATTTCCGATGACGGGTGCATTCGGATCCTGTTCAAGCAATTCACGCTGGTTTTCCAAGACGTTTCCAATTGCTTCGGCTTTTGCCTTATCTTCGCGCTGTTGAAGCAGTTCCACCGCCTGCATGATGACCTCCGGGTTTTCCAGAATGGCTTCGAGAGCCAGCCGCTTCACATCGGCTTCAGTCAACTCGTCAGCGCTCGCCATAGGAGCACCAATCGACATGGCGACGGCGATTAAGCCTGCAAATATTCGTTTCACATCAGTTTCCTTCCGTTTGTTCTGCCTCGGTGCGCTGCTCTTGCAGCTTGCGTTCCCGATTCGGCCAACTTTCCTTGATGAAGGCAAGGATGTCCCAGATTTCCTGATCCGACAGAGTGTCCCCGAAACCTGGCATACCGCTTTTGACGTCAGTGACACCCATCTGTTTTAGTGTTTGGTCCCCGCCAAGCTTTGTATAATCGAACAACAGCTTGTCGCTGTGATGCCAAGTGTGCCCTGTTCGGTCATGCGGGGGTGCCAGTAGTACGCCATCTGCACCGGGTGTTTGCCAATCCGGCTGACCCTCCAAATTTGCCCCGTGGCATGACGCGCAGTTTTCGGCGTACAAAACTGCACCACGTGCCGAATCCGCCGATGCACTGTTCTGCGCACGCCCACTAAGGCCCCAGCCAGCGACCGCGACAATGATCACTACAGCAGCCAGTGACACCCATTTCGCCGCGCTCTTGTTCATCACGCCACGCTCAGCCAGGTCTTCATACCAGCGGCCTGATGCGACAGCATGTGGCAATGAAACAGCCAGTCCCCCGGGTTATCCGCAACGAACGCAATCTCCCGCGTTTCTATCCGGTCAACCAGGATTGTGTCCCGCTGCGGCCCCAGGCTGCCGTTCGGCAGAACTTCCTGGAAGTGCGTCCCGTGCAAGTGCATCGCGTGCGGAAAGACGGTGTCGTTCTGCATCTGAATCCGGACTATGTCGCCACGCGAAACGGCAGCAAGCGGGTTTTCAGGTAACCCGGCGACACCGTTGAATGTCCAGATCTGCCCTTCCTGAACCAATTCATTGGTGCTCATGACTTGGCCGTTAAAAGTGCCTTGACGCAGCCCGCCCATCGCCCCGCCTTCCATCACCAATGGAACTGTCAAAGCGTCAGAAACATCTTCGAGAAAAGAAGCAGGGTTGGGTGGCAGGGCTGCGATCACACCGCGGTTAGCAGATGTGCCGCTTCCCGAAACCGGGATCTCAGCGATGACAAACGATTCATCGCGTTCGTGAAGAGTTATTTGAACGGCTTCGTTCGATTCCGCTGTGACATCAACAATTAAGTCTGCTCGCTGTGCAGGCCCGAAAATAAGGGTTTTAAAATCCTCTGGCTGCCTTACAGGCATGCCATCATAAGCGACCAGTTTCCCGTTTGCGCCACCTACTGAGACATACATGATCCGATCAGTTGCCACGTTGACCATTCGAAGTCGCAAACGTTGGTTCGTCAAAACTTCTGTCATGGGCGATATGTGCGCGTGAACGTAATTTCCCATTCGGCCTGCATGCGTCCAGTCATGCATCGCGCCAAAATCATCGACGATTTGGGCATCCTGACCCAACCTCCAGTCATCCAGCAGGATCGTAATGTCACGATCCGTGTCCGGCGGGTCCGTTTCGTCGACGATGAACGCGCCGTAAAGGCCCCTGGCCACTTGTTCCGTTGACTGGTTATGAGAGTGGTACCAGAAGGTTCCCGCATCCTTCAAAGGCAAATCATACTGAAACTCGCCGCTTGTTGGTACAGCCTCCTGTGTAAGACCCGGCACCCCATCCATGTTGTTTGGAACCCGCAGCCCATGCCAATGGATTGCTGTAGGCTGAGGCAATGAGTTCAGGAGTGTCCGGCGAACCGTTTCGCCCTGCCGGGCACGAATTTCGGGGCCCGGAACACCGCCATCATATCCCCATATCTCGGTTTCAGGATAGCTGTCGGGGGCAACACGTGCCAATCCTGAACGCGCCTCGATTATTCGGGGGGCGGTGGCCGCCCTCCCGAGAGCCGGCACCGCGAGCAGTGCCGACGTGCCTGCAACGAATTGCCTGCGATTGAGCTTCATGAAGGTTTCCTTCCAAAGAATACTTGATCTCTCACTAGATTATCCCCCGTCGTGCACATCCAGCAGATAGGTTGCCATCGCCTTCCGGTCATCGTCTGTCAGAAAACTGGTCCCATAGTTTACGACCTCACCCATGGCGCCACCGAACACATCGCCGTCAGGCATGATGCCGGTACGCAGGGCATAGGCCAAGCTGTCGACTGTCCAACCCCGCATTTGCAGGGTTTCAAAATCGATGGCCGGCGCCTTGTCACCGCCCGGCAGAGAGTCGCTTCCCTTGAAGTGTTCGGTGTCCGAATTTCTTGCGCCAGCCAGGTTCCTCCCTGTGTGGCAGGCCGCACAATGCGTGGCACCTTCGACCAGTAAACGGCCCCGGTTCCATACATCATCATTACCTGGCACAGGATCGGTCCGGGGCGGTTTAAGAAAAGCCGCTCGCCACAGCTTCAAGCCCCACCGCTGATTGAAGGGGAACGCCATTTCCTGCTCTTTTGACGGTTCCGCTACCGGTGGAACCGTTAGCCATGCAGCCCAGAGATCGGCGATGTCCTGATCCGTGAAGTTGGCGTAGAACGGATAAGGAAAGGCCGGGTAATAGGGTTGTCCATCGGGCGACACACCCTGACGTACGGCGCGGGCGAACTCCTCGATGGTCCAATCACCGATCCCGTGATTGGGGTCTGTGGTCAGATTCGGTGAATAGAGCGTGCCGAACGGCGTATCCAACTCCAACCCGCCGGCCAAGGGCGCGCGCCCTTTGGCAAAATCTGTGTGGCAAGCGATACAGCCACTTGCCCTTGCCAGATAAGCCCCACGGTTAACGTCACCCTGAATGTCGAGCGATTGCAACGGCTGGCCAATCGGCCAAGCCATCACGGCAACAAGTCCCGCTGACGCCGTTGCGGCGGCAGCAAGGCCCAATCGGAATATCGGTCTCATGACGCATTCCTATTCCGACCGAAATTGCGTGTGACAAGCTGAGCATGTCTGGCTCAGCATCATGAACACACCATCTGCCGGCATTTCAGAAAGTTGTGCCTGATCTGGACTGCCGTCCATCATCCCGGCACCCATCATAGAACCACCACCCATCATGGATTCGCCGCCCATCATGCTGGCACCCTGCCCTGTTCCTGCCACCATCAGCCCGTTCTCGGCCGCCAATTCCAATCCTTGGGAATAGGTGTGCAACTGTTCGGCAAGTTCTGAGAATTCATCCCAATCTGACCAAATCTCCGGTTTGGCCTCTGAGGGTTTGCCGCCAGAGCCGTCCGGGAATAGCCGGGTCATGCTATCGCCTGCATGGCGACCGATCTGTTCCGCCTCGCGCCGGACCACATCGGCGTCATAGGGGGTTTTGCCCTGCATCATTGGCGTAAGGGTTTTCATACTATTCTTCAGTGCGGACATGCCGTCCATGCGTTCCTTCACGATGCCCGTGGCACCGCCGTGCGCCAGCGCTGTCACAGCGATAATCGACGCCAATGCGGCGCCTGTTGTCAGTTTCAAAAAGGTCATTGTCTTATCCTGTATGTCTGATTCAATGCGCCCAATTGGGGCAAGGTTTGGTCAATCAGGACAGGATGCGCGGCGGAGGTGGGTCAAAGAAATAGACGGCCAACGCCCGGAAGTGGCCCGCTGCAAGGGTTTGACGATCCATCCTCGAGGCCAACTCGGGTGCTGCTGGCGGCACTACGGCCATCGCAACACCATTGCAAAATGAACCGCCGTGGCAATGGCCAGGATGACCATTTTCAACGTGCTCAGGATCCGGTGTTTCAATTACAAGCGGTGCGTGCATCGTGCCGTCGTTGCCGTGGGCGAATGCAGGTTCCGATACGACCAGAAATCCGGCGATAAAGATGCTTACCGCCAGAATCCAGTACCCGATTGCCCTGCCTGCCTTGCGTTTCACGGTTCAGTTTATCCCGTTCTCGCGCTGTAATTCCCTAACATACGAAACGATGCCTTTTACGTCCGCGCGGGTCAAGCCTTCGACCGGCGGCATGTTGCCGAACTGCCAATGGTGTGCCTGAACGCCGTTCTGCGCCGCACGATAGAAGGCTTCATCCGAATGGTGGCTGGGCTCGTATATTTTGTGCACCAGCGGAGGAGCCAACCCTTCCAGGCCAGTTGCATTCGCACCATGGCACGCAGCGCACTTCGCGTCGAACGCTACCTTGCCGACCGTTGCCAATTGGCCGAATTGCTCTGGCAATTTGACGTCTTCAATTGGATCGCCGGGGGATAGCGCTGATGTATCAGGAGGCGTCATAGAGTGACCTGATGGTTGTTGATTAAGATTGTAGACGAAGCCGGCAGCGCCTGCGATCACTACTCCGCCTATCAAGAGTGTAAGTTTATCCATCTCAGTTTTTCACATGATTTTCAGTTATCGGACTTTAGCTTCCGACTCAGAAAGTCGCCTTGACCAAGGTCAGATCAGTTTTACTTGCGTGCCCACGGTGGCCAGTTCGAACAGATCCGCGATCTGCTCGTTGTACAAGCCAATGCAGCCGTTTGAGGATCTTCTACCGATTTTGCGCGTGTCATTGGTGCCATGGATGCGGTAATATTGCCAGCTCAGGTAGAGCGCATGTGTCCCCAGAGGATTCTCAGGACCCGGGCCTACATAGTCGGGCCATGCGGGATTGCGCTCTTTCATTGCCGGCGTCGGTCGCCAAGATGGCCCTTCGACCTTGCGAATAACCGTGGTGTGGCCCAACCTTGTAAGGTCTTCCGTGAGCGGCACGCTTGTCGGATACATCCGATAGACACTTTCGTCTTCTGACCAATATTGTAACACTTTCGACTGTGTATCGGAGAGGATCACACCGTTCTTAAGCGTATCGAAGTGATCTTGCCATTTAGCAACACGGAAAGACGACACATTGCGGCGTGTACCTTCGGTTTCCGCGGACTGGGCCAAAACGGCCGGTGCGGGTAAAAACGTCGTCGCAGCAAACGCGGCCATTACTCTGCGTCGCGAAATTGCCCCTCTATCCTTGCTCTGTTTCATACCTGCCATCCCAACCGGTTGTTCTTGTATCTCGACTCAAATATTTCCTATGCCCGGTTCCTGCGCTGGAAGGTCAACACGCAAAAGGCTTTGTATCAGGGATATTTCGTCTGGCATGTCGTAACCGTTGGCGCAGGGATTTTGCCCCAAAGGCGGGCTCATATCATCAAATCATTGTGGCAAAACAATTTTCTTGGGCACGTTACTAAGCCGCTTCAAGCCGAACTTGGCTTTTATTGAATTAGCGGAGCACAAAAAAGCAACGCTAACAATCGCTTAGTTCTTGGTGAATTGATGTGATCACCTGCCGATGCGAAGGTATCAGCTACTGCAAATGACAATCACCGTGGGCTAAACACCATGTCCTCCAAGAAAGCTCTGCACGCACTGGCCGCACTTTTGTTTGTCAGCGCCTGTACAGAAACAACATCGCTTTCTGCAGAAAGCGAGCCCGGAACGATCTCCCGAGTTCCGGACACCGTTGCCCAAATCGCGGCCCCGGGTCAGGACCTGACCGCTGTGAAAATCATGCCCGATGACGGGTGCTATTGGTATCGCTACGTTGGGCCGGTCGAAACAACCTTCCTGCCACTCAGGACAATTGACGGGCGCCCGATCTGTACGCGCGCCTGACAAACGCCTGTCAACTGGTCGCGGTCAAAATCCGCTCGGGAGGATAGAGATGAGCCGTGGACCCTGCCCTGACACGATCATAGAGCCCGATGATATGCGGCATAGCCATCCTTACGCAGCCGGAACTTGCGCGACCTCCGATGGATCTTGGGTAAGGTGTTCCGTGAATTCGCAAGTATGTATCGCGACCACCTTCGTACAAATACAACGCCCTTGATCCCAATGGGTTTGTCGGTCCACCGGGCACACCATCCGCAGATTGAGCATATTCCTCAGGGTCGCGCTCAATCATTTCGGCGGTGGGAGTCCAGCGCGGCCATTTGGCCTTTCGCTTGATCGTGTAGACACCGGGCTCGTAGAGATTACC
Source organism: Ruegeria sp. YTSC106 (assembly GCF_059609765.1). Taxonomy (NCBI): domain Bacteria; kingdom Pseudomonadati; phylum Pseudomonadota; class Alphaproteobacteria; order Rhodobacterales; family Roseobacteraceae; genus Ruegeria; species Ruegeria sp. YTSC106. The sequence goes on from NZ_JBXWMI010000010.1 coordinate 131,539, forward strand.
TCGGGCAATGGCTACGCCGTAACGCATTGCCGTGCCGCCGTCTTCGATGAAATACAGATATCGTGCCACAGCATCGACATGGATGTCACCCGGAACAAGTGCTCGATTGGTTTGCACGCGCTGAGGCAGGAAACGCGGGTGCAGCCCCCAAGGATTGGATGTTGCGGGATCAAAATTGATCGGCGTCACTTGCGCATCCCACTCTGACCATTGCGAGGCTGCCGCCGATGCCACTCCGAAAACTGGCTGAGAGAAAATGGCGAGCGATGTTGCAACAAAATGTCGTCTGGTCAGCATTGATAGCGCTCCTGTTGCTTGGTTTGGTTTCCGGACCCGTCAAATGAGTGAAAACAATCAGCTGCACAATCCGATATGTCCATTCAATTATTCGTTCAAATCAATTGGCGGCCTAAATATTAGCATTCAAGACACAGGCTGCATCGGTTCTTTGACTCATCATGCACCAAGCCCTGCGGCGATAAACCTTGCAAAAAGGGATACATTTCCTGAAGCACTCGCGGCTTCGAGCGCGCTCATATATTCGGCGCGGTCCTGCATTTGGATCACCATCCAAGGATACCCTCCCGAAGCCAGCAAAACGGTTGTTGAGCCCCTTGTGCGACCAATGATCTAGACCCGGAGCAATCTCCCGATTGGCAGCACCATATGAGCGGAGCTTGTCCGTGATGATCCGTTTTGGAATGAAGTCAGGACGCTTTATCAGGCGGCGCAACAATCGTTTTGCGGCCAGTTTATCCCGATTAGGTTGGAGTATTTCGTCCAGCACCATGCCATGCTGATCGACCGCGCGCCAAAGCCAAAACTTGCGACCTGAGATCTTCACAACAACTTCATCGAGGTGCCAGACATCGCTTGGATGGCCCTGCCGCCGTCGCATGCATCGAGCGACCACCGGCCCAAATTTGATGACCCAACGCCGGACAGTCTCATGAGACACATCGATCCCGCGCACCAACAGCACTTCTTCAACTTCGCGCAGGCTCAAATTAAAGCGACGATAAAGCCACACCGCATGGGCCATGATCTGAGGAGAAAATCGGTGACGGTTATAGTTCATGGATGATGAACTCATCGATGCGACCCACGTCCAAATCCAAACAAGAGCAACCGAACTACAGTTAGCGTGACAACACCCAAATAGGAGACTGTTCGACATAGATTGCTTTAACGGTGGTAGACACAAACCAAATTTCTGGATTTCCAATTTTCAAAAAAACAACATGTTAGCGTTGCTCGTGTATTCCAAAAAAATCGGGTTTGGGCAAATAGCGCTCCTGCGCATTAAAACAGCTTGACCTTCCATCGCGGGAGGGCGCTACCAGAGGTCTCCAATCTCAATTTTGGAGCTGAACGTGAAAGACAATCAGACCGACGACGCGCCGCAAGCGGCAACACCGGGTACCGGTGGCAATATCATGAAATGGGGCATGATGGCCTGTTGCATTGTCATGGTCCTGCCGATCGTTTTCTACTTCATGGCTGGCGGGACGGTTGGCGGACTCTCTGACTCTTTGGGCCTGTTCGCACCGCTGATCCTGTGCGTCGGGGCACATTTCTTATTGCACAAGGCGATGGGAAAATCCTGCCATTCGACCAAATCGGAAGCTGAACGGCCGAAGGCAACCGACGCCTCTGTAGGACTAAACGCTGTATCCCGACAATAATCTACCATCATGAAGTCTCGGTGCTCAAGGTTGGCCGCCGTGTCGTTGACCGCTCTTTCGCTAGTGGCCTGTGCACCACGTCCCAAGCTGTGCCCTCTACAACCGCCGCTCGAATATTCTCTGCCCCAAGGCTGCCAGGTTCAATGGGTGGGCCCGGATGGCGGGGCTTATTTCATCTGCGATGACGGCCGTGAGGGGTTTGTGAGCTGACTGCAGGGATGTGACATTCCGGCCCGTTGACCCTCCAGCGCTGGAATCTGGCAGGGACGGGTGCAAAACAACCGATGGCGACGCGTTATGTCGAGAATACTCCTGAATTTCCGGCTTTTGATCTGTGGTTTGGTCTTTGGACTCATTTCCGCCGGGCCAAGCTTTTCAGCCATATCCCAAGCGTATGAATCAGAACCCTTGGTTGCCCATTTAATTACCACACAGGACGGGATCGCGCCAGGCGTCGAGACGATCACTGCGGGGTTGCACCTGAAGTTGGGTGAAGACTGGAAAACCTACTGGAGATCACCGGGCGAAGTGGGAATTCCGCCCAAGATCACCTGGGATGGGTCGCGAAACGTCAGCGACGTGCAGTTCCACTGGCCTGCACCTATCCGGTTTCGCGCCTTCGGGATTGAGAACTTCGGATACAAGGACGAAGTGGTCTTTCCGCTGACCGTTACACTCGAGAACCCCGGAGCGCCAGTTGACCTGAAGGCCGCCGTGACAACGCTGGTCTGTTCCAACATCTGTGTGCCGGTCGAGTTTGCGCTGAACTTGTCGCTAACCCAGGGGGCGAGTCGAGATCAGAACTCGACACGGATTCTCAATGCCTTCATGTCGCGGGTGCCAACCGCTGGGAACACCAGCGGAATGGCGTCCGACGCCGCAACACTGGACGCCGAGTCCAAGACGCTGACGCTGAGTTTCACCAGCGACCTGCCTTTTGATGAACCCGACATCTTTCCCGACATGGGGCGCGACACCGCGTTTGGTGCTCCCGACATCCGGCTCGCTGGCGACCGGCGTCGGCTGTGGGTACAGTTCCCGGTCCTCGCTCTGGCGGAGGAACCCCCTGCCTTGTCCGTCACGGTGACTGACACTAACCGCGTGGCAGAGTTTTCGCCCCTTACCGACGCCCCCCCTGCCCCGCCGCCATATGAAATCGCCGCCGCCGAAATCTCGAGCAGCACGCTGGTCTGGATCATTCTGCTGGCGGTGGGCGGTGGACTGATCCTGAATGTCATGCCCTGCGTGCTGCCAGTGCTGTCGATCAAGCTGTCCTCGGCTGTAAAGGCGCATGACCGCTCCTCCGCGCAGATACGCGCCGGGTTCCTGGCTTCGGCAGCGGGAATCCTTGCTTTCATGTGGCTGCTTGCAGCGGTCACTATCGCGGCACGGTCGCTGGGTTATTCCGTCGGCTGGGGCATCCAGTTCCAAAACCCTCTGTTTCTTGCGGTGATGATTGTGGTGCTGGCGGTTTTCGCGACCAGCCTCGCGGGCCTGTTCGAGATTACGCTGCCGCAGTCACTGAACACCCGGTTGGCCCGTATCGACGAGGGCCGCGTGCCGCTGATCGGCGATTTCCTGACCGGAGCCTTCTCTGCGATTCTGGCGACGCCCTGCTCGGCCCCCTTCCTGGGCACAGCGGTGGCCTTTGCCTTGACCGGACAGCCGATGGACATCGTGGCAATTTTCACCGCGCTGGGGGTCGGGCTGGCCATTCCCTACCTGCTGGTTGCGGTGCACCCGAAACTCACTGCAGCACTGCCCAAACCGGGGCGCTGGATGGTAGGGTTGAAATGGGTCCTGTCGGCGACGCTGCTATCTACGATCGGCTGGCTGGTCTGGGTGATGGCCGGCGTCGCCGGAGACACCGCTGCTACCGCTACGGCACTGGCTACAACTGTTCTGGTCCTGGTGATCTGGACAGGCGCTACGCTGCCGCCGATTTTGCGCTGGACAGCCCTGTTGCTGCCTCTTGCCGCAGCACTGGCGATCCCAGTTGCGACTGCCAGCAAAGACCAGGCCGACCTACTTGAGCCGACCGGAGAGATCCCGTGGATTACCTTCAGCCGCCCCGAAATCGCCCGCCTTGTGTCACGCGGCGAAGTGGTTTTCATCGATGTCACAGCCGATTGGTGTCTGACCTGCAAGGCCAACAAAGCGCTGGTGCTGGAACGCGGCGAGGTTCTGGCAACACTGCAATCGGACAAAGCAATTCCGATGCAGGCCGACTGGACCCGCCCCGACGATGTGATCGCCCGGTTCCTTGAGGACAATGGCCGCTTTGGCATCCCTTTCAACATTGTTTACGGACCGTCAGCCCCTGAGGGCATCGCCCTGCCCGAGATACTTTCAACCGCTGCGGTGCTGGACGCGCTGGACAAGGCCGCGCCGATCAGACGGGCGGCCAACCAATAAGCTGCAAGCGATCAGGCCCCCAACTCTGCAAGCGACCGGGCGATCTCCGCCTTGCGTGGGTCGGTCTGCGACAGGTTTTCGGCAAGCTTCTGCGCCTTGCCATACGCATTACGTGCGTTCTCATTCTCGCCCAGGACAGCATAGGCGTTGCCCAGCCGCATCCAGCCGTCCAGATCGCTTGGGTTTTCCTTCATCCGATTCGCCAACCTTTCGACCATCGAGCGGATGAAGACCTGCCGATCTTCGTCGGACATCTCCTCGGCCGTCGCCACCTGATCGGCAGTTGGGCCGGGCATGGAAGGGGCAAAAGCCGCCAGATCCACCGGCGCCCGTCCGATCGACGGGGCGATGCGTTTAAGCTGGGCCACAAAACTCTCCATCCATGGCCGGAACTCCTCTTCGGCGTCGATCCGCGTCTTCAGTAGATCATAGGCCTTATCAGGCGATCCAGCCTGCTCCAGACCAACGGCTTTGTAGAATGTCGCTGCTGGGTTCGATGGGTCCAGTTCCAAGGCTCGTTCAAACGCCCGATCGGCCTTGGGCGTAACGACACCGTCATCGGCATAGACCAACGCCTCGCCATATTGCGACACCAGTGCTGAATTCGCATTGGGTCGGTCCAGCAACCCCTCGAACGCGTCTGCGGCATCTCCAAAGCGTCCCATACGCATATAGGTCTGAGCCAACAACACCCATCCCTCGGTTGGCCCGCCGGTTTCATCCGCCTCGAGCCGCGACTTCAGGCGCACGGCAAGGTCGGCGATTTCACGGGCTTCGGCCTGCTCCCCCTCGCGTTGGGCAAATGGCTGGCTGGGGATGTCGGGACTACCCAATTGCCAATAAAGTCCCGCTCCGAGCGCTGGAACAGCGAGCGCGGCAAGTAGAATCATTGAGCGCCCGGAATGGCCCATCATCGCTTTGTCGTCCGATTGCCGGTCAATCGCCTTCAGGCGACGTTCTATCTCGGTTCTGGCAGCCTTGGCCTCTTCGGTCGAGATAATCCCTCGTTCCAGGTCCTTCTCCACTTCACCGATCTGGTCGGAAAAGATGGCAGAGGCGCTTTCGCGTCTTGACAAGTCCGAGGTCTTGCGCCCCATACCGGAGAGGGCGAGCGTCAGAAACACCGCCACGGCCATGAATGAAAAGATAATCCAGATCATGCGTGCGGCTCCGTGAGTGAATGGTCTTCGGGATTCCGTTCTTCGCTCGCGCCGTGTTCCGCTTTTTGTATTCGCGAATTTCTGTATCGGCGGGCATTCTGGGTCAAAACCGCTGTAGTCGCGATGCCGCCCAGCCCCAGGATGACGATAGGCGCAACCCACAGAATGTAAGTTGATGGCTTCCATGGCGGGTTGAACAGAACATAGTCTCCATAACGCGCAACCAGAAAATCCATAACCTGCTGGTCCGTGTCTCCTGCCACCAGCCGTTCGCGCACAAGCAGGCGAAGGTCACGCGCAACACCAGCGTTGGAACTGTCGATGTCTTGGTTCTGGCACACCACACAGCGCACTTGTTTCGAAATCACTCGTGCTCGCTGCTCCAGAACCGGGTCTGCAAGTAACTCGTCAGGCTCAACCGCGAATGCTGGCTGCGATACCAGCGCCGCCAGAATGACTAAAGTGATCACAAAGCGACCTATCATGACGCCTGTCCTCCGCTCGCTCGCGCCTGATCCAGCGCGGTGCGCATCCTTGAAATTGCCTCGTCGCCCAGCACCGGGCCAACAAAACGGAATACGACCTTACCCGCACCATCAATCACAAAGGTCTCAGGCACGCCGGAAATCCCCCATTCAATCCCGGCACGACCGTCTAGGTCGGAACCGATGCGCTCATAAGGGTTGCCCAGATCGTCAAGCCATTTCCGTGCGTCCTTCGGCTTGTCCTTGTAGTTGATACCCATCAGGCGAATGCCCTCATCGCGCACCATGCGCGTCAGCACTGCATGTTCGGCCCGGCAGGGCACGCACCAGGACGCAAACACGTTGACCACGATCGGAGCCGATCCGTCATTTTTCACCAGATCGGTGCTGGACAGCCCATCGGTATCCAGCCCATCAACCGGCGGCAGGTCGAACCCAGGCACTGGCTGCGAGATCAAAACTGACGGGATTTCGTTCGGGTCGCGATCGGGGTTCAGTCCCCATAGCAGGAAGGCGCCCAGGATGCCGGCAATCGTAATTGGAAACAGTGCAAATAGACGTTTCATTGCCCTACTCCGCCGCTACCGGAATGGAGCCCGGCCCGGTCCGTTTCCGTGGTGCACCGACGCGTAGACGCCGATCAGTGAGAGACAAGACCCCACCCAATGCCAACAAACCTGAACCGATCCAGATCCAGACCACCAATGGCTCATACAAGATACGTAGGGTCCATTTGCTCTGTTCCGATTCCGCCGCCGGTTCCGATATTGAGGCGTAAAGGTCCCCTGCCAACGTGGTGCGAATTGCCGACTCCGTCGTGCTGGTGCCCGCGACGAGATAGGCCCTGCGCTCGGGCTTAAGCGTGGTGACATAAGCGCCATTGCGAAACACCGTCAGGGTGGCCATGCGAGACACGTAGTTTGGTCCGCGAAGCTGCTCTACACCGTCAAAACGCACGTCGAACCCGGCAATCTCGAAATGTGTTCCGGGTTCGGCAAAGGTCACAACCTCAGACTTCCACGCGCTGGACCCGATGAATCCGATCATGCAGACCGCCAGCCCCGCATGGGCTACGACCATGCCGTAATGCGAACGCGGTAAGTTGCGAGCACGACGCAGGGACTCGGCCAGCGGTGCCTCACCCAGCTTAATTCGGCTGGCCCATTCTGTCAGCACAGCACCCAGCAGCCAAACCGCAAGGCCGATGGACAGAACCGCAAGGGCAGGTCCGCCGGTATCCAAATACCACACAACCAACGCCGCAAGCAGGCTAAGTCCAGCTACCCACTTCAGACGGTGCAGCACACCGCGCAAATCCGCCCGCTTCCACGACAATAGCGGCCCAATCCCCATCACAACGACCAAAACCAGCATGATCGGAACGAAACTGGCATTGAAATAGGGTGGTCCAACCGAAATCTTTTCGCCTGTAACGGCTTCAAGCAACAACGGGTAAAGCGTGCCGAATAAAACAGTCGCCGTTGCGGTTGCCAGCAGCAGATTGTTAATAAGCAAACCTGCCTCGCGGCTGATCGGGGCGAAAAGACCGCCGCCCTCCATTTCAGGCGCGCGAATGGCGAAAAGTGTCAGAGAACCACCGATCGCGACGGCCAGCAGCCCCAAGATGTAAATGCCGCGTTCGGGATCGACCGAAAACGCGTGGACCGATGTAAGCAAGCCTGAACGGACAATAAATGTCCCCAATAAGGACAACGAGAAGGTCAGCACGGCCAGCAGGATCGTCCAGCTTTTGAAACTGCCGCGCTTTTCGGTCACGACGGCCGAATGGAACAGTGCTGTGCCAGCCAGCCAAGGCATAAACGAGACATTTTCGACCGGATCCCAAAACCACCAGCCGCCCCAACCCAGCTCGTAATAGGCCCACCAGCTGCCCAGCACGATACCCAGTGTCAGGAACACCCAGGCCGCCAGTGTCCAAGGCCGCACCCACCGCGCCCATGCAGGATCGACCCGCCCCTCAATCAGGGCTGCCACGGCGAAGGAAAAGACGATCGAGAAGCCGACGTAACCCAGGTATAAAAACGGCGGATGCATAGCCAGACCCACATCCTGCAACAGTGGATTCAGATCCTGACCGTCCAGCGGCGCTGGAAACACCCGGTCGAACGGGTTTGACGTGAACAGCATAAAGGACAAAAAACCCGCGCTGATCCACGCTTGCACCGCCAAGGTGCGCGCTTTGAGTTTCAGTGGGATGTTCCGAGCCAACAGAGATACGCCCAGCCCGAAAACCACCAGTATCAGAATCCACAACAGCAGCGAACCTTCGTGGCTGCCCCAGGTTGCCGCCACCTTGAAAAGCATCGGTTTCAGCGAATGAGAATTGCTGGCCACATTTAGCACGGTGAAATCGCTGACCACGAACGACCACATCAAGGCGCCGAAGGCGATGGCGACCAGCGCGGTAAGCATGATTGAGGTCGCAGTTGCCGATCGCATCCATATGACATTATTCCGTGCTGCTCCAATCAAGGGCAATACGCTTTGCACCAAAGACACGGCCAATGCGAGTGCCAGGGCAAACTGCCCAATTTCCGGTATCATTCCAAAGCCTCCGGGTTTCCGGTTTTGCGGCCTTGTCCGACAATCCAGCGCTGGAGGGTCAAGCGCAGTATTGCCGCACCCACCCGGACGATCGCGATTTTGTTCGGCGGTCTTGACCTTCCAGCGCTGGAGACCCCCAGCATCCGACCACACAGATGGACGTACCGAACAAGCTGCTTTCAATGTGCGGGATTAGAAAACGAACGAAAATGAGGGCATCATGACACGGAACAACCCCGAGATTTTGTGCGGGTGGCAGCACATCCAGGCCGTAATACTGGCCGGGGGGCTGAGCCTGGCCTCCACCGCCATGGCCCACACGGATACGCCACCGGCTGACAACGTGGCAATGAACCCGCAAGCCTCCGGCAACATGTCCGCAATGATGCGCCCCGATGCGATGCCGCCCACGGGTGTCGTCGGCGGCATGCACCCGCCCGAGGGTGTTTTGATGCCGGTGTTCTCGTACATGAACATGGAGATGGACGGTAACCGCACCGGAACGCGGTCGCTGCCTACTTCGGGCGTGCTGGCGCAGTATCCGATCGCGCCGCTCAGCATGAGCATGAACATGGCGATGGTCGGTCTGATGTACGGTGTTACCGACGACATCTCGGTGATGGCGATGCTGCCCTATGCCCACAAGACGATGAAGCACCAGACCCGCTTGGGCCAGACATTCAAGACCAGGGCACAGGGGTTCGGTGATCTTAAGATCATCGGTGGATATGACATCTACAAATCCGACGGGCAGGTGCTGGAACTGTCTCTTGGCCTAAGTCTTCCGACGGGCTCGATAGATGAGACCGACACCACGCCGGCCGGGCCGGACCAGCTGCTGCCCTATCCCATGCAACTGGGGTCTGGCACCTACGACCTGCTGCCGGGCGTCACCTACACGAGCCAGAACGCGGATTGGTCGTGGGGCGGTCAGTTGGGTGCCATGATCCGGATGGGTGAGAACGATGCGGGTTATACCTTGGGCAATGTCTATTCGGCAACGGTCTGGGCTGCACGGCGCTGGAATGACCGGTTCAGCTCCTCGTTGCGATTGGTCGGCGACATCGTCGAAAATATTGACGGCGTTGACGGGCGCCTGAATCCAGACATGGTGCCCACCGCCGACCCGACTCTGCGCGGCGGCCAGTTTCTCAGCATCGGCATCGGAGTGAATTACCTTGTGCCGAGGTCGGGGGCTTTGGCGGGCACACGCCTGGGCATCGAGGGCGTGATCCCAGTGTATCAAGATTTGGATGGACCTCAGCTTGAACGCGAATACGCGGTCTCATTCGAGATCCGCAAGGCGTTCTGACCGTTCAGCCCTAAACCGACTGTAACCGGATAATCAGCGCCGCCGCGGCGGTCAGAACAACCACTGACACCGCAATCAGTAGCAGAGCTAAAATCACAGGTCCGCCCCGCCCGGGTACGCGGCGTGCCAGTTGGGCCGGAAATCCCGTACCATGGGTGATTTGGCTTTGCACGATTGATAGGTACAGCGGCAGCGCACCGACCAGCGTGGCGTACAGATAAACGCCCGAGATGTTCTCGAAATACGCGGAGCGCACCAGCGTTGGCCCAACCACCCGCAACGCCACTGCGCGGTCACCACCAAAAGATCCGAACCAATCGGCCGATAACGCGTAAATCAGCGCATGCAGCACGATGAACAGGACAGCCCGAAGTTGCAAATCGATCAACAGATACCGGACCGGGATGGCCCCCTTGCCCCGCGCCCTTACCCCGACGGCAAAAAGAAAAAAGCTGAGATAGTTCACAGCGAACACGACAGGCAGCCCGTTCGTCACCACCTGGCGCAGAAACCGGCCCAACGCGGAACCGCCGTTCAGAAGGTGCGTCGCAAAGCCCGGCGTACGCAGAACGAAGGCCAGCAACAATGGGGCCAACGCAAGACAGCTAACAATCAGTGTGTTCCGTGCAAACCGCCAAAACGGCATGTCGATCGCAAAATATCTCTCCATTGCCTACACCTTGCCAGCCATACCCTAATCCACACTCTATCATGGCGTTCCGACCAGCATTTAACTGCACATTGCACGAAGGTCCATTCATGGATTGATGGTTGGAAATCAGTGGTGTTAGGCGTCTCAAGAATTCGAAAAATTATGTACCTGATTTTGTTGCAGTCGCTATCTCACTATTGAGGATATCCGACAAGGGGTGTCGATTACTGCCGCGAAAAGGGTCCTTTTCGCCCCACCATAATGGGACCGGTCGTTCGTTGCGAGCGCTCTAGACAATCGAGGTCGCAAACAAACCTGCCACTAAAACTGCAGTTGACGATGTCTGCTATGACCTTCCACATCCCGCAGAAAGCGCGACCTTCCCGGATATGAGTTTCGAACCTCAGCGCGCTTGGAAAAGTGTTTAAACGGTCGGGCAGTCGGACACGCCGCTCTGACTGCACCCAGTCACCATCCTGGCTAGAGCTTTTCCCAGCTTCCTCAGCCCTTTGATCTTTTCACGAACAGAAGCCAAATGCCCGATGGTCAAGCCATGCACCTCTCCGCAGTAAAATCTGTGAATCCCGGAGACAAATTGGACCACAGAAACGGTCGGATAATCCGGTCATAGCGGAGTAAAATTCCGCCACTTTACGCCCGAGGCAACGAGCGACGGGCGGGGAGATGTATTCTGTGGGACTTAACAATCGGGTGCGCCGTGCGTGCCATGTTGAGGGTATGAGCAGGCAGGAGGCTGCGCGGATCTTTGGGATTGACCGCAAGACGGTATCGAAGACTTTGCAGCACTCGGTGCCGCCGGTGTATCGGCGCAGCAAAACACCATCACGTCCGAAGTTGGATGCCTTTTCCGGGATCATCGACCAGATCCTTGAAGATGACAAAAGCAAGCTGAAGAAGCAGCGCCATATCGCCAAACGCATTAATGCCCGGCTGCGTGATGAGCATGGGTTCACTGGCGGGATTACCATTGTCACCGATTATGTCCGGGAGAAGAAACGCCGCACCAAAGAGGTCTTCGTGCCGCTGAGCCACGCACCGGGGCATGGGCGGGTGGATTTTGGCGAGACGCTTGTTGTGATCTGCGGGATCGAATGCAAGTTGCACTACTTTGTGATGGCACTGCCGCACTCTGATGCGATCTTTATCAAGGCCTATTGACCCTATGAACAAGCGAGATTGGACTGCGGGATGCATCTCTGTCACTGATCGGCAGGTCGAAGAGGTCTATGCGATGGTACGAGACGGAACGCCCGTCCACATTTATGCCTAACTGCCTATCGATCAGGCCAGAGTTTATCAGTTTCCCAAAAGCCGACTTTGTGCCGTCGTCTAGACCGCGCTGCTATCGTGCTCCTGTATCTGCTTGTGAGCTCGAACTAAGCAGATCCGAATGAATGCTTGGAGCGGCGTTTATCAACGGGATTTGACTATACGCATGACTTCAAGACTAAGTCGGAAACATTCCGCCGCGCATCACCAGCGTCCAGCCAGTTGGAGTGCTTGGGTCTTGCATACGGATAAATGATATTCCTGTCTTATTCCACTTCTTCATCTTATCGGTCAAATTGTCGAGAACATAATCGCCGTTACTTGTGCGAATGACCAAGACCGCGTGCGAGTTCCTTTTTCGGTCGAAACCGGTAGCTAGTAGTAATATTGATGGGGCGACCCCATGGCGGATTAATTCACGTTTTTTGGCCAAAGCGAAGTCTTCGCAATCACCGCCCCGACCGGTAGGTAAAGCCCACTCTTCGTCCCGTCCGTACTGTTTTCGGTCTGATATCTCACGAAAAGATCGATTTACCAATAAGTTCACTTTTGAGGCTAACTTTAGTATCTCATTTGCTTCATTGACTGTTGCGGTCCGCGATCGGTCACAGGCCCATTGGTAGCGTTGACATAGTCCAACGGCACCTTTCGGAGCCGGCACTGCTTTGACCGAGTGCAGCAAGCTTGACGCACCGGCAGGCGCAGGAGAAAATAACGACATTCCAGCAGCTACCGTTACGCAAAGCGCAACTTTTGCTGTTGTCAAAAACACCCATTGAGTAATGTTTCCAGTCATTTTGTTTTCCTTGGGTTGAGCGCTTTTTCAACGGTCGGAAATTTGCGACCGTCTAATTGGAAAACTAAGGCGCAGCGAACGTTTGCGAGACCAACACATGGCAAGAAATTGGGGCTTTTCGTGGATAGGGTGTAGGCCAATTAGAGGTAAGAAAGTGGCAACAGTAGTGAATTTTAATCTTCCGCAGCTCTCAAGTACAAAGAAACCGTGAGCAAGTTTAATTGGGAATTCGGTTGCCCCAGTGTTGGCTAGCATGCCTCACAGGCAACAGACTTCCCAGTCACTGCGGCGCGCGCCTCACTCACGGCCGATCTTTAACAGTTCTTACCGCTCAGAGATTATCCGCGTCGATTTCAGAATGGCTTTGACTTGCGCTCCGTGAAATCACTGAACACACCGAGGGTTTCCTCGCTGACATGATGTTCGATACCCTCGGCATCATGCTCGGCAACCTCCGGTGAAACGCCCAAGGCAACCAGGAAATCCACAACGATCCGATGACGTTTCCGGCACGCCTCAGCCAATTGGCGTCCCGTTTCCGTAAGACGGAGCGAGCGGTAAGGTTCATGCTCGATCAACCCTTCGCGTTTTAGCCGGGCCAGGTTCTTTGAAACAGTGGGTTGGGTCACACCAAGGCGTTCGGCAATTTCCACCGGTCGCGCTGCGCCCCTCTCGTGGATCAGTTCAGCAATAAGCTCCACATAATCCTCAACCATTTCGCTTTGATGTGCCGTGCGAACCGCTTCGAATCCACTGGCCTGACTGTCAATCTTGCGGTCGGCGTCCTGTGGAGTGCTGTCGGTCATTTGGCTCACGATTACGTCATTGGGCTGCCTTTACTTGTATGCATTGCATCGCGCGGCTTGACAACGGTCTGCCGGTCACGAATAAGTTAGACAGGGCTAATAATTGTAGAAGCGGCTATGAAGAATCTAATTGCATCCACGTTCCTCGGTTTTCTGCCTGTCATGGCAGGCGCCACAGCAATCGAAGAGGCACCGTGGGCACCGCGGGCAGCTGCATACCGATTGACATTGTTCATGGGAAACCTGAGCCCGGTTCCGTGGGACAAGATCGAACAAAGCTGGATGTCGCCGCCCCTTGGCAGTGATCTGCAGATTGATGCGATTTCGCGCGTTTCCGACGTCGAGGCACAAGCGATCAGCCGCGCACTGGAATCCGAAAGCCGCCAAGCACTGTTCGAGGCCAGCACTGCAGCCGTCGCAAGTGGAATCCTGCGGCATCTGGATGCGGCCAAGGCGGCGCTTGGCCAGCCCGAAGCCGCATTGGAGGTGTCTCAGGCTGCCGCCCTGTTTCGCGCTTTTGAGGACGGCATCAAGGCTGCCGATGCACAAGCCGCGCGTGATCTGGGGCGGGCCTGGCTGGTTCTGAACTCTTCCCTTGGTAGCGCGGGCGTATTGGGTAACGGTGCGCGGAATGTTGATGCCGATAGATTTGCCGAGGCGCACAGTGTTGTAGCTGGCTATATCCGGGCAAATTACCTTCCATCGGAGTTTGCAGAGCGAAACACGCTAACGCCAATCCCCGAAACAGTGGTTCGCAGCGGAACGCCAGTCACGCTTCCGGCCACCCTTCCGCCCGGATCAAACATCGCTGATCAGCGCCAACTGCCCCGGTTGGTGCTGCAATTCGAAGAAGCTGGCGAGGACGAAGCCAACTTGCCGCTGGTGGCTTTTGGCGACATGCTGTTCGACAGCCCTGAGATTTTTGGCGGCCCCGCGCGCGAGCTGGGGATTGCCTGTTCCACCTGCCACAACCGGTCGGATGTGAATCGCGATTTCTTCATTCCCGGCCTGTCCTCTCATGCCGGCGGCATGGATGTGGACGGATCATTCTTCAATCCGATGTTCAATGACCGAACGGACGATCATCTGGACACGCCGTCGATGCGCGGTATCCGGTTCACGGCACCTTATGGCCGGGACGGGCGCGAACCCAGCCTGCGCCGGTTCATCCGAAATGTGATCGTGACAGAATTTGCCGGAAAGGAACCGACACCCTTCCAATTGGATGCGCTGGAGGCTTACGTCAAACAGTTCGACTTTTTGCCCAACCCTAAGATTGACCGGGCAGGCAGGTTGACCGATCTGGCATCCGATGCGGCCAAACGCGGAGAGGTATTGTTCAACACCGAGTTTGCCGGTCTGGACGACAAGTCCTGCGCATCATGTCATACGCCGAACCGCCAATTCCGCGACGGGGTGACCTATGATATCGGCAGCGCCGAGCCTCCGTTCCCGGGCGGTACACCAACCGCGTTCGAAACACCGACGCTGCGCAACGTCAATTTCACCGCGCCTTACATGCACGACGGATCATTGCCAACGCTGGCCAGCGTAGTGGATTGGTTCAACGACACCAAGGAACTAGGGTTGGATGAGGCTCAACGCGCCGATCTGACCGCTTACGTCGAGGCTGTGGGCGATGGCGAAGAGCCGTATCAGGTGTTCGATGGTCGTGACAGCGTATTCCGCCTGTCGTGGGAAGAGCTAACTACCTTCGCAAGCACGTTGGACACCCTGTTGCCGATGCAGGATTCCGAAAACATCGCGCTGCTTATCGACACGGTCGCCCCCGATCTGGCGGCGGATGCCAGTGTCATGGTCAATCAGAGTTCCAAGCCGGAAATCTATGAGTTCTCCAACATTCTGCGAGCGGTCGGCGATGCCAGCGCCAGCGGTAACTGGGGCGAGGCAAACCGCCAATGGGAATTGTTCAAGGTTATGCAGGTCGAAATCGACGAGAGGATGTTCTGATGGTGTCGCGTCGCAACTTTCTGGCCGCTACCGCCACCATGATCGCCATGCCCGCGTTGGCGGCGGCCAATCAGGGTCTGAAACTGGCTTTCATCCCACAGGAGAACCCTGAGAAGCTGCTGGGGGATATCAAGGTCATCACCAAATGGTTGACGGATCAGATGGGCGTCCCGGTCACCGGGTTTGTCACTTTCGACCATGCCGCTGCCGTCGAGGCCCTGCGCAATGGCGATGCCGACATCTCTTTCATGGGGGCGCTGCCATTTGTCCTGGCCGAGGATCAGATCGGCGCCGTGCCGCTACTGTCTGAGGTCTATCGCGGACAGCCCAGCTATTCTGGCCGCGTCTTCGTGCGTCGCGACAGCGGGATCGAAACCTTGGCCGACCTTGAGGGGCGCGACATTGCCTTTTCCGATCCGGTGTCGGAATCCGGCTACATTTATCCGCTCGATCTGTTCGTGCGTGCCGGGCTGTTTACCGGCACGGGTGATGCGGACAGCTTTTTCGGTCAGAAATTTTTTGCAGGCGGTTATCAGCAGGCGATGCAGGCCATGGCCAATGGGCTGGTCGATGCGGCAGGAGCCACTCAATACGCTGATCTCTACTTGACCCCGGATCAGCAGGCCGAGGTCAAAGTGCTGGCTGAATCCGAACAGATCCCCAGCCATGCGGTCATCGCCCGCCCTGACCTTGACGCAGGATTGCAGGCGAAATTCGTGGACACCATGCTGCGTCTCAACGAGGCTGAGAACCGGTATCTGTTGGCCTATCTCTTTGGCCCGGATGGTTATGTTCTTGCCGACCCGACCGTGTATGACGGCGTGCGCGAGACCGCGCGGCGCTATGGGTTTCTGAAATGACCGCCGTCATCGCACTCGACGCGGTGTCGCACTGCTTCGGCGGTGCAGCGGCGTTGACCAACCTGTCGCTTTCCGTGCAACCGGGTGAAAGCGTTGCGTTGCTCGGGCCATCTGGTGCGGGGAAGTCCACGATGCTGGCGCTGCTGGATGGTCGGCTGCGCGGTTGGCAGGGCCAGGCCAGTGTGCTGGGCAATCAGCTGTCAGCAACAAGGTCTCCGGCGCGTGAGATCCGTGCCGACATTGGTTTCATATTCCAGGAATTCGCGCTGGTCGACAGGCTGAGCGTCTATCAGAACGTAATGAACGGGCGGTTGGGCCGGATGAAAAGCTGGCCTGCGCTTTGGGGCCGCTTTAGCGAGCAGGACCATATATGCGTCACCCGGGCGCTTCAGGATACTGGCCTGTCCGATCTGGCGCATCGACGTGCAGATCGGTTGTCGGGAGGTCAAAGGCAGCGCGTGGCGATTGCCCGCTGTCTGGCGCAAGACCCCGAACTGATCCTGGCGGATGAACCGGTCAGCAATCTGGACCCCGCCCATGCCGAGCGCATCCTGGGCCTGATCACCGGCGCAGCGCGCAGTCGCGGGATCGGCGTCATGTTCAGCTCGCACCAGCCTGATTTATCGCGCCGGTTTGCTGACCGCATTCTGGGCCTTCGTGACGGTGAGATCCTGTTCGACAAACGGTCTGGTCAGGTGACAAGCGAAGATATCGACGGGCTGTATCACGGTATCAGCGCCGCAGCAGGGTTGCGTGTGGTCAGCTGATGGGCCGATCTGTCATTTGGGGTGCTTTGGCGGTTGCTATCCTTTGGTCTCTGACCAGTGCCGATATGGGGCTTGAAAAGCTACCCGGTGCAGGATCGCGCCTGGCTGAGTTTCTGGGGCGCATGATCCCACCCGACCTCTCGATCTGGCCCGAGGTGCTGAGAGGTCTGGCAGAAACACTGCGGATCGCCATCCTGGGCACTCTCTTTGCCGTGATCCTGTCCACCGGGCTGGCCGTTCTGGCCGCCGAAACGCTGGTGCCTCCGGCCATCTGGCGTCCGGTGCGTGGCTTGCTTGCAGTGATCCGTTCGATACCGCTTATCCTTGTTGCGATGCTGATGGTTGGTGCGGTGGGGCTTGGGCCCTTGCCCGGCATACTGGCCATCACCTTTCACGCCACAGGCATGTTGGCCAAGTTCTATTCCGAGGCCATCGACAATGTCGCCGCCGCGCCAGTGGCCGCGCTGGAAAGCGCGGGTGCCAGCCGAACGCAGCAACTACGTTGGGCGATCTGGCCGCAAATGGCACCGGTGATCATGCGTGACACCGTGTTCCGGTTCGAGCTGAACCTGCGTGAAAGCCTGATCCTCGGCATCGTCGGTGCGGGTGGCATCGGCCTCTATGTCCAGACTTACGTGCGTTCGTTTCAATATGACAAAGCCGCAACCGTCACGTTGGCCATCGTTGGACTGGTGCTACTATCCGAGGCCCTGAACACCGCCTTGCAAAAGCGGTTTAGCTAGCGTTCCCGACTTAAGCGACGGTTCGGTTTTCTCTGATGTCCAGTTAACTTGCACAAATCCAACCTGACGGCACCAGTCAAAAGGCAGTTCAAACACACTGAAAATAGGCGAAAAACACGGAGAACGGTAACCCGGAAACAAGATTTGCAGCATGATTCCGCTACCATTAAGCCGATCTAAAGTACAAGCCTGATTATTTTAGAGACTGGTGCTACTGATACTCAGAGAACTAGGGACCTTTTTCCAAACGAACGGAGTATACGATGGTCAATTGTATCGCGAAGCGGGCTTTTTGTTATGCCGGTCAGTTCGTATTAAGTCTTGTGACCATTGCTGGAATTGCGATTGCCGTTCCGTCGTCGACTTTTGCAAATACCCTTCTACACGAAATCAAAGCGGTCCCCGCCCCGACAGGGGCCAGGGAACTTTGCCAAAGCTATCCGTGGGCCTGCGACCGATCCACCACTACCAGTGTCTTGGACACCGCCACCCAACTCAGGTTAGCGGCTGAAGTTAATCGCGAGATAAATCGGAAAGTACGCGTGGTTTCAGATCAAAACCAATACGGTCGCAAAGAAGTCTGGACGTTACCAACGGCTCGCGGCGGTGATTGCGAGGATTTCGCACTTCTGAAGAAAAAGGAACTAATTCGCATTGGTCTTGCCCCATCCAGACTGTCAATCGCAACCGCACTAGATAGGCGGCGGAACTCGCACGCCGTTTTGATCATCCGAACAAAGAGTGGGGACTATGTGCTCGACAATCTGACAAATCAGATGAAACCATGGCAAGACACCGGATATTCGTTTCTTCGTATGCAAGATCCCAACACGCCGTCTGGTTGGACAAGGGTCATGAGGGGCGGTGTCTTTCCACCTTAGACCCTCTCACAGAAACATTTTTGCCTATTGCTGCTACGTCAACAATTTCGGAGTTGGCGCGACGGTCAAAAACCGTTGACCCACACCGCGACTGGAATCTGTTGGTCTCCGCATTCCGGAGGCAAGTGGGTATTGCTGTGACCCTGGCGATCATGTGGCATCGTGTCTTTCTCCGTGCGAATGTGTTGCCGCAATTCGGGCTATCAATTTCCCGGACCGGAGGGCCCGAACGCGCGCATTCATCCAATGTCGGATCACAAAACGGTATAGCCAGCCTTGCACACGACCGAATTCCTGCGCGTGATCGGAATAAAAGGCATCGGGCGTATCAAAGACGCCGAAATCCTGCACGATGCCGGCTTTTTGAATGTAAGTGTCGTCACCTTTCCAATCGACCAGGGGCGCACTCAGGCATTCGGTACCCGCCCCATAGCCACACAAGCTTTCGGTCCTGGCAAAGGTCTGCTGCAGTACGCGCAGAAATATCTCGTCCAGAATGAACCCTTCGAGGTTCAACCATGACTCGTCGGCCTCAACTTCGATCCAGGAATGCACGATTTCTTGTGGAACCAGTGGGTAGACAAGCTCAGGCACGATACCACGCTGCAGTTGCTTGTGGATTGTAAAACCGTGCAAGCGGCATCGGATACCCACCCCGCGCAAAAGCGCCATCAATAGCGTACCCTTGGTGTTGCATTGCCCATACCCATCGGCCAGTACATCCGAGGCGGGGATGTCATCGGCGTGGTTGTAGCCGAAAGCGATCTCATTTCGCACGAAGTCATAAATCGCGCCGATGCGATCTGTTTGCGGTAGGTCGCGCCAGCGACGATTGGCGATGAGCGCGGCAATGGGCCCAACTTCAAAATCCAGTAGCGGCGTGGCCGTAAGAAGCGGATCGTTGGCAGCCATAATATCTCTCCACGAATCGTTTGAGAGATGTTTAATTGCTCCAGTCACTGTAGGTTCAAGAAGTCTTTCTTACGGTCTCGAGTTCGTCTTTCGACGTCAGGCGTCGATTTCTTCGTGGTTGGTCAGGCATTCGGAATGATCGCGTAATACTTCGAGAACACGGCATTCAGATGTGTTGCCGCCGCTGCATTCGTGCACCATGCGTTGAAGTTCGGTACGCAGTGCTTCGAGGCGGGCCATTCTTTGCTCGACCTGTTTGAGTTGCCGACGCGCGATGGAGTCTGCCTCTGCGCAAGAGCAATCCGGATTGTCACTCAGATCAAGGAGTTCACGGATCGCCTCCAGCGGAAATCCCAACTGGCGCGCATGTCGAATAAAGGACAGGCGGTCGACTTCGGCATCGCCATAGCGCCGCTGCCCCCCTTCTGTTCGGCCAGGCTCCGGCATCAACCCGATCTGCTCGTAGTAGCGAACCGTCTGGACCTTTGTTCCAGTTTTTTTTCCAAGGGTACCGATTGTAAGCACATGTGTCTCCATTCAAAGATACAGTGACTGTAGTTTTGAATGCGGCGACCGACAAGTGAAACGGCATAAATTCGCCGAACCCGTGACACCCCGCCGCAGATACCAAAACTGCCTTGAACCTCTAGCAGCTAGAGCATGTACATGCGCATCCAGATATAAGAATCAAAGCAGGCAATTCGCGTTGAAACTGACAAAGTTCCAAAAATTCCTATGGGCTGTAGCAGGAGTCGCCACGGCCTCGTTTGTCTATCTGATGCTTTGGTCAGATTACAGCGCCAGCCAAAACCAAACCAGCGCCGCAGCTTTTAGCGCCAGGTTCGACTTGACCGATCATTCGGGCGTCACACGATCCGAAAACGACTATGCCGGGCGTTGGATGCTGGTGTTTTTTGGCTTCACAAACTGCCCGGATGTCTGCCCGACGACCCTGTCCGAGGTCGCGGCCGTCATGGACGGTCTGGGAAACAAAGCGGAAGAGGTCCAACCTATCTTCATCTCCATCGACCCCGAGCGGGATACGCCTTCGGTCCTGGCCGAATATGTGCCGCTCTTTGATGCAGGCATTGTTGGCCTGACCGGCACGCCTGAGCAAATCGAGCAAACCTTCGAGTCTTTTCCGATCTTTTACGAACGGGTCGAGGAGGCCTCGGCACCCGATGGGTACACAATGGGGCACACGTCGCATCTGTTCCTGTTCGACACACAGGCAGATTTTGCCGAGTCCTGGTCTTACGGCACGCCCGCCGAAGACATTCTGGCGGATCTAAAACAGAGAATCTGACGACAATGACCCGATTGACCAAAGAAACCGCTCTCGGACTGGCCTGGATGCTGGCGCTGTTGTCATCGCTTGCCGTTTTGTTCATCGGCGAGGTGCTGGGACAAACGCCTTGCCTGCTCTGCTGGTTCCAGCGCGCCTTCATGTTCCCATTGGCCATCATTCTTGGGCTCGGCCTGTGGTGGCAAGACTGGCGCGTCGGTCGATACGGGGTCGCGCTGGCGATTGGCGGCGCGGGCGTGGCCTTGTGGCACATGGGCCTTTACGTCGGTCTGATCCCTGAAAAAATACAGCCCTGCACCGCAACGGGACCCTCCTGTACGGATGCGAACCAATTGGTCTTTGGCATCCCAATCCCGCTGATGGCGCTCGTTGCGTTTGCACTTATCGGCGTGCTGTCCGCCCTTTCACTCAAGGAGATACAAGAATGAACAGACGTGGTTTGATCCTGTCCGTTCTCGCGCTCGGAGCTGTCGGTTTCGGCGGCGGTGCGTGGTACGTGAACCGTTCAAAATCAGCAGGCGTTGCCGATCCGGTTGCGCCTGGCATCGCTGAAACGCTCATCCGACCCTATTCTCCGGTCCTTGGCCCGGAAGACGCACCCGTCACCATTGTCGAGTTTTTCGATCCGGCCTGCGAAGCTTGTCGCGCATTTCATCCGATCGTGAAAGACATCATGGCACAACACGGCGACGCCGTGCGCGTCGTTATTCGTTACACCCCGTTCCATGGCGAAGCGTCAGAAGAAGCGATCCGCGTACTGGAAACCGCGCGGATGCAGGACGTTTTCGAGCCGGTGATGGAAGCCGTACTGAGAGAACAACCCAGATGGGCCGCGCATGGCGCACCCGAACCGGGTTTGATCCTGCAGATTGCAGCATCGGCGGGTCTTGATGTCGAGGCGGCAAAGACGCAGATGCGCGCGCCTCAGACAACGGGGCTACTTAATCAGGAACGTGCGGACGTTGCGGCTGTTGGCATACAGCAAACTCCCACTTTCTTCGTCAATGGCAAGCCACTCGATCCATTTGGTGAGGCCGAGTTGAGGCGTCTGGTCGCGGCAGAAGTAGCAGCGGCGCAAAGTTAATCACGCATGTGAGCAAAATCATGAAATTCCAACCAAAGAAGACCGCACTGGCAAGTGCCTTTGCCGCTTTTGCCCTGAGCATCGGTCTTTCAGCGCCCGTTCTGGCAGGGGCCGACGAAATTGTTGTTGAAGACGCCTGGTCTCGCGCATCGATCGGAACCAACCGCCCGGGTGCGGCCTATATGACGATCCGCAACACCGGCGACGAGGCAGTCACGGTGACCGGCATCCGCACAGACCTAGCAGAGATGCCGGAAATTCATCAGACTTCGACCAATGAACAAGGGGTCAGCTCTATGGCGCCAGCCGGGAATATCGAGATCGCCCCAGGTGCCTCGGTGGCACTGGAGCCCGGCGGATTGCACGCCATGCTGATGCGGCTCCAACGGCCGATGACCAAAGGCGAGAGCTTTGCATTGACACTGATCTTTGCCGATGGCGAAGAGATGTCGGTCGAAGTGCCGATTTATGGAATAGCGGCGCGAGGGCCAGAAAACTGATGCAGCGCAGACGTCTGTTGCAGATGGGTGCGGCTGGTATTGGCGTGCTGGGTCTTACGCTTGTTGCGGGTTGGTGGCAGGTAGACGGCCCCGGTGCACCCGACCCTGATCCGCTGCGGCCGCTTTCCTTGTCGGCCATGGATTTCCGTATGACCGACCACGAAGGCAACACGGTAAACACGCGAACGCTTACCGGTCGCGCAAGCATGGTGTTTTTCGGCTTTACCTATTGCCCTGACGTCTGCCCGACCACGCTGTCTGATATCTCGGACTGGCTTGACGGGATGGGGGATGATGCCGAGCAGCTGAACGTCGTGTTCATCACCGTCGATCCCGCACGCGACACCATCGACGCCATGGCCGATTACGTCAGCTATTTCCACCCTGCCATTCGCGGATGGGTCGGTCTACCTGAACAAATCGCCAAAGCCGCCGAAGACTTCCGAGCGACATACGAGAAGGTCCCGACAAATGATGGTGATTACACGATGAACCACACCGCCAGCGTTTTCCTTTTCGGCACTGACGGCCAGTTCGCCAGCACCATCGACTACCACGAGAAAAGGGATTTCGCGGTCCCCAAAATTCGCCGCGCAATGAAAAGAGGAACGGAAGAAACGTCATGAAAGCAAAACATTTGGCAGCTGCTGCCGTTGGTGTTTCGTTGGCAGTCGCTGCGGTCTTTGCTCTTACTCCAAAAGAACCTGCGACGCGGGCTCCTGTAGCAGCAAGTTTTCAGCCCCCGGAATACCCCGAGCTACCGCAAATTGACGCGACGCCTACGATGGACGTGGCGGCCGGCCGTCTCGAGTCCTGGCCAGATATGAAACCACCTGTTGTCCCCGCAGTCGCATCAGCTGATGACCCCTTGCCGGCCATTGATCCACCTTTGAAAACCTGGTCACGCGAGATTGAGTCCGGTGAAACCCTTGATGCAGTTCTTGCCGAGGCCGGACTTGATGCGACTGACCGCGCCGAGATCGCACTGGCGCTGGGAGCAGAATTTGACTTGCGTCGTCTGCGCCCGGGTCATTCGATCGCGCTTACCCAAACGCCCGATGGCCGCCCGCTGCGCATAACACTTGCGGTTGATGACGGTGTCCGCGTCGAGGCAGTCTTTGGCCAATCTCTGGCCACACGGGTTGTGACCCCTGAGCCTGACACCGTAACGATTGCCGGAAAGACGATCATCGAAAGTTCGATTGCAGCAGCACTGGATGATGCAAACCTGCCTGCGCGATTTGCGGTGGATCTGGCACAGATGCTGAGCGGTACGGTCGATTTCAGGCGCGAGCTCAGCGGCGGCGAAACGCTTCGCCTGCTCTGGCGCGAAAACCGTTTGGATGACCAGAGGATCGGCCAGCCGGACCTTGCCTTTGCGGCGCTGGAGATGGGTGAGACGCTCTACGAAGTGGTCTGGCCGGATGACAGCAGCGGACGCGCCACAATCTATGTTGATGGCGAGTTGCTTCGTGTGTTTGCACAACCTGTCGAAGGTGCACGTCTGAGCTCGGTGTTTGGCCGGCGCAAACATCCGATCTACGGCAACGTGCGGATGCATACCGGCGTCGATTTCGCCGCCGCGCGCGGCACCCCTGTGCACGCAACAGCGCCTGGACGGGTGTCCTATGTCGGGTGGCGCGGGGGATATGGCCGCGTGGTGGAAATCGCGCACGGGTCGGACACGGTCACACGCTACACTCATCTCAGCTCGGTCACCGATGACCTGTCAAAAGGTCAACGCATAAAGGCTGGCGAAGTGATCGGACGCGTGGGATCGTCTGGAACTGCGACCGGGCCCAACATGCATTATGAGGTGCTGGTCGACGGACGACCAACCGATCCGCTTGCAGATGACCGCCTCGCTGAAATCACAGGTGACAAATCTGCGGACACTGCCGCTCTGGAACGGCTGACCGTCGCACGAGCCCAGCTTGAGGAGCATCTTTCGGAACGGGTTACGGACAGGCTCTGATCCATTCGACGTCCCGCTCGGCAACACACCTCAAGTAACTTACCTTGCTATGTGTTGATGACGGCCCCGATCTTAATTCAGAACACGAAAACCGAGGAAACGAGGATTAGATATGATTGCAATTGCGGGCGCCTTGGGTGGTGCAATTTGGGGCGGCTTACTGGCCAAACGGAGAAACGGAAACCGTGTTGACATACTTCAATACGCAACAGGATACGGAATCGCATTTGGCCTGCTTGCTTTTATCGCTTCGGTTGCCATTTTGCGTCTGGTTTCCTAATGCAACTCTTGCTGATGCGGCGGGAAGGAACGTCCCTTCACGAAAACGCTTCGAAGTGTAATGGCCTTTGCGATTCACATCGTTGCCAGTATCTGGTGAAGCCCTATTTTGTTGAAGTCTTTTGAGAGTTCACGCCTCTGTCAGGCAAGAATGTAGATGGGCGTTCCGTCGGGCACCATTGCGTAGACCTCTTCGATCTGGCGGTCTGTGACAGAGATGCACCCGGCGGTCCAGTCTCGCTTACCCATCGGATCAACGCCTCGTCGCGGGCCACCATGAATGAAGATGTCACCTCCTGGCGACTTACCCTGCGCCTCAGCGAAAGCGCGGTCTGCTTCATTCGGGTATGAGATACCAATGGACAAATGGAAAAGGCTGTCCGGATTTCGCCGGTCGATGACATAAGCGCCTTCAGGTGTTCGCCCGTCGCCTTCGAACTGCTTGTGTCCATTTGGCGCGAAGCCAAGGTCGACCGGATAGGTGCGCAACACTCCTTCTGCTCCATCCAGAACCAGCAATCGCTCCGACTTGTACAGGCGAAGCCGTGTGACTTCTGGCCCTGTGTAGGAGCGGAACTTGTTCGCGCATCCCGACAGGAAAGCGGTCACGCCGCCCAAAAGGAAAAATCGTC
The DNA here is from genome assembly GCF_059609765.1 of Ruegeria sp. YTSC106. Classification (NCBI taxonomy): domain Bacteria; kingdom Pseudomonadati; phylum Pseudomonadota; class Alphaproteobacteria; order Rhodobacterales; family Roseobacteraceae; genus Ruegeria; species Ruegeria sp. YTSC106. The sequence continues at coordinate 156,615 of NZ_JBXWMI010000010.1, forward strand.
TTGGAAATTTGCCAACCATCACTGCTCTATGCCTCTTTTTAGAGGTCTCCTATGTGGATCTGATACCACGAGGTCAGAATCCGATCAATGTCCATGCGCCACAGCGCGCTCCGCCAGAGGTTCGCTGACCCTTTGTCCTCCACGCGGCCCAGCCTTGTCTTCCTCTGCTCTCAGCAGGCGTAGTGCATTGGCCACAACCAGCAGTGAAACACCGACATCTGCTGCGATGGCACCCCACATTGAAGCCATACCTACACTCGTGAGGCCCACGAACACAGCCTTCGTCGCAAGCGAGAAACCGATGTTCTGACGGATGATCGACATGGTCCGGCGCGAATGTCCGATGAGCCACGGCACCTTGCCGATATCATCCGTCATCAGCGCGATATCCGCCGTTTCGATCGCCGCGTCCGAGCCGACCGCCCCCATGGCGATGGCATAATGCGACCGCGCCATGGCCGGCGCGTCGTTCACGCCGTCGCCGATCATGGCCACAATCTCGTGACGCTCGGCCAGTTCCTCGATTGCCGTCACCTTGTCGTCGGGCAACAGTTCGGCGCGCACCTCGTCGATGCCAACCTCGGCGGCCACAGCCCGCGCTGTGCGCTCGTTGTCGCCTGTCAGCATGACAATCGTTTTCACGCCCTGCGCGTGCAGCTTTGCCACAACATGTTTGGCGTCAGGCCGAATACGATCGCGCACTTCTAGAACACCCGTGACCCCGGTCTCGTCACCGACAACCACAAGCGTACTGCCCGCGCCTTCGATCTGGTTACGCAGACCGGTCGGGATGGCATCACCAAATCCCTTCTCGGTGGCAAAACGATCCGAGCCCAGCCAGACCGAGCGGCCCCCGGCACGGCCTTCCAGACCCCGGCCCGGCACTGTGCGGGTATCTTCCGCGGCAGAAGCCGTAATGTCCTCGGCCTCGGCCCGTGTCAGGATGGCACGCGCCAGCGGGTGCGAGGATCGCACTTCAAGGCTGGCGGCACTTGCCAGCAACTCGTGCTTGGACGTGCCGCCCAACGGGTGGACAAGCGCCACCTCCGGCTCGCCCATGGTGATCGTTCCGGTCTTGTCCATGGCCAGCGCCGTGGTGCGGCCTGGGGCCTCGATGTAGGCACCGCCCTTGATCAGCACTCCGGCCCGCGCCGATGCGGTCAGTGCCGCGACGATGGAAACCGGCGTTGAGATCACCAGCGCGCAGGGGCAGGCAATGACCAGAAGAACCAGCGCGTTATAGATCCAGAATCCCCAAGGTGCACCAAAGGCAAGCGGCGGAATAAGAGCGATGGCAACCGCGACGATCATCACGATCGGCGTATAGATACGGGCGAATTTGGTCACCCATTGTTCAACCGGCGCACGCCGGGCATGGGCATCACCGACCATGCGGATGATCTTGGCCAGAACAGTGTCCGACGCCGCCTTTGAGGCGCGCACCATAAGGGTCCCTTCGCCGTTGATAGTACCGGCATAGACTTCGTCGCCCTGTTCCTTGGGCATCAGGGCGCTTTCACCGGTGATCGGTGCCTGATCGACGGCGCCAGCACCGTCTATGACCTCTCCGTCCAGCGGAATGCGGTCGCCCCCGCGCACGATGAAACTGTCGCCGACAACCACTTCGGCCGCCGGAACCACCTCTTCCCGACCGTCCGGTCGCAGCACCAGCGCCGTCGGTGGTGCAAGATCAAGCAGCGCCGAGACAGCATTACGCGCGCGCCCGACACTCCAGCTTTCCAGATAGAGAGAGAGCGAAAAGAAGAAGGCAACGGTTGCGGCCTCGAAAAACTCGCCCAAACCGATTGCGCCGCAGACGGCAACAACCATCAGCAGGTTCATGTCAGGCGAAAGCCGCCGTGCCGAGGACCAGGCCTTGGGGGCCACCAGCCAGACGCCAAACAGGATTGCAACGGCGAACAACGCCGCCTCAGGCAAGGGCATCTGCACGTCGCCATGTCCTGAAAACAAACCGAGCGCACCACCCATTCCGGTTTCGACCAGATGCCACAGGAAACCAGCCGCCCAGAACCCACCACTGAGCATGGTGAAACGTCGCTGCCGCGCGATATGCGCCGCCTGATCTTCGGCGGCATTCTCATCGTCCCAGGGCTTGGCACTCATCCCGGTGCTGGCGACCAACTGCTTGATCTCGTCATCAGAGATTTTTTCCGCAGTTTCAAGTAACGTCATCCGTCCGTTGATCACATCAAACGCGATATGGTCTGTTCCACCGACCTTCGGTCCGACGACCCTGTTCAGGATCGCCACCTCTTCGGCGCAGTCGAGACCCGAGACCTGAAAGCTTCGGCCATTGACGGGAGCTGGCACGGACGGCGCCACATCTGCGCTGGCTCCGCCACCACAGCAATGTTGGCCTTGTTTGGCATCATGATCACGATTGCGATCGTGGCAATGGCTGTCGGACGGCATGAAAATACCTCAAGATTTTCCGTGGTCAGAAACAGATAGTCCCTACAGCAACTAGAGCTTCAAGGCCCAATTTTCGATAATTTCCAAAATGTGTGCTGTCTTGCAGAACATGCGATGTCATTGCAGCTTGCGGGCCATCAACGCCGGTGCGACCTTTCCGGCAACGAATCGAAACAATGGTCGGAAAAGCCTACATGCAGAAGAAGATCTTAGCTGTCGTTGCAGCGCTGTCCGTCACCGCTGGGTGTTCATCGCAGTTTGATGCGGAAAACCAGATTGGAAACCTGCCGGATTCCGTAGTGGCCCTTGCTGCCCCGGGGCAGAATTTGGCGACTGCACGCCTCGATCCGCAAGACAATTGTTATTGGTACGCGTATAGCGGGGCGGTCGAGACGACCCTGGTACCGTTACGCGCCACAAATGGCGGCCCGATCTGTGTTGCACGCGAAGCGTGACAATCGGGCGGCCGCCAACTCATTTTCGGGGGCCATTACGTTTGCGCGGTAACGCTGTCCTCGGCTGAGTATAGATATGCGGTCGAGCCGACTTTGACGGTTGGATAAAGATCGTTGATATGCGCCATGATCATGCGGACGCAGCCTGAACTGGCGCGTCCGCCAATGCTTCTGGGTTGCGGCGTGCCATGGATCCTCAAATAAGTATCTCGGTCGCCAACGAACAGGTAAAGCGCTCGGGATCCCAATGCATTGTTCGGCCCCGGCTCCATCCCGTTCCTGAATTCCGCATATTCCGGATTGCGCTCGATCATGGACGCTGTTGGGGTCCAATGTGGCCATTCAACCTTGCGCCGGATCGTATATGTCCCCGGCTCGTAGAGATTTCCACGCGCAATGGCGACGCCATAACGCATCGCCGTGCCGCCCTCTTCGATATGATAGAGATACCGCGCCACCGCATCGACATGAATATCACCAGGCACCAGGCCATCGTTCGCAGTGACCCGCCGCGGCAGAAAACGTTTGTGCACACCCCAAGGGTTTGTTGTGGCGGCATCATATCCAGATGGTGTAACCTGGGCGTCCCAGGCGGACTTTTGCGAACCCGTTGGCCAGGTCTTAGCCAACAGCGGGCTGGATACCGACGCTGAAAACAGCGCGGTGGTTTTTTGTATGAAATGGCGTCTCGTCAGCATGGTCCTGGTCCAATTCTTCAATCATGTCTGCCGGTTCAACGGTCCAGCGATCAAAGGATATCCATAATGCCTCTAGCAGCTAGAGCTTCAAGTGGTTTCCGGTAACGTTTTGGACATCAGCACCATTTTTGAGCTAGCTTGTGACCTTTGTGCCGGCGTCACGGTGACCCTGGAAGATGTGCGCTGACCTCGTTGACAGAATTGAGTGTTTTTTCATTAGGTCGTGCTGGCGCCACCAGGAACTTATGCTGCAGGGTAACTGGCAAACACCTCTGTGGTTCCATCCTTGTGGATCAGGAAGACGTCAAAGGCTTCGCGTTCGCTTGCTGGCCCCATGCCCGGCGAGCCGAAAGGCATACCCGGAACCGACAGTCCAACAGCATCCGGGCGTTCGTCCACCAGGCGTCGAATGTCATCGGGTGGGACATGCCCTTCGATCATGTAACCCTCTATGCGACCCGTGTGGCATGACATCATGCCCTCCGGAATTCCGTTGGCGGATTTGTAAGCGTTCAAGGCCTCCCATGCGCTGTTTTCCACGGTTACTTCAAAACCTTCCGCTTGCATGATTTTGATCCACGAGCCGCAGCACCCGCAATTCGGATCCTTCAGGACATGGATTGACGAACTGGATTTGGCGAAGGCAGGAAGCGCCGCAGCCGCCGCAAACGTTGCTACTCCGTACACCACGGCTCGGCGGCTCAGATTATTCATAGTCATATTTCCCTCCTAGGAAAGGTTACCCTGACCCGCTACGAAAGCGCGCCTGCTAGGTTGTCGCTAAAGTCTTAACACTGACGACAGGCATCTTGCCTCACTGAAAATCGACACATTCGTCACCCATGGATTCCATCTGATGTTGCTTTCTTGGTGATGTCAGAATTTGCCGCAATGATCTTGGTCAATTTATATAACGAACGAGATACCTTGGTCTAAATATTGCCACCGCATCCGGTGTTCAATGTTCGCCTCAGTAATTTTCGGTTTCGCAGACGACATCAACGCCGAAGGTGATTCAACGGCATTGCCAAGTTGTTCAGGCTGAGTGATCCAGCTATGTCGCGCTCATGAACATGCCAACGATTATCCCGCGCCTGAAGGGCTTTCGCTTTCCTCGTGAGATCATTGCTTACGCGGTTTGGGCTTACCATCGCTTTGCGTTGAGCACCGCTGACGTCGAGGATCTGTTGGCTGCGCGGGGCGTGATCGTCAGCCGGGAAACAGTTCGGTTGTGCGTCAATCGCTTTGGTCGACATTTTGCAGATTGCATCAGGCGGGATCGTCCACAGCCAAACGACAAGTGGCACGTGGACGAAGTCGTGATCATTATCCGAGGCAAGAAGCACTGGTTGTGGCGCGCGATCGCCGCAAACGTGGACACGCTCGACATTCTCGTGCAAACTCGCCGAAACGCCAAAGCTGCAAAGCGGTTTTTCAAAGGGTTGGTTGCCAAATTCGGCGAACCCAGAGTCGTCATCACAGACAAACTGCGCAGCTATATCAAACCAATCAAAGTACTGGCACCGGACGCTGACCATCGTGCCCACAAAGGTCTCAATAACGCGATCGAAGTGTCCCACCGACCGACCCGCAAAAGAGAGAAGCTATTCGGCAAGTTTAAGTCTCATCTACAGGCTCAGAGATTTCTGTCTGCCCATGACCAAATCAACCTGATCTTCCGTCCCCGCCGATATCAACTCACCGCAAAATCATACCGCCAAGCTCGCTCGGACGCATTCAACCTCTGGGACGATTACACCGCGGAAATGGCGGCCTGAACCTACCATTACCAATACCACACAAGCCCACGTCAACAACTTGGCAATACCTATCATTGGCATTGCTGCACCGTTGTGAACGTTGGCTTCAGCACGATTAGATATTGAGTCAAAGAAATCTCCTCACCCTAGCCGCATAGTCCTCAAACTCAGAACCGTACTGTTTCTTCAGCCACGGCTCCTCTGCGAAGGGTGCGGCTATCAAAACAAGGATTGCTGCTAGTCCTACAATGAGCACCGAAGGTGAAGATGTAAGGATCATCCAACCACCGACAATGGCAATATCGGCCACGTATTGAGGGTTGCGTGAGTAGCGATACATGCCAGCGGTCCTCAGCGTGCCTTTCGCGCCGCCGGTTTGCGGCACCCCGAAATGGGCAACTTCGGACCAGACGACAATATTGCCTATCACGATGAGGGGTATCCCAATCCCGAAACGCAGCCATCCTGGAACTGCCAGATCGCCCCACCCCCAGACGCCAAGTAAAATGAGGATGCCGAATAAGGAGAAGGTCGGCACCCAAACCAGAACGGGTGTGAAAGCTGTGTAGCGCTTAGGTGGCCAGATGCGACGCTCTGGAACGGCGATTGACCAAAGGATCGAAGCCAGTGTCGCTGCTGCAAGCCCCAGACCGAGAAAGAGAAGCGTCGATTCCATCATGGTCCGGCCTCTTCATGCCCATAGAGTCGCGCGCCATTGTGCGCATTCTTAAGATCTTCCAATTCAAGCGTGGAATGCCGGATGCCGAACTCCTCGGCTAGGCGCGCCTTTACGGCAGCTTTGATCCCTTCACCGGATGCGCCATCAGCGGTCACGACATGGCAATCCAGCGCCGCTTCATTCTCCTGCATCTGCCAAAGATGAACGTGGTGAACGTCATGGACTCCGTCGACGTCCCTGATTGCAGCGACAACCGCGCCATTGTCGACGTCGGGCGGGCTACCGAGCATCAGGATGCGGATAGGGCGGCCGATTTCAGTCAGAGCGAGATAGAGGATGTAAAGCGCGATACCGATCGTGATCGCAGGATCGACCCACCACATGTCATAGAGCAGGATGAGGGAGCCGCCGATAATCACAGCAACAGAGGCCAATGCGTCCGACAGGTTGTGCAGGAAGAGAGCGCGGATGTTCACGCTGCTTTTTTGCATCGAGTAGGTTAGCACGGCGGTCAATGTGTCGACGACCAGCGCCACTGAGCCCAGGATCACCACGGTCCAACCGGCCACCTCGGTCGGTTCGATGAGCCGCATCCCGCCTTCGTAAATCAGATAAACGCCGACGAGGATGAGGGTGGTGTAATTGATCAATGCAGCGACGACTTCGATCCGGCCATAGCCGAAGGTCATGCGTTCGTCGGCGGGGCGTCTGGCGATCTTTCGCGCAGCAAAGGCGATCACTAAGGATGCCATGTCCGAGAAATTGTGCAGCGCATCCGCAATAAGCGCGAGGCTGCCGGACAGGATCCCACCGACGATCTGCGCAACCGTCAGAAGTGCGTTAGCCCAGATCGCAATGGAAACACGGCGATCTCCGGACGCCGGGTCAATATGCGCGTGACCCTGATCATGAGGCATGACGTGATTCCTCGTGCTTATGATTAGGCAATGCCACGCTAGGAAGCTGCGGCACGCTACCTGATCTGATCCGGCGCACGCGGGCGTTCATCCAATGGCGGATGATATGGCGGTACAACAGGCCCTTTACGAAGCTGAACGACTGCTGATGTTTTGCGTAAAAGTCGTCGGGCGTCGCGAAGGTCCCGAAATCCTGAACAATGCCTGTCTCTTGGATGTAGGTGTCGCCACCCGTCCACTCCACAGGTGGAGCCTGCAGGCAATCTGTCCCTGCCCCGTATCCGGCCCAACTGGACCGAGCGTGTATATTTGGGCGTTATGAAGAACAATAGCGGAACGCCGTCCGGCTTGACGAGTACCTGATCTTTACACAGTTTGCCCTTTCGTTTGGAGGGTATTGTATTGGAACGAGAATTTCTGGCTGTCTGGAGTCTGTCTTACACTGATCTTGAGATTGTAAACGGCTATCGACACGCAATGCGGATTGGGCTTGCTGCCCAATTGGCGCATTTTCGGCACTTCGGGTATTTTCCGGTGCAGTTGAAGGATGTGCCATCCTCGGCAATGGACTATCTCGCTGAGCAACTCGGTGAAGATCTCGCGCATGTCCCGAATTACGACATTGCCAGTGACACAGCTCGCCGCCACCGATTGGAAATTCTACGCTTTCTCGGCATTCGCCGCGCCAATGACCGGGATCGCGCCAAACTGCAGGCAGCACTTGCATCGCAGGTTTCGACTTCGGTTACTTCCATAGAAGATCTTGTTCAATTTGGCTATGAATGGGCCTTGGGCCAATCGGTGTTCATCCCATCCCGAAAGATCATGGAGCGGTTGGTACGCTCCGCGCAGCATAGCTTTCAGGAAGACCTGCTGGCACGTGTTTGCAACCGGTTGTCATCTCAGACCATTTCGGCACTGGACGCCAGCTTGTCCGACCCGCGTGATGACCATGGCTTTCAACGTCTGAAAGATGATGTTGGTGCGGCAACACTGGACAATGTGCTCGATGCAGCTGACCGGCTCGCCTTTATTCAAGGTCTCAATCTGCCTTTCGATGTGGTCGATAGAGTTGATCCAGCTTGGGCGAGGGTATTGACCCGCCGGGTTGAGGGCGAAACATCTTCGGAGATGCGGCGGCACAGCCGGGAAAAGCGCCTTGGTTTACTGGCCATCTATCTGATGTCGCGCAGATCGCAATTGGTCGATGGTCTTGTCGATCTACTGATTGATGTCGTCCATCGCATCGGTACACGCTCCAAACGCAAAGTGATCAGCGGAATTGCTGCCGACATCGAAAAGGTTCACGGCAAGGAACGGTTACTGGTGGATATCGCGACGGCGGCGATGATGGCTCCGAACGGGAAGGTTGCGGACGTGATTTTCCCAATCGCAGGCGCGGCCAAGCTGAAGGCGATCATTGATGAGCATCGCGCAAAAGGAACGCTGGATGTGCGTATTCAAACGGTAATGCGGGGATCCTACGCCAGTCACTATCGCCGGATGCTGCCGTCCTTATTGTCCGTTCTGCGGTTCCGTTCAAACAACGAAATCTGGCGTCCTATCCTGGACGCCTTGGCACTGATCATCCGCCTGAACGAAGAAGGACGGCGCTATGCCCCGGCTTCGCTGGCACCCGATGGGTCAGTTCCGCGCAAATGGCGGGAAACCGTGATCGACAGGCGTGGGCGTCTGAATGTCATTTCTTATGAACTCTGTGTCCTGACCCAGCTGCGGGATCGTATCAGGGCTAAAGAGATCTGGGTCGAGGGAGCTGATCGTTATCGCAACCCAGACGATGATCTGCCGAAGGATTTTCCAGAGAAGCGCGAGAGTTATTATGCCGGTCTGAAGCTTACCCAGGATGCGCGGGAATTTTCCCGATCTGTTCGAGAGCAGTTGGAGCATGAGTTGATTCAACTGAACACCTCACTGCCCAACAATGACAAGGTGCGCCTGCGCTGGTCTGGCGACAACCGAATCTGCATTACGCCCTTTGCCCCGACACCAGAGCCAAAGGGATTGATAGGTCTTAAATCAGAGATTGGGCGACGGTGGCCCATGACTGGCCTGTTGGACACGCTGAAAGAGACAGCGCTGGACACAGGCTTTCTGGGAACATTCGAAACCTCGGCCAGTCGGGAAGCATTGCCACGTGACATCCGGGATCAACGTCTGCTCCTTTGCTTGTATGGATTGGGAACCAATGCCGGTTTGAAACGTGTGGCTGCTGGCACGCCGGAAATCAGCTATGATGAGCTGCTGCATATCCGTCGCCGCTATATCGATCCCGCTTCAATTCGGGCAGCGGCGGCCAAGGTCGCAGATGCCACTTTGGCGGTTCGGAATCCCTCAGTTTGGGGCAATGCAGGAACCGCCTGCGCAGCTGATTCCACCAAGTTCGGAGCCTGGGACCGCAACCTGATGACCGAATGGCATGCCCGTTATGGCGGGCGCGGTGTCATGATCTATTGGCATGTCGAGAGGCAGGCCACCTGCATCTATTCACAACTGAAGCGCTGCTCATCATCCGAAGTGGCCGCTATGATTGAAGGGGTTCTGCGTCATTGTACCGACATGGAGATCCAGCGCCAGTATGTTGATAGCCACGGCCAGAGCGCCATCGGCTTCGCCTTCTGTCATCTTCTTGGATTCGAACTGGCCCCGCGCCTGAGGGCTATCGCCCGACAGAAACTGGCCTTACCGAGTTCTGGAATGCGTGGACAGTTGCCCAACTTGCTACCAATCCTGTCCGGCACTGTTGACTGGGCCGAGATCGAAAGACAGTACGACGAAATGGTCAAATATGCTTCGGCCATGCAGCACGGCACAGCTGATCCGGAAACCATCTTGCGCCGGTTTGCACGTGCTGATGTGATGCACCCAACCTACAAGGCGCTTGCTGAACTGGGTCGGGCCATCAAGACCATCTTCCTGTGCCGCTATCTCCGATCCGAGGGTTTCCGCCGCGAGATTCATGAAGGTCTGAATGTGGTCGAGAACTGGAACAGTGCCAACGGTTTCGTGTTCTTTGGTAAAGGCGGAGAGATTTCCAGCAACCGGATTGCCGATCAGGAAGTCTCGGCCCATGCCTTGCATCTGCTCCAAGCATCCCTTGTCTATGTAAACACGCGTATGGTGCAATCCGTGTTGTCAGAACCGGGATGGGCAACCCGCTTGTCCGAGCGGGATTACCACGGCCTGACGCCACTGATCTATTCCCATATCAATCCGTATGGCCGGTTCGATGTCGATTTGGAAAAGAGGATCGACTTCGGAGCAAGGGCGGCCTGATCTGTGCGTCACAAAAGGGTACACCCGCAGGAGACAGGCCGCTGTGACAGCCCAATATGTCACAAATAGGTGGCTATGCGCCCATTGTTACAGTATCAGGGTGCAAACCACCCTAATGTGACAGTTTCCCATGCCCAAGATCGGTTACGCCCGTGTCAGCTCATCAAGTCAGGATCTGGATATTCAGAAAGCCCAGCTAGAAGCCTCGGGCTGTGAGGTCATCCGCTCGGAAACGGTTTCCGGCGCGTCTCGTGATGATCGTTCTGAGCTGGCAACGGTGATGGAGTTCCTGCGCGATGGGGACGAGTTGGTGGTGCATCGTTTGGACCGCCTTGGCCGATCCACTCGTGATGTATTGAATCTGGTGCATGAACTGGACGCCAAAGGTGCATCGCTGCGCGTGCTTGAACCCGAAGTTACCACGACCGGAGATATGGGCCGCATGGTCATTACCGTTCTCGGCATGGTGGCGGATATGGAGCTCAAGTTCATCCGCGACAGGCAGCGCGCCGGGATCGAGGCCGCTAAGGGCAAGGGCGTCTACAAGGGGCGGCGGAAATCGGTTGATGATGAGGAAATCCGGCGATTGGCTAACGAGGGCACCGCAAAAGCCCAGATCGCGCGTGAACTAGGGATTTCAAGAATGACCGTATACCGGGCGCTTGCTGATACAGACGTCTGAACCAGCCCTTCGTGTTTCGCGCGGCGGAAGTCTTCGGAGCGAAGATACCCGCCAAGGAAGATGGATTTGACGCAAGAGTTATACGATGCGGCAAACGAGATTTCGGAAGGGGTCAACTTGAGCGACAAAACCGTGTTCCTTCAGGGTGATTCAACAAACCTTTCTTTTCCCGACAACCATTTCGATGGTGCGGTTCCAGTTCACGTCGCTATGAACGTCCCGGAAAAGGCTACGGTCTATGCCGAGGCGCGACGTTTTCTCAAACCCGGCGCAAGGTTTTGAATTTATGACATTTTGCAGGGAGAAGGCGGTGAGTTTTGTATCCGGCACCTTAGGCTTCAGAACCTTCGATCAGTCATCTCGCGACATCCGAGGAAATGTCCACGCATCTATTGGCCGCTGGTTTCAAAATTCTGAGTGAAGCGGACTCAACTTTGGAAAGTCACAGCTGGCTCAAGGAAAGAGCCGAAGCACCGAAGCCTGACAAACGACTTCTGGTGACGATCCAGCTATTGTTCGGAGCCGTTCGTGGGGAAATGACAAAGAACCAACTCCGGGGCTTCATGAATGCCGGATGCTAACCTGCTCCTTAATTTGTGAAGCCTAATCAACCGTTTCCGCATTGTCCGTTTCTCAGAAACTGAAAAACCTGCTGGTGAATATCCTGCGTGGATGGCACCTGCATAGCAAGACATTGATCCACGTGGTCATTGCGTCCACGCTTCAATGGCGTAGTCTCTTTTCACCCGAATTGGCGTAGTTGTCCCATGATAGACAATCATCAAAGCCTGCCCCAAGAGTCCGCCGATAGAATAACAAAACCCTTCGCTCGCTTCCTAGAGATCCAAGCGGCCGCGAGTGGGCTCCTGTTCCTGGCTGTTCTGCTGGCTTTGGCGCTGGCAAACTCGCCTTGGCAAGAAGGCTTCCTGGGCTTCTGGAAGACCCCAATTGGCCTGACATTCGGTTCGTTCGATTTCACCCGCTCGCTGCGACACTGGATCAACGACGGGCTGATGACCCTCTTCTTTTTCGTGCTTTCTCTGGAGCTCAAGCGCGAGATCGTACTGGGCGAATTGCAAAACCCGCGACAGGCCGCCCTGCCATTCGCGGGCGCTTTGGGCGGCATGGTGGTGCCGGTCGCGCTCTATCATTTGTTGATGTCCGGGCAGCCCGGGGCGCACGGCTGGGGAACCGTGATGGCAACCGATACGGCGTTCGTGATTGGGTGCCTGGCGCTTTTCGGAAGGCGGATCCCGTCCACCTTGCGTCTGTTCCTTCTTTCTCTGGCCATTTTTGACGATATTGGCGCAATTCTCGTAGTCGCCTTCGGTTACGGGGAAGCGTTGAACTGGTCGGCGCTCGGTTTGGGTCTGCTGGGAATTGGTATCGTCGCAGGCGCCTCGCGCGTCGGGATCAGAAGTGTCCCGGTTTTTTTTCTTCTCGGTGCGGCAGTCTGGCTATGCATCGACGCCTCCGGCGTTCACGCGACCAGCGCAGGGGTCATTCTGGGCCTTATGACGCCGACGCGCATATGGGTAAGCGATGCCCGGCTGCATGCAATCCTTGGGCGCCTACGCGCCGTTCCGGCCGGCGATCGGCAGCAGGGAGATACCGCAACCCGCCATAACCTGCGCCAAGCAAGCAGAGCGGTCACGGAGGCACTCTCGCCAGTCGAACGGCTCGAGACAATGCTGCACCCTTGGGTCGGCTTTGCAATCATGCCGATCTTCGCGCTGGCAAATGCCGGCATCACGGTTCAGGGTGCCGATTTCGAACAACCGGTCTCCTTGGCGATAATTGTCGGCCTGGTGTTAGGAAAACCGATCGGCGTCTTCGGGTTCAGCTGGCTAGCTGTCCGATCAGGCCTGGCAGTGTTAGCGCCGGGCTTGTCGGGGCCGTTAATTCTGGCCGGCTCGTTTCTAACTGGTATCGGTTTCACGATGTCGCTGTTCATAGCGGGCTTGGCCTTCGATCCGGCGACGCTGAATGCCGCAAAGCTTGGAATTCTCTCAGGATCAGCTATTGCCGCAACGGCCGGGATCCTCATGCTGCTCCTGCTGACAATTCATGCAGCGCGCGCAAAATGCGCTACAAGCACCGCAGAACAAGACCGGATACCCTAGAATGGGAAGAATACCGGGATCACCCCGACCACGGCTGCGCCGACGATAAGATTCATCGGAACGCCGATCCTGAGGAAGTCGGAAAACCTGTAGTTCCCTGCGCCATATACCAATGTGTTGGTCTGATAGCCGACCGGAGTGGCGAAACTTGCACTTGCGCCAAACATCACAGCGACGACGAACGGCTTTGCGTCGACACCGAGTTGTTCCGCAACACCGATCGCGAGAGGTGTAACGACGACGGCAACGGCGTTGTTGGTAACCGCCTCGGTGAGCGCCGAAGACAGTATGTAGATCGCAGCGAGCGTAACAATTAGGGGCAACTCTACGAGAGTCGGCACCAATGTCTCCACGATCAGGTTGACAGCTCCTGCATTCTGCATACCGCTTCCGACGATTAGCATGGAAAAGATCAGCACAAGGACGCTGGCGTCGATGGACGCCCAGGCTTCGCCGCTGTCGATGCACCGGAGCACGAGGATGGCAGCGACCGCGACAAGGGCAAGCACGCTGATCTCGGCGAACCCGGCTGCGGCGAGCGCCACAACCGCGAAAAGCGCGAACAGAGCTAGCGGCGCTTTCCCGCGGCGGAAGGCGCGGCCCCCGGCATCCGTGATCGCGGCAAGATCGCCCGCCTCGGTCATTCGGGCAAAGCCTTCAGGTGTTCCTTCCAAAAGCAGCTTATCGGCGGGGCGCAAAAGCGCCGTCGACAGGTCGGGTCCAAGCACTTCCCCATGTCGATGGGCGCCAAGAACACGCATGCCGTATCGGTGCCCCATGGCAAGCTGGGCAATGCGCACTCCGCGGCTTCGGCGTGAAAGCGTCACGATAGCTTCGGCGACGATCAGCTCCGAGGTGTTTTCGGCCGCTGGCCCCTGGCGCAACCCGACTTCGATCCCTTCAAGTTTCCTGAGGGTGAGCAGTTCTGATGTCGCAACCTTGGCAATGATCCTGTCGCCCGGTTCGAGTATGTGTTCACTCAATCCCTCTCTCTTGACTCCAGACCGCGCACGGATGCCGACGATTTCAACACCTCTTCGGCTGAGGGCGGCGATTTCATGAATCGTTCGACCAATATTCGGGTAGTCCTCTTGCGGGCGTACCTCGGTCAAAAAAGTCGCTTTATCGTCGCCGCCCTGTTCCGCAATATCCTTTCGGTCCGGCAGTAGGACAGGTCCAAGCAGGAGGAGCGCCACACCGCCTGTGGCCGCGGCCACCAGACCGACCGGTGTGATCTCGAAAATTGAAAACGGTTCCAAGCCAGACGCCTGGGAAACGCCGTCCACCAGAAGGTTGGTCGACGTGCCGATCAGAGTACACGTCCCGCCCAGGACGGACATGTAGGATAGCGGAATCAACAGGCGTGTCGCAGCAAAGCCCAGGCCTTGCGCCAAACGAATGGCCACCGGTATGAGAACGATGACGACCGGCGTGTTGTTAACCAGACCCGAGGCGACTAGCGTCGCGATGAGAAACGCCGCTATACCAGCGACCGGGCGCTTGCTCCCTGCGGCGACAACCTTGTTCGCAAGTGCGTCGAGAAGCCCGGTTCGGACCAGCGCGCCGCTGATTACGAACATCGCGGCGATCGTTATGGGTGCAGGGTTCGAAAACACTGCCAGAACTTCATTCGTGGGGACAAACCCCAATACGACAAACAGCGCGGCGGCCCCCGCAGCGGTTACGTCCGGTTCGAAGCGCTCGGAAAGAAATGCTGCGAACAGAAGGATGACAATTGCGAGCGCAAGATAGGGTTCATAGTCGGCTATGAGATCAATCAGTCCGCCCTCCTTCATTCATACCTTTGCCGCTGACGATATGCCGGTCGCAGCATCCACCTTCCTGAATAGAGCGACAACTGAATAGTCAGCCCAATTGTCCCGACAATACTGGCTCAGAAAGAAACTCTACTGGCACAGACGTGGCCGTCCGTGGAGCAACAAATGTCCTATTGAGATGCTCCCAGTTTCCTATCCAACGCACCAATTCACTGACCAGTGGCAATATTACGCAAGGCTCAGGTGGGAAGTGCCCGGGCCTCTGCAAACGACAGCAATCTGCGGCTTTTCTCATCCCAAAGGTGCAGTCGCGCGCAGCGGAAGCTTTCCCAAAGCGTAATGCGTCTGGTCTGTGCCAGGACGTCGTGATCCTTGACTACGTCGTGTAAACGGTAAAACGGGATGCGGCTGGCCAGGTGATGCACATGGTGGACTCCGATGTTCCCGGTGATCCAGCGCAGGATGCCGGGCAGAGCGTAGTGCGAACTGCCGTGAAGGGACGCGTCCCGGATGTTCCAGTCTTCCTCGTGCCGCCAGCTGGTTTCCTCAAACTGATGCTGCACGTAGAAAAACCACATGCCGGCTATTGCGGCCAGAAGCATCGTCGGTAGGAAGACGAACAGCATTACCTCCCAACCGCCCAGCAAGACAATCACTGTCAGAGTGAGGCCAATGGCAACATTTGTCGCCATCGCACTCAACCAGTAGCGCCAGCCGGACCGCATCAGGTGTACTGGCAGCCGGTTGTGCAGGAAGAACGTGTAGAACGGCACCACCCCGAACAGGAAAACCGGATGGCGTAACAGGCGGTAAAGCGTACGGCCTGGCCATCCCTTCCCGCGGTACTCCCTGACTGTCAGCACCGGCAGGTCTCCGATGCCCCGCCGGTCCAAGTTTCCGCTCGTGGCGTGGTGGATCGCGTGGGTCTTGCGCCAGACGTCGTAGGGTGTCAGCGTGATAACGCCGATCACGCGACCGATCCAATCGCACAGACGCCGGTCGCGGAACAGGGAACCATGCCCGCAGTCGTGCTGGATTATGAACAGCCGGAGCAGGAAGGCTGCATTCGCCAACGCGAGAGCCAGTGCCAACGCGGTGCTGATCGAGAGCACCCACCAGGCAACCGCCCATATTGCCACGAAAGGCGCGAGCGTGACCGTCAGTTCGAAAATACTGCGAGAGGGGATTGGCTGCCGGTACTTCATCAGGGTTCGTGTCCAGTCTGATACGGTCAGCCGCGCCTCTTCCTGTCTTGGACCGGTTACACCGGAGGGGTATCCCGCGCCGGGTGCCCCGCCCGTGACGGGCAAGGGTCCTGGCTGGACCCGCGCTTGCCGCGCGGTCGAGGCAGATCCGGCAGTCTGCATGTCGGTTTGGATGCTGCCGTCTTGGTGGCCCATGCCACCCGGCATGTCCTGCTGGTCGGGCTGTTGGCCCCGTGCGTTATTCGAGTTGGACGAAAACGGCATGGGCGATATCTATCTCGCTGAAATTATGTGTCATCCCGGCGGCTTCCGAACGGAGTTCCCGCTAGCAATGATCCGGTTGATGAGAACCGCCACGGACCGATGCGCCTCTATCTCTCCATCAGTTACAGCCGCGGTTTCATGCGTCTTTGCAGCATCGCGAAGGATGCCCATGATCTCACGTTCTGCGAGAAGCTTGTGATCGTTCATCGCCAGCAGCATCGACTCGCAGATTGCGAGGGCCGCCATTCCCGAGAAGTCCTGTTCGCTACGCATTTTGTGACTTCCTTCCAGGTAACGGTTAAAGTAACGCGCGACCGGGCGGCCTCGCTTATCACAAGCATCTTCGCAGAAAAAAGGCTATGTTGGGCTAACCGAAAGCAGTCTCTGCACGATTGCGTCTGGAGCTTTTCCGGCTTGTGAGGCCCCGATGACGGAAATCTTTGAAAGCCCGCTGACACGGAAGCTGCAAGTCTTCGTCGCCTTGTCTGACGATGAATTGGACGTTTTGAAGCGTTTGCATCTGCGCCGCCGGTCCTTCACCGCGGGGCGTGATCTTGTGCATCAGGGGCAGTCGGATCAGGCCGCTTACATTCTGGCCGCTGGTTGGGTGTGTTCCTACAAGCTTCAGCCGGATGGAACCCGACAGATCGTAGACTTCCAGATACCAGGGGATTTTCTTGGCTTGCGCAGCGTCCTGCTGCGCACCTCCGACCACAGTTTCGAGCCGGTCACGGACATTCAGGCGGTGGAGGTTTTGGGGGGCGACCTTCTGGAAGCATTCGAGAAAACGCCTCGCCTGGCGGCAGCCGTTCTCTGGGCAGCATCACGGGACGAAGCCATGGTCGTCGAGCACCTCGTTGGGGTTGGCCGACGCGCCGCAGATGCGCGCATGGCGCATTTCTTCTTGGAACTGGCGGAACGGCTGAGGCTGGTCGGAATGGGGAGCAAGAAAGGATTCACTTGCCCTTTGACGCAGTACCATCTTGCTGATGCACTCGGCTTAAGCGCCATCCATGTGAACCGTGTTTTGAGGCAGCTTCGCGAAAAACGGCTGCTGACCTTTCAGGACGGCCGCGTGACGTTCGACGACTATGACGGATTGGTGGCCATTTCAGGTTTCGATACGGCGTATCTGGATCAGACCGGCCCACTTTTGAAATGAAGGAGGCCGCCCTTCGCTAAACTTGGGCGGCCTGATTTTCTTCTAAGACGAGATAAGTCAGTAATAAGACGAGATAAGTCAGATAATCTCTTCTGCAGCCGCGTTGAGTTCCCTGTCCGTCTCGTCGTAGTTATTCGCCTCGTGCGCTTTCTCGGCAGCCTGGTAGTGTTCCAGCGCCCGATCCTTTCTGGGACCGGCAGGCGCTTTGTCACAAGCTGCTTTGACCGAGGTCATCTTCTCGGTGACATTGGTTTGTTCAGGCGTCATTAGAATGTCCTTTCCTGGACATTCCGAGAATAGGAAACGCTGGGCAATGCGGCTCGTTTCAAAAACCGCACGCTTCACGCGCTTCTATTTTGCTCGGAACTGAGTGCCGCCGGAGATTCGGCAGGCACGAAGCCATGTACTCATCTTCTCCGCCCCGCAACACTGACGCAGGTTAGCTTGGGATAAAGCCACACCGCCTGGGTAATGATCTGAGGGGGAAATCGGTGACGCTTGTAGCTGCTGGATGTTGAATTCATCGATGTCACCTACGTCCAAATCATATCATCGGCAACCGAACGACGGTTAACGTGACGACACCGTTCAGACCCACCGGATTTTCATGATTTCTTGGGGTCAGACTTGACCTGTTCCGGGCCGATGAAGGCAGGTTTGAGTTTGGGTTCGACTTCTGTGTCTTCAGCAGCCTTCGAATTCAGCAACGCTGCCGCTCTGATCGTCAGATCCTTGAAAGACATGCTTTTTCCTTTGATTGCCAACAAGTATTTCGAACTCGCGATGGAACATAAAATTCACTTGTGGCTAGTGCACATATAGGTGTTGGAGACCCGATTTACTATGGGCTACCAAGAGATCGGTTCCTCTATCGTGATTTGATGCTGCCTCAATTTGAGCTCATCGGCCTATATCACCGTTGGATGCACACGATCCGGTTCTATCACAGCTCCGTTCCAAGTTGTTTCACTGACAAAGACCTTTTCGACATCGGTCGCGTTCATCGCCCTCATGAGCGCACCGTAGTTCAACTGACACCTGATTTCGGCCCCAACCTGCAAAGCGCATTTGGAGGTTTCAGTGACAGTGTGATCACTCGTCGCGCCGACAAATGTGATGTCCGTAGGAAAGCTCAGCCCGCCAACATTCGTGTCCTGCAGCCCGACAGCAAGAACCGAACGGGACTTGCTGGAACTATCCTGCACAAGACGCAATGCCAAAAGAGCCGGATCAATCAGACGCAAGGGAAAGGGCCTTGTCTTGAACTTTGTTTCGATCACCTCGACCACAAGAGTGAACGCATCTGTATGAAGCCCATCTATCTGCTCGCCGGAAACGGGATCGGTGCCCAACAGGATCGCCTCGCCCAGGCGCAGTTCGTTGATACGTCCCTTTGTCGGTAGATCCAAAGCCCAAGGTAAATTGGCGGAACTGCCTCCTGATACGGTCTCAAGAAATGGGCCGCAAGCGCCCTCGATTTCGTATGCGAGCGTCGTTACGACCTCCATTGCATCAGCGTTCGGAGCAATGTTGCCCAGGCAGGCGAAGTTGGCACCAATACCTTTGAGAGCTACGCCAGGCATCTTCATCACCATTGTCGCGATACGCTCAAGATCTTCTGGCATTATCCCATCGCGCATATCTCCCATCTCAATCATCAAGATAACGCCATGCACCTCGCCTTTGAATAGCGCGGCTGCGGAAAGTTCCGCGATAACGTCTATCTCTGTATTGTAACTGGTTTCACAGGTCTCGATGATTTGATCGATTTCGCTCAGCATAGGAGAGCGGATCATGGATATTGGGCAGATGATGCCGGCGCAACGCATGCGCTTTACGTTCGCGACCCGGGCATCGGCCAACTGGGAAACGCCGCTTTCTAGCATGGCATGGGCGACGGCTGGGTCACCGCAAACAGCCTTTGTCACGCCTGTCACACTGATCCCGTGCGAAGCAAGATGGTCCACCAGAAAGCGCGTATTCTGGCGGATCTTGCACAAGTCGATTTCGATCCGCGGCGTCGTCATTCGGCAACCACACGCGGCAATGGCCGCAATTGGGGATAGGCAGAAAGAACCAACTCTGCCAAGTGCGCCGCTGGTCGGAGCAGAGCGTCAGTCACTGGGAGACAGAAGTTGCGTGAAAAGCCCCTGATGGCTGTTTCCACCTCGGTGTTCGTCATTCCTTCATGATTGAGCGTGACACCAATCACTTTCGTTTTGGCGAAAGCTTCGATAAGTTTTATCTCGAGGCGCGGATCGGGCATCGGCATGTTGGGAAAATCGCAACGGTGGGTCCGTTTGGGGGCGTGTTGCAGAATGACGGCGTGTGGCTGGCTACCGCGAAGAATGAATGCTGATGTGCAGAAAGCCGGATGGCTGAGCGCGCCTTGGCCTTCAATTAGGATGACATCTGGTTGTTCCTTTTCGGATGCCGCAACAATGACACGCTCAAGCTCGCCACAGCAGAACTGAGGCGGCACTGCATCCAAGGCAATACCATACTTGGCTCCCTGCATCACGCCGGTCTGACCGGTTCCGACCAAAACCGTCTTGATCCCCCGTTCATTCAGGGCATTCGCCAGCAAAGTTGCCGTGGTCCGCTTTCCGATTGCGCAATCAGTGCCCAACACAGCGATACGGATCGCTTCAACATCTGCAACGCAGCCGTCAAACAGACGCATGTTCTTGCTAGGCTGCGGCTTCCGAATGTCCCGAATGGTAACACATCCAAACTGGGCGGCTGAGCCAATTTCGAGATCGTCGCCGAGATATTCGTGTAGCCCACTGACGATATTCATGCCTGACGAAATCGCGTCCAGAACAACGCCTCTGTCTGCCGTGGACAATGTACCACTGGACGGTGCCATTCCATAGATCAGAGTGTCTGGGGCTACCGCTTCGTGAGCGATGGCCGCGCTAAGATCGCCATGCACTGGAATGCCGTTGTCGATACCATCGAGAACCTCGCCGCTGTCACGCCCTTCTAGAGTGCTGTCAATTACTGACAGAACACGAAAGACCTGCGAAAACCGGACTAGACCGTTTGCAGTCTTGCCGTCAGTCTTGCCGAAATTCCCTTCACAATAGACGGTGGCGGTTGGAGCGTCATAAGAGATTATCTTAGGAGGGTTGTCTGGACAAATTGAGAGTTCCATCGGCGGCGCCTGTGCTGCTCTTGCGACCGGTCTCTTCATTTGCGCTAAATGATCTTCCGTTTTCATGTCCGTTCCTTTCTATGTCGAGCCAAACCCGGGACAATGAAGCCACCAGGGTCAACGAAGTGACGCCTGATTTGGGATCAGCAGGCTTCGCGTTAGTTGTTCAGAACGCAAACGCCCTTTGATCGCTGGAAATTTCGGTGGCACTCCCAGCGGTTTCCGGCCCTGTCCAAGTGGGCGTTGGCCGGTAAGTCTATGAAAACGCATCCACTGGCAGTTTCCGCATACCCGCGGTCACATTTCCAACCTTGTCCATGGGAGGCATCGTCAAAGTAAGCGTTCTCGGGAACAATAACCGGTTCACAAGCGCCAACTCGCTGGAAGTACCCGCGCTCGCATGTCCAGGGTTGCCCATAAGACGATCCATTCAGAAAGGCATCGGCAGGTACCATGATTGGGGCACATATCTCACCTTCAGCCCGATAGCCCCGATTGCAAACCCAGACATCACCATAAGACTCGCCCGACAGGTATCCGTTGTCAGGTACTGCAACTTCCAGGCAAGTCTCGTCAATTTTCACGTAGCCGCGCAGGCACCGCCAACTTTTTCCTGAAGAGGCGAGATATCCGCCTTCGGGTACGGGTACTTCGACACAAGCCAGGCCATTTTCTTCTAGAAATCCATGCAAACAATCCCAGCCCCTGCCATAGGTCCTGTTTGTTGCGTAAGCATTCTGAGGGACTATAATGGCGACGCAAAGGTCGTCTTCGACCCGGTAGGATCGGTCGCATTCCCATCCGTCCCCGTAACTCCTGGAGTGTGCATTCTCAGGCATGAGGGCGTCTGCAGATTGTGCGAACACAGGGAATGCGAATGACGCGAAGATACCAGCCAGAATGTACATTCTTACCGAAAGCCGTTCTGACGGTTTCTTTTTGGGCAATTTTCTAGGTGTCATAACTGGCTCCCTTCTGACCTAATGGCATCGGCTTTTATTCTTGGGTTTCAGTTGCCCTGTTAAGGTCGTGTTGGGTGCGCCACGACTCAGGCCGTTCGTCTCGTAGTGGTGGCACGTCTTCGTTCTCGATAGTTTGGATAGGGTGTCCCGTCAGTTCCGCTGATTGAACGGCCATCGTCATCACAAAAGACAGCTTCTGCAGCGCCATTTCAGCCAACGGTTTTGGTGTGGCATGTTTCATCCCTTTTCCACCGTGTTTTCCGCGCGTTCCGGCGGCTTGTCGACGTCAAGGCCGGCAAGACAAGCTTGAGCGATGTCACGGTCCGGAACACCCGTGCCCGGAATGGTTGCCCAGCCTGTCTCCATGACGGCATCGTGGCGTTTGTAGGTTGTGGCTTTTCGAATAGTGTCAATATGTGCAACCCGATCCGGATCCACGCGTGCCATATCGAGGCAGACCGGCACCATCGCCGCTATGACTTGGTTTCGAGCCATCGCCGTCGCTCTGGTATCTGCGGTTCCGCCAGTCACCCAACCGCCCCATGAAAATCCAACCACACTGACAAAGACCGCACCGATCACGGCCCCATAGATGCCAGGTTTCAGCCATTCAGGAGTGTTCATTTCGAATCCTCCAGCGGAGAAAGCGCCGCCTCGCTATCATTTTTCAGTCTGGGTCAATGCGCCGGTCCCGGCGCAGCGCCGTTTCTAGGTCTTTCTCGGTGATTGGACGCTGTTCGGTGCGACCAATCTGGCTCCCTTTCCCATGGACGACCAAGTAGGTCCCAGTCCGGCGAAAGGCCTCAAAGCTGAGGCTTTGCAAAAGCTCTTCTTCGACGACGATTTCATATTCTCCTGCGGCCAGCTCGTCCGAGTAGCCCGGCAATACAAACGCATTGGCAAAAGTCACCATCGATCTCGACGATCGCGTGCTCATCCCTGACCTCCAGACTGTCTGCGGGTCTTTCCCGCGCCATTGTCACTCACCACCAGATTCCAGGGGCTACATGGTCGAACGAACTCCCTCCTTGTATCTCATGATCATTCGACGGGCGCTGACGCATGTTAGTCTCGGCTACCGGAATGCAATCTACCGAAGGTCCCTGGACCGCCAACTGGACTGACCTGTGTAAGGGCACCGCGACGAGCGATCGCGTAAAATTGGTTAAATCTGAAAATGCTCCACCTGTGTGCGTCCAGAACTTCGTTTTGCCCGGTGCGTACTGGTCAAGAGCTGACCGTCAATAAAAGAGGAGAATAAAGATGTCTGAAAACAAAGCACTGGGTACTCGCCCACCTGAATTCGAACGCTTTCTCTATGCACCTGTCGGCGAAGACCGGAACGGATATGTCGTGACGGTTCTCTCGGCGCTTGCACGTCTTGGCCTCGATCCCTGGAACGAAACCGCCGAACTCGTGAAGTTGCGGCGGGAAGAAGCCTGCGCGCGGCTTGAGATCCTCCTTTCGAAATTCAGGGACGTTCCCGAGCTAAAGGAGGACCACAATGCCGTCGCGCAGGAATTGAGCCTGTTGCTTCCGGAAAGCCCACGAGTAACTCCTCTGACGCGGGTGAGCTCGACAGTTGCCAATGGTCGCTTGGTGTCCAGCGGTGCAATCTGGACGATACTCGCGATCGTCTTCGTCCTGATACAAATGCTGTTCATCAATTCGCCAGGATCAGACGAATGACCTCTGCCCATCAAGCGCCCGTGGACCACCGGCGATCGATTGTGAAACCTGAGGTCACGTCGGCGATCGAAGACGCGTTCCTTTGGAGCCTTGAGGAGAGGTTCTGGACTAGTGGTCTAGATAGCGCGCGCGCGACGACTGCACAGAACGCCGTCATGATCTTTCCCTTTCCGCCCGGCATCCTTCAAGGCGAACAGGTCTGGGACCACTTGCAACGGAATACAGGCTGGCGATCTGTTGTGATGACCGACCGCAATACGACGCTTCGCGGCAGCATTGCAATGCTCGCGTATCGCGCTTCGGCCGAGAAGGCCGGCGTGCCGATCTATGAGGCACTCTGCGCGTCCACATATTTGCAAGATGAGGACAATTGGCTTCGGATTTCGCACCAGCAAACACCCGTGATCCCGACTGAGTTGCTCACCAAATTCGTTTGGTCCTGATCCGTCCAATCCGCGGGCTGAAACAAGGTTTGCAGATCGGCGGCAGTTGATAGAGATGAAGAAAATAACTGCTGGTATGACCTGTGCAGGTTTTAAATGCCTTGTCATGTTCGAGCACCGGCGCAGTGCAATCTGTGGGCGTCGATCTCGCAGGTTTCGGGCATGTCCTCCTCCTTTCCTGAAGGAGTGTGTTTGCATCGGGTCCAAAGCACCAGCTACTGCGCATTGTGAAAGGAAAAACCACTATGTTGATACTCGATTTCCTTTCGGTCTTTCTGATAGCTGCCCAAATATTGGCTTTGTACCTAATCGCCTCAGATTTGATGATGAACAACACGCCGGTCGTCATTGTCTTAATCCCGGTGGACATTCGATTGGCGCGAAGCCTCATTTTTTGCCGCAACACGCCTGCTGATCCCGCTATCATACATGGCGGTTCTTGGAGGAACTTGCACACTTATCGGGACTACAACCAATTTGCTGGTTGATGGTGTGCCGCAGGCATCGGGAATCGAGCCCCTTTCAATTTTCGAAATTATTCCGGTCGGTTTGGTTGCGGCAGCCACGGGCGGTTTGGCATTGCTCATGCTCGGGCCTTTTCTTTTGCCCGATCGCGGGGATATTGCACGACTGGGCGCAGACAATGAAACAGCCTTCTTCACAGAGCTTCGTCCGTGGGAGGATTATCTGGGCGTGGGTCAGCGCATGGGCGGAATTTTTGACCTGAACCGGCGAGGCATGGAGATCATTGGTGTCCGGTCGCGATCCGAGGTAAAGCGCGATCGCCTGAATGAGCACGTTCTCGAGCCAAGTGACAAGATCATTGCCAAGGTGACGACATCGGAACTCCTCACCCTCCGTAGGATCGAAAGTAGCGAAGTTAGTTTGCGTCAAGGACCAGTCCCCGAGACCGTCACCGACGTGATAGTCGCTGAGGCTATCGTTACCCTTTCCCGTCGAAGTCGTGGTGTGCGAATTGCCCAGCTCGCTATGGCATGCGCGTCATTGGCGCCCACCGGCAGGGGGAAACAATTGGACCTGACTTGTCAACGGCACTCCTGCGTCCGGCTGATACGCTGCTTTTGGAGGGAACACTTGAAGGCTTTGCGCAGATGACCGAGGCGGGCGATCTCGCAGCGATCACGGATGCCGGAGGCCGCGCTTTCCGCCGCGAGAAAGCGCCGCTCGCTCTCCTAGCGCGGTGTGTGGTCGTGGTCCTTGCAGCCGCTAGGATAGCCGAGGTCAGTGTGCTTGCTCTCATCGCCGTTGCGACCATCCTCGTATTGCGGTGCATCGACAGCAACGAGGCCTGGAGTTCCATCGACGCAGGTGTTCCTGTCCTGATCTTCTCAATGTTGATTGTGGGGATAGGTCTTCAAAACTCTGGGACCGTTGGCCTGATCGTCAAAAGCGTAACCCCGGCACTAGACGGAATGCCTCCAATTGTAACGCTTGCTGCTGTCGACCTATTGTCCTCGGTGCTGACCGAAGCAGTCACCAATAACGCAGTGGCCGTCGTGGTGACCCTGTTCGCAATCGGCCTTGCCGAATAGCACGGCATTGACCTGCGGCCCTTTGTTGTTGCGGTGATACTTGGGGCGAGTACAAACTTTGCTACGCCTGTTGGCTACCAGACTAATAACTTGGTATAGTGTTTCAATGCCGTCGCCTTTTTGGGGCCTTCAGGCGCTTTGTCCCAGGCGGCCTTGACGGAGGCCATGTGCTTGACGGTGTGGTTTTCCTGACTCTGGTCTTCATCATTCATTGGAATGTCCTTTCCTGGACGGTCCGAGAATAAGAAGCACGAGACTCATACAGCTCTTTTGGGGAGCTCCATGTTCCCCGCGCCCCTCTGATACTCAAAAAAAATGCCAACCAAATACACAGCGGACACATGTTACCTAACGGGTTTCAGAGCACCTTCGTACTGACGCAGGTTAGCCCGCTTTAGCCAGATAAAAGATCCGCGCAAGTATCAGAGCGCCCATGAGTGCAATCAGCATCCAATAAATCGGGATCTGCCTCTTCCCTAGGTTCTAGCCTTGCAAGGGCCGAAAGTGCCGTAACAGCATTGCCCTTCCGATCCTCACCAACGAAGGCTTGCAAAAACCGATCGAACTCAGGGCTATGCGGGTAAAGAATGCCACCTGCGGGCATCACCATTTCCTCCTTTTTAATGTTTTCGGATCTTGGGAGCGAACGTGCCGACTGACCGGGGTCTCCTCTGGCAAGATCAAAATGTTTCGTATTGTTTCGATCATACCCGCATCGCCTGGAGCACGCGCTGACGCAGATCAGCCGGTGTCCAAACTTCTGAAGTCAAGCATCAGGGCAGCTCCAAGGTTCGCCGGCACGGCCCGGGTCCCAGCGGCGCTAACATGGGTCAGCGCGCATCGCCCGGTTCTGGGATAATGTATGATGACCGCAAATGCAGGCTACCACTCTGCAATCAGGATACGGCAGCCCTTGCAGCGCGGAAGGCACGTATACATCGCGGAGACCGGGGATGGCGCTGCGTTCAATCAGATCCACCGTGACCTTCCCGCGACCGTTTACCCTATCCGGATATTCGGACGAGCTGCCTGCCGGTGAATACGAAGTATTGGTTGAGGAAGAACTTATCGAGACGCTGAGTTTCACGGAATACCGCAGAACAGCGATTTTCCTGACCATAAACGGCAAAGGGCGTTCGCTGGGCCGAACAGAAATGCGACCAATTTCCTGGACCGACCTGGATACGGCACTTGGCCACGGCATTCAATATGACACCTGAAGATAGCGAGGCGGCGCTTTGCCGCTGGAGGAACTACAATGAACACTCCCGAATGGCTTAAACCTGGCCTCTACGGCGCCGTCATCGGTGCGGTACTTGTTAGTATAGCTGGATTTTCTTGGGGCGGCTGGGTAACCGGCCGAACCTCGAACGACAGGTCCGTGGCTATGGCCCGTGAACATGTTGCCACCGCATTGGTGCCTGTCTGTCTGGATATGGCCCGATCCGATCCGGAACGGGCTGCCAAGATGGCGGCGATCCGGGCAGCCTCTACCTTCCGGCAGCGAGAGGCCCTCATGGCGGCTGGCTGGGTGACGATACCAGGCACAGAGACCCCGAACCGGGACATCGCGCAAGCCTGCCTTGCAGCCCTTGACGTAAACAAGTCACCGGAGCGTCCGGAAAACACGATCAATGAAGGATGAGCAGCGCCATGTCACCAACTCTGCCTGAAACAACCGATCTTGAACGGCGCGTTCTAGCCCATGAACGGGTTCTCCAGTCGCTCATTGCTTACATGTCGCACACGGAACCGCGTTTTGTTGAGCACCTGAAGAAGCGTTTTGTTGAGCCGATGGCCATGGTGCGGCACGAGCATGACCACCGGAACGCGGATGACTACGCGGAGGAGTTCATTCGCGCCGTGATGACCCTTGGAGAAACGCAATTGCCAAAGGCGGTGAGCTCCAGCGTACTCGTTAAGCCATTGCACCAACCGGAAAAGAGACAAACTTCGGCACACCCCTATTATCCCACTGCGCAAGCTGATCGTGTCCGTGTCAGAGAGAGGAATGGGATCTGGGAGGTCAAGGTGGATGGCGTATTCCACGGGGACTACCACGACAAGGGCAATGCTCTGGCAGCCGCAGCTTTGGCGCGCTTGTCGCTTTGATGAGAGGACTTCTCCTATGAACGAGCTAGTCAGAAAGTCAATTGCGGTTTTCGCCCGGCCTTTCAGTGTGCCTGACTTCGACGAGAGGCTTCCGGCAGGAGAGTATGACATTGAAACGGAACTGTGTTCACCGCCCGACCAGCTGCACCCGGAAGTCTGGAAAGCATCTGTAGCGGTGAGGCTGCATTCTCCGGCATCCCACCCCGGCCTGGCGAGAACCTTGACCGTTTCACTGGCCGACCTCGATGACGCCCTGGCAAAGGACAAGCTGACCGGAAAAGATCTGGCCGAAATTTTCCTCGAAGAAATGCTGGCAGACCCGATGGTTCGGCTGGTGATGGAGGCCGACGGTGTTTCCGAGATGCAGCTTCGGCATCTCTACGCGGGCGGGCGCGCATCTCAGGCGGACAAAGAGGCACGGGATGCGGATACAACAGGTACATCGCCACAAGAAAACTCACAAATACAGGCTGCGGAGAACGAAGGAATGCCGACACAGAGGGAATAAGACACGTGAATCCACCCCGCCGACCGCCAGGGTCTGCGCCGAGTGCCGGTTCGCACGAGCAAGGGAGAAAACGATATGCCCGACCAGAACGGCGGCCCGGAAGACCGTGGGCCATGGCAAAGCAAACAGAAGAGCAATCCTCCCGAGATTGACGATATTCTACGTCAAGGCCGCGACCGCCTGAGCGGATTGTTCCCCAATGGGCGGCCGCCGCTGAGGGGAGTTCTTGTTGCAGGAGCGATAGTCTTGGCGGCGGTTGTGGCCTGGTCTTCTTACTACACTGTCCCGAGCGACTCGGTCGCCGTTGTCCAGCGCTTTGGCAAATACACTGCTGAGGTTCCGCCTGGCCTGCATTTCAAATTCCCGCTTGGCATCGACGTTGCCACACTGGTGCCCGTGAAACGGCAGCTGAAGCAGGAATTCGGATTCACCACGCCGGGCAGGAGTGATCCCTTCCAAAGCCCGTCTGACGGCCGACGTGAAACCGAAATGGTCACGGGAGATCTGAACGCCGCGCTTGTGGAATGGGTGGTGCAGTACCGGATCTCGGACCCCCTGAAGTTCCTGTTCGAGGTACGCGAGCCAAGCGCGACTTTGCGCTACGTCTCTGAGTCCGTGATGCGCGAGGTCGTTGGAGACCGCACGGTTGACGAGGTCATTACCATCGGCCGGCAAGAGATTGAGAGCGAGGCACTTTTTAAGATGCAGGCTCTGTCCACGAAATACGCCATGGGCATCAGTATCGACCAGGTGCAGCTGAAGAACATCAACCCGCCGGGGCCTGTTCAGGCGTCATTCAATGAGGTCAACCAGGCACAGCAGGAAAAGGAACGCCTGATCAACGAGGCGCGCCGCGAGTACAACAAAGTCATTCCGCTGGCCGAGGGCGAGAAAGATCAGCGGATTCGAGAGGCTGACGGTTATCGCCTGAAACGCATCAACGAGGCGGAAGGCGACGCTGCGCGGTTCACCGCGCTTTTGGCCGAATACGTCAAGGCACCAGAGGTCACGAGGCGGCGGATATACATAGAAACCCTCCAGGATGTTCTGCCCACAATCCTGTCAAAAATCATTGTCGAAGGATCGACTGCGAGCATCCTGCCGCTTTTGAACCTCGACAGGCTTCAGGAGGATCCGTCATGAGTATCAGACTGGGTCTCATTGCAGGGATTGCGGCTGCAGTTGGCGTGATTGCCTCCGGTTCCCTCTACACAGTTGGCGAAGTCGAACAGGCCATTATCACCCAATTCGGCAAACCCGTGAGAGAACCAGTTATAACGGCCGGTTTAAAGCTGAAGCTGCCCATCGTTCAGGAAGTCAACCGGATCGACCGCCGGGTTCTTGAGTGGGATGGCAATCCGTCCGACATGCCCACCAAGGACAAGCTCTACATTTCCGTCGATCTGTTCGCCCGCTGGAAAATCACCGACCCGTTGCAATATTTCCTGCGGCTGCGCGATGAGCGCAGCGCGCAATCCCGTCTGGACGATATTCTCGGCAGCGAAACCCGCAATGCCGTCGCAAAACACGAGTTGATAGAGATTATCCGGACTACGAAAGGCCGGATCCCGCTGCGGGACACGCTTCTGACTGATGAGGAGCGCGCGCAGGACATAGGTTCTCTGGTTCCTATCCAGAAAGGCCGCGCTCTTGTGGAACAAGAGATTTTCGCAGCCGCCTCAGAGAAGGTTCGTGTATTTGGGATCGAGCTTCTCGATATCCGTTTCAAGCGGATCAATTACAATGAGAGTGTGCGTCCGAAGATCTATGACCGCATGATCTCTGAGCGTCGCCAGATCGCTGAACGTTTTCTTTCCGAAGGCAATGGCGAAGCCGCGCGAATTCGCGGCAACCGGGTTCGCGATCTGAACAAGATACAATCCGAAGCGTATCGCGCCGTCGAGGAAATCCGCGGCGTGGCTGACGCCTCGGCGGCTGCGATCTACGCAAAAGCCTATAACATCGACGCCCAAGCAGCCGAATTCTATGCGTTTACCCGGACAATGCAGGCCTACAAGGACATGATTTCAGGCGGAACGACGCTGGTCCTGACAACCGATAGCGAACTTTTCAGGTTTCTGAGAGGAATGGAGGCCGGAGAGCCGTCTGGGAGTACGTCTCCTCCCTCTCCCGGCCTGACGGCTGCGGCCGAACGCTAATGAATCGGAGGACAAAGAGATGACGGAAGAACCGGTGGATTTGGACGAAAGGCGAAGCGCCGAAAGCCAAATTGCGACCGACACCCGTTGCTGCCAACGCGATGTTTGGGACCAAACGCCACCGACCCCATTCGCGTTTAATAGGCTCAAAGTTTTGGGTTTTCGGCACGTGCATCCGCCGCAAACGCAAAAGTCCAGTTTGTCCGTTGAAATCACCCCGCGTCTTATCGGTTCGCATAGGGCACAACGAATGGCAACTAGTTTACATGTTCACTATTTGTTTTTCATGACGCCCAAATATGCACGCTCGGGTCAGTTGGGCCGGATAGAGGAACCAGATCAGAACCGGCAATATGAACAGGGCGCCGAACCCACCGAGAAACACACGAAACGCTCCG
>NZ_JBXWMI010000011.1:0-160586 GCF_059609765.1 Ruegeria sp. YTSC106
TTATACCCCTGAAGCTCGCGGGTATGAATCACGCAGGCGGGATGGCGACAACCAAATTAATAGGTCCAGAACCTAGGTTAGGTGTTGCCGCCATACTAAACAGTGATTTAACCCGGTATAGCGCTGACTACCAAAGGCGGCGTTCTGCTCTAGCCAAATTGTCCGAAAGCCGCCGCCGCGCTATAGCTTCGTATCGATTGTCTCGTTCCTGTGTCCCGAAGGTCGCGTCCGGCTATACTGAAAGCTGCCACCGTACCACTGTCAATTGCCGCGCCGCGCTATACTGGGAAAGGCTGGGAGAGAGATGAAAGACAAGGATAGTTTGAAGGTTTGTTCGAACGCACGAAGTTGGTACGTGTTTGCAGGTGATCACATAATTTCTGATCCGGTTTTCAAGACACTCCCAGAAGCAGTTCAGCGCGATTTAGTTACGATTGTTCAAAATCCGGATCACCCCCTCCGGGAAGAAAGAGCTTCTGCAGTGTCTAGACACAACGCGCGTATCCAAGCTGTCGTAAAAACAAGAAGACAACGAGAGGAGGCAGAGATGGAGAACATCGAAGTTTTCTTCAGCAAAAAGACCTATGTTTGTATTGGTGTTTTGTGGCTTGTTCTCGCAATCGGTTCTATTGCAGGCCTTCTGATATTCGATTCATAGGCTACGACCTTCGTATTGTCCGGGAAATCGCTCCAAATTGTCCGAAAGCTACCGTCGCGCTACAACTACGGACTTTTTTTGTTGCTGGCATACGGGGGTTGGCAAAACTGCACCTCGCATCAGACTGACGACGCGCGTCCTGATTGCCGGTTCGCCCCAACTGCACTCAAAAATTGCGCAAGCGCGAAACGCGCCAAACACGATTGCCGATTAGGTTTTTGATTTGGATGGCAGGGGCAGCAGGGTTCGAACCCGCGACCTACGGTTTTGGAGACCGTCGCTCTACCAACTGAGCTATACCCCTGTAGTGCGCCCCAGATATGACAGCCGCGCGGCGGACTCAAGAGGCTTTTTCGGATTCCACACCACTATCTGAACCGACAAACAAGTTGCGCAAAATGTGCAGTGCGCTAAGACAAGGTCCGGTCAGCAAAAGGAACCCCGCGTGAACCTCCGCAAGAAGATCGCAGACAGCGAAGCCGTGCTGAACTGGGTGGCCCGACGGATTGCCACTTACATTCGATTGGTCAACCGCAACACACGCTGGCATCGCATAGGGTATGAAGAACTGGACCAGTTGGCCGAACAAGGTGAGCCGGTCATCGTTGTGCTCTGGCACCAGCGGCTGGCGCAGTCGCCCTATTTCTTTCCGCTGGACAAGGCGCGCATCTGTTCGATCACCTCCTCTGCCCGGGCGGGCAGTATGGTGGGCCGGGTACAAAAGTTGTTTGGCATGGATACGATTGCCATGGCCAGCAAGACACGCCACGTCGCCTTGTCACGCCAGGTTCTGGGCAAGATGAAGCAGGGTATCTCAATTGGGATCGCGGCAGACGGCCCGCGTGGGCCAGAACGGGTTCTGTCGACGGTTCCGTTGGTATGGGCGCGTACCTCGGGCAAGCGCGTATTCGGTATCACCTATTCAACAAAACATGGTCGCGAAGCGGGAACCTGGGATCACCTTCTGATGCCCCGCCCCTGGCGCAATGAGGGCGTGTTTCTGTGCCGGGAATGGACTGAAACAGTGCCCCGCAAGGCAAGCGAAGAGGAAATCGAGACCCTGCGCCTGAGCCTTGAGCAGCACATGAACGACATCACGGCAGAGGCTGACCGGATGGTCGGACGCGAGCCATGGTCGCCTGACGCCTAACCGCCCCTGAGACGTTGCATCAGATAGACTTCGCTGCCTTCGGGAATCGGCTCGGTAAGCCCGGTGGCAATGACGCGCCCGTTGATCGCGATGGAGACACCCGCATCAATGGGGGCCTGCAACTGCGGGTAGGCCCGGACCAAAGCCCGTAAAAGCTCTCCGGTGGTCTTGGCCTCGACCTTAACCACTTGCTGGCCCCCGGTCAGTGACCGGAGGCCGGACCAGAGGTGGACCTCAACCATTGTCCTTGAGCGCCGCAAGGATGCGCGGCGGAGACATCGGCAGTTGCGTCATCCGAACACCTGCCGCGTTGGACACTGCATTGGCGATGGCGGCCAGGGGCGGTACGATGCCCGTCTCGCCCACGCCGCGCACCCCAAACGGGTGGCCGGGGTTGGGCACTTCGACGATCACCGTGTCGATCATCGGCAGGTCGCTTGCAACAGGAACCCGGTAATCGAGGAATATCGAGTTCTGCAACCGACCATCCTCGCCATAGATGTATTCCTCGTTCAGCGCCCAGCCGATGCCCTGCGCGGCGCCGCCTTGGAACTGGCCTTCCACATAGGTCGGGTGGATCGCCTTGCCGGCATCCTGAATGACCGTGTAGCGGGTGATCGATGTCTTGCCGGTTTCCGGATCGACCTCGGCATCGACGATATGGGTGCCAAAGGATACGCCCGCGCCTTCGGGGGTAGCTTCGAAATGGCCCGAAATCGGGCCTCCGGTGGATCCCATATCCGCTGTGATATCGGCCAGCGGCAGCGGGTCGAAATCGCCAGCATTAGGCCCCGAGGGCACCGCGCAGCCGTCTTCCCATTTCACCGCATCAACCGGGATGCCCCACTTGGCCGCCGCACGTTCGCACAGTTTCTCGACCGCGTGTCTTGCGGCCTTGATCGTGGCGAGGCCCGACGCGTAGGTCACACGCGAACCATGGCTCACGTCGTTGTAGCCCAGTGTCGCCGTGTCGGCGATGGTCACGCGGATGTTTTCATACGGAATTCCCAGAACCTCGGCCGCCATCAGGGCCATGGACGCGCGCGACCCGCCGATGTCGGGTGTTCCGACCATCAACTGTGCTGAGCCATCCTCGGACAATGCCAGTGAAACGCTGGTCTCGCCGCCGTGATTAAACCAGAAGCCGCAGGAAACCCCGCGCCCCTGCCCCGGCTTCAGCGGGGCCGAGTAATGAGGATGCGCTTTGGCAGCCTCAAGGGTTTCGACCAGACCGATGCGCTCGTAGGTCGGGCCATAGCTGGCCTTCGTGCCTTCATGCGCGGCATTTTTCAGGCGCACATCGATAGGATCGAGGCCCAGCTTGTTGCAGAGCTCATCAATGACGGACTCAACGGCGAAGGCACCCATGGGTGCGCCCGGCGCGCGGTAGGCGGCCTGTTTCGGACGGTTCGACATCACATCGTAACCGATCTGCTTGACGTTGGTCAGGTTGTAGGGCGCAAAGGCACACATGGCCGTCATGTCGCCCGGGGCGCCGGGGAAGGCCCCACCTTGCAGGCGGAAGACACCCTGCGCCGCCGAGATCGTGCCGTCTTTCTTCATGCCGATCTTCACGTCCATTGACGCCGAAGAGGTCGGCCCGGTGGCACGGAAAACCTCGGACCTGGTCATCACGATCTTGACCGGACGGTTGGCCTTGCGGCTGAGCGCCAGCGCGACGGGTTCGATGAAGACCGTGGTCTTGCCACCAAAACCGCCGCCGATTTCAGACGCCGTGACGCGCAACTGAGAGGTTTCGATTCCCAGCAGCGCCGCACAGGTTTTTTGCGCTATCCAGTGACCTTGGGTTGTGCACCACAACTCGCCCTTGCCGTCATTGCCCAGCATGCCCAGGCAGGCATGCGGTTCGATATAGCCCTGATGGGTCGCCTCGGTGACAAAGCTGTCTTCGACAACCAGATCGGCCTCGTCAAAGCCCGCCTCGACGTCACCGTGACCGCTTTCGTGATAGCGCACGACATTCGGGTGCATCCCTTCTGGCACCGAATAGTCCGCTGCGCCTTGCCGGATCACCGGCGCATCCGGGGCCATCGCTTTGTCCACATCGGTGACGTGCGGCAGCACCTCGTATTCGACCTCGATCAGTTTCAGCGCATCACGTGCCGCCAAGGCAGATGTGGCCGCGACCGCAGCAACCGCGTGCCCGTCATAAAGCGCCTTTTCACCCGCCATGACGTTTTCCAGCACGTTCCAGAATTCGCCTTCGAGTCCGGGCTTGAACGGGACATTGGCGAAATCGGCGCGGGTCACGACGGCTTTGACATCCTTCGATGCCTCAGCTTTCGAGGTATCAATTCTGACGATCCGGGCATGGGCATGGGGTGAGCGCAGGATGGCGCCGTGCAACATGCCGGGGGCCGAGATATCCGCGCCGAACTTGGCCCGGCCTGTCACCTTGTCCAGACCGTCAGGGCGATTGGGGCGGGTGCCAACGAAAGTGAAATCAGTTTTGCGATCGTCCAGAGCCATTATGACGCCTCCCGCATCTCAGCCGCCGTGTCCATCACGGCGCGAATGATCTTGTCATAGCCGGTGCAGCGGCACAGGTTTCCCGCCAGCCAATAGCGCGTTTCTTCCTCG
The DNA here is from genome assembly GCF_059609765.1 of Ruegeria sp. YTSC106. NCBI lineage: Bacteria > Pseudomonadati > Pseudomonadota > Alphaproteobacteria > Rhodobacterales > Roseobacteraceae > Ruegeria > Ruegeria sp. YTSC106. The sequence continues at coordinate 4,410 of NZ_JBXWMI010000011.1, forward strand.
GTCGGATTGGGGTTCTTCTCCAACAGAGACTTCGCCGCCACCAGAATGCCCGGGGTACAGATGCCGCATTGAAGCGCGGCATATTCGATCATCTTCTTCTGCAACGGGTGCAGGACGTCACCATCCGCAATCCCTTCGACGGTCTCGATCTGCTTACCTTCGGCCTCGATACCCAGCATCAGGCACGAGCACACCAGACGGCCATCGACGGTGACCGAGCACGCGCCGCAATCACCGGTGCCGCAGCCCTCTTTGGCGCCGGTCAGGTTCAGCTTGTCGCGCAGACAGTCCAGCAGGGTTTCGCGCGGGTCACAGAGGTATTCAACCGCGTCTCCGTTCACGGTGGTGGATACGTGGAGCTTGCTCATGCGTTTTCTCCCTTCGCGCGGGCATAGGCGATTTTCGCGGCGCGCCTGGCCAGAACACCGGCGACTTCGGTGCGGAATGCGATCGTACCGCGTTTGTCATCAATCGGATTGCAGGCGGCCGACGCGGCCGCGGCCAGTGCGTCAAGGGCGGCATCGTCCAAAGTGCTGCCGATAATCGCGTTGGCACAGTCTTCAACCAACAGAACGGTCGGTGCCACGGCACCCAGCGACACGCGCGCCTCGGTGATGACGTCACCGTCCAGACGGAGGTTCACACCAACGCCCACGACCGCAATGTCCATTTCGGTACGGGGGATGAAACGCAGATAGGCATCGCCCCCATTTTCACCACGGGTAGGAATGTTGATGGCCGAGATCAGTTCGCCTTTCGCCAGCGAGGTCTTGCCGGGCCCGGTCGGGATGTCCTCAACTGCAACGTCACGCGTGCCATCGGGGCCGGTTACGGTGACGGTCACGCCTGCCGCCACCATGGCGGGCACGGAATCAGCCGCAGGGGAGCCGTTGCACAGGTTGCCGGCCAGCGTCGCGCGGCCCTGAACCTGAGTTGAACCGATCAGGTCCATCGCCTCGACGACACCGGGCCAGTCGCGGCCAAGCTCGGGGTGCTCGCTCATCTCGGCGCCGGTTGCGGCAACACCCAGCGTCCAGCCACCGTCGGCATTGCGGGTAATGTCGTGTACACCATTGATTTTCTTGATGTCGATCAGCGTATCGGGCGTCACGAGTTCCGAGCGCAGCTGCACCAGTACATCCGTACCGCCCGCCAGAAAACGTGTGATGCCCGTCGCGTTCGCGGCCAGAGCCGAAGCTTCGGCAAAGCTGACGGGGCTGTGATAATCCATGAAGCTACCTCGTACCTGTTGGTCAGGAATATCTGGGTTCGCGGCGACGTTAGTTCACCCCTCGTCCGGCGTCCATGGGCCGAGCGACCAAAATTCAACTTCCAAATGTCGCTTTTGGACAGGGTTCAGAGATCGATTTCGATCAACCCATCAGGTTCCGCCGCGCGGCTTTGGCACAAGATCATGGCGCCTTCGCGCTGTTTCCGGGACAAAACGAAATCCCGATGCTCGACCTCGCCCGAAATGACACCGCATTTACATACGCCACAGATGCCGTCAGCGCATTTCACATCCACATGAAAACCGGATTCGTTCAGAACCTGAGCCGCGTCCTTGTCTGCGGGCACAGGCAGTATCCGGCCCGAACGCGCAAGCTTGAGTTCAAACGCGTGGTTTTCATATTCAGGCGCTTCAGGAACGGAGAAATATTCCAGATGGCGCGCCTCTTCGGGAAAGCCTTGCTGCTCTGCCGCCTGAATCACACCGTTCATGTAACGATCCGGCCCGCAGGTGTAGACATGCCATCCATCCCGGTAGCCTGACAGAATCACATTCAGATCAGCGCGGGTGCCTTCGTCCGAGAAATAGAAATGAACGCGATCTGCCCAGGGCATAGCGGCCAGATCATCCAGATACCCCGCCCCGTCCCGTGTGCTGGCCGAATAGTGTAACTCGAACTCGCGGCCCAGTGCATGCAGGCGATGGGCAAAGGCGATCATCGGCGTGATGCCGATACCGCCGCCCATGAGGAATGTTCTGATTGCCGTTTCATCCAATTCAAAGTGGTTGATCGGTTTGGAAACGAAAACCTTTCGACCCTCGGTGAAGATGCGATGCAGCAGCGCGGATCCGCCACGCCCGTCATCCTCGCGCAACACTCCGATCTGATAGGTCGCACGATCCGACGGGTCGCCGGACATGGAGTATTGCCGCAGAAATTCCGGCGCGACCAGGACGTCCAGATGTGCGCCCGCTGTCCATCCCGGCAGGGGCGCACCGTCCAGCGATGTGAATTCGTATTTCGTGACATCCGCCGTCATCTTGTCGACCTTGGTCACGGCGACCCGCATCACAGGCGCATCACCGGCGATCTGATAGCGATGGATGATCAACATGTCCCCGCTTGCCTTGCGCGCCTTGTATTCGTCGGCCGTCACCATGGCCTCATAGGCTGCGATCCCGGCCTCTCGATCCATTGCAAAGGGATAGGGCCAGGGGTGCGGGGCCAGATAAGCGGGATAGACGGCGAGAGTCTGATCCTCATATTTCAGGTCCAGATCCTTTTGCAGATCGCGCCGGTTCAACGGGTGCGTCGTGGGGCGATAGGCGCCGTCAGGCTGCAACTCGATATCCCACCACCATTTCTTGATGTTGTTCAACCCGCCATTGCCGACCGCATCGTCCAGCCTGGCCAGCGCGGGCGCGGCCGAGGGGATTTTCATCGCAGCCCAACGGAAGGGGCGTTCCTTGAAGATGCCTTCGAGGTTCCACGGGCAGGTCTTCATGCAGCGCCCGCACATCGCGCCGCCCGGCGTCGTTACACGGTATGTGGCGCATTTCTGGCTGTCGGATTTCCAAATTTCATAACCGTTGAACATCAGCTTCGGTCCGGCGGTGATTGCGCCCGAGGGACATTCGCGGGCGCATTTGTTGCAGGACTCGCAAAAGGTCTGCAGGCCGAAATCGATGGGTTTGTCATGCGCTATCGGCATGTCGGTCGTCACCACGCCTGATTTCAGGCGCGGACCCAGATAGGGGTTTAGGATTACTTCTCCGATCCGGCTGACCTCTCCCAACCCCGAGAGCAGCAACAGCGGCGGTTGCAGCACCTCGCCATCCATCACTGTATGCGCCTTGGCCCTGTAGCCCAGGTTGCGGATCTGTTGGGCGATCACGCCTCCCAGCAGCGAAAACCGCAGGTAGGCGCGCATGGATTGGGCGACACTGATCCAGTCGTCGCCGCTGGCACCTTCCATCGTTTCATAGCCCTGATCGATGATCATGCTGATGGCCTGATCATGAGGCGGCACGATTTCTTCGCCAGTGGCGTCATGAGAATACCACGCCCATTCCGGACAGCGGCTGAGACCCACCGCATCGACGCCCAGGAAATAGGTCGCCGCTTTGATGTTTGCCGCATTGCGTCCGGCATCGGCAGGCTTACGCAGGTCAGCGCTTTCACCGTCCTGCAACAGAACGAATGCACCCAGCGCGCGGCGCTGGGCAAAGCTGGGCGCAGCCTTGCGCACGTAGTACCCGCCTTTCGCGGCGTCCTGCAGTGACTTGCCCATGTCGCCGAACTGGGCGCGGGCGAACATGTCGGCGCGCTTGGGAACGCGGGCGACATTTTCCTCGTCGACATAGGTTGTCGGGGTCTCGACCCGTTTGAGTTTTTCGAACGGATGGGCCCCGTCCACATAGCGTCTTTTGGCATATGGGTCACGGTTGAGGGCGTTCTTGGCAAATCCCGTTCCCAACCACCATGCCGGGCCTTGAGTCCGAAACCACGGCTGTTGCGCCATGGGCCTGAGCGGCCGGTCATGCGCGATGGGCATCTCGGTCGTCACGGCTGCAAGGCCAAACCTGGTGCCCAGCCACGGCGCAACCAGTTCACCGCTCTCGACCGTGGCCAGACCGGCGGCCACGGCCAGCCTGTCCAGATCGACTTCGGACGACATCACGCTGTGCGCACGGGCGTCAAAACCCAGCAGACGGATATAGTTGGCGATGACCACGGCATTCTCGGTTGCCAGCAGGCAGGCACGATGATCCTGCGCGTTGATGATCCAATCCGCACCGGGTTCGGAAGGGTCCGGATCGCGGTTATGTTCATAGAGAAAAACGATGGTGTGGCAGTGGTCGTCAATCGGCTTGGGCGCGGCCTCCATACTGTCTTTCAGATCCGCCATGATGAGATCGATCCCAGAGGCCAGCGTCTTGGTCTGGCGCGTTCGCAGCGCATGGGCAAGCCGGTCGATATCGGGGTTGCGGCGTGGTTCGTCCAACAGTGCATCTGACGGCAACGGCCCGCAGCCCATCATCGACGCATCGTTGAAATATCCGAATGCCTTCAGATGGTTGGCGCGTTCCTGCGGATCTGATGGGATCTCGGATGCAATCGGGTTCACCAACCCGTCGCGGATCGCGTCCAGCATCGCCTGAAATTCGCCCATGGCGTTGACGATGCTGTCGGGCCGTTCCGGCCGGTGGAAACTCAGTTCGCCCATCAAGGGCACACGCGACAAGTCCGGCATGGTATCTTGTCGGGTCAAACGCTCCAACGGGTATCGCCCCATGTGAACGGGCCGGTTCTTGTCCGAGAAAAAGCGGATTCCCATTATGCGCCTCCTTTTGCCACCCATCCCCTACCCCGTAATGGACAGCGAAACCATTCATGCATAATCATAAGTGGTATGAAGAAAATCGATTTCACTGATCTAGACGGCAAGGTTCTGCGCACGTTTCTGACCATACTCGAGGAAAGCTCGGTTTCGAAAGCTGCGGATCGGCTGGGCGTCACGCAATCGGCCATCAGCCACACGCTGGCCAAGCTCCGGCTGGTGCTGGGCGACCCGTTGTTTGTCCGGTCCGGTCAGGGCCTTACCCCGACCGAGCGCGCCTTGTCCCTGAAGGAGCCCACGCAAAAGGTGCTGGACGGAATGCGGGCGCTGACCGAAGGGCGGCCGTTCGACCCGCAGTCCGAACAGATCAGGATCCGCATCGCCACCAATGACATGCCGCGCGAGTTGATCTTTCCGCAGCTGCTTCGAGAAACACGTGCCGAAGGCGCAGGTCTGCGGCTGGAGTTCATTCCTTCAGGTGTGCCGGACCCAGAGCTTCTGCGCAGTGACAGATGCCAGATGATGCTGACTCCGTTGCCGCCGGACGGGCCGGATATCTTTCAGAAACACCTGATGACCAGTCCGCTGGTAGTGTTCTATGACGCCACGCAGCACTCACCGCCCGACAGTTGGGAAGCCTATTGCAACTGCGATCATGTCGAGGTGCGTTTTGCCGATGGCCGCAACGCCCGCGCCGTCATGCGTGGCGTCGATCAAAGCCAGATCAGGCCAGCGGTAGTAACCCTGCCGCATTTCAACGCCATCCCGGCCTTCATACAGGGCAGCGACCTGATCTCAACCGACACGGCGCTGATGAAACAGGGCCCGCTGGCTGGGCTGGATTGCGCACCACTGCCGTTCGAATGCGCGCCGGTGTCGATCTACATGGTCTGGCATCAGAGGTCGGCCAATGATCCGGCACATCGCTGGTTGCGTGCCCGGATCGAGGCAATCGCGGCATCTCTTCAGACCTGAGACAACAGCCAGTCTCGCATGATCTCGACCAGTTGCGGCTGGCGTGGCCTACGGGGCGCAACCACATAAAACCCCAGATCTTCAACCAGGACATCCGCAAGCGGCTGAACAAGACGGGCCGAGGCCACTTCTTGCGCGACAAGAGGCGCATTGGCCAGTGCAATACCCTGCCCCGAAACTGCCGCGTCGATCGCAAGACTGGTCTGGCTGAAGCTCATCATTCTGGGCTTTCCGCTCACCCCCACCCGTTCAAGGAACAAGGGCCACAATCCGTGGGTGTCGTTCAGCAATACCTGCTTCATCAAGTCAGAAGGGGTGCTGATTCCGCCCGCAACAGAAGGGCTGCATACCGGGATGAACTCGGTCGAGAACAAAGGCACCGCCTCCAGTTCCGCCGCAAAAGGCGCTCGACCCTGCCTGACTGCAAGATCGACGCCATCCGAACTGAAATCCGCCAGACGCTCGCGCGCATCCACCTGAACCGAGATGTCCGGATACAAGTCCGTGAAGCCCGACAAACGCGGCACCAACCATTTCGAGGCAAAGCTGGGTGTGACCGACAACGTGATCCGGCGGTCCGGAGACAGGTCTTCGACAGCCTCTTCGATCAACCTGAAGGCACGACGCAGGGGCGCGTGAAACTGCCGCCCGGATTCGGTCAGACGCAACCCACGCGGCAGGCGATCGAACAGAACCTCGTCCAATCGTGCCTCAAGCCCGCGCACCTGCTGCGCCACGGCGCCTTGTGTAACGCCAAGTTCCTCGGCGGCCAGTCGAAAGTTCAAATAACGCGCAGAAGCTTCGAAAGCACGTAAAGCGTTCAGGGGCGGAAGGGCGACCATAGTGTTGTCCTGTAGATTTTCTACAGCATAGAGCCAGCAGAACTGATTGGTCAAACCGCTCTCTGACCTCCATCCTGGGATCAACTGAAAACGGAGATGTCAGATGGAAAAAGTAGCACTTATTACAGCGGGCGGCAGTGGCATGGGTGCGGATTCCGCCCGGAGGTTGGCGGCGGGCGGGTTCAGGGTTGGCATTCTGTCTTCCTCGGGCAAGGGAGAAGCTTTGGCGAAAGAATTGGGCGGCGTCGGCATTACCGGCTCGAACCAGTCCACCGAGGATTTGCAGAAGCTTGTCGATGCGGCCATGGCCCATTGGGGGCGCGTTGACGTTCTGGTCAATTCCGCCGGTCACGGCCCCCGCGCTCCTATCCTTGAACTGACGGACGAGGATTGGCACACCGGGATGGATGTCTATTTCCTGAACGCGGTGCGCCCCACACGGCTTGTGACCCCGATCATGCAGGCGCAGGGGGGTGGATCGATCATCAACATCTCGACCTTTGCCGCGTTCGAACCGGATCCGGTTTTTCCGACCTCGGGCGTGTTCCGGGCCGGGCTGGCCGCCTTCACCAAGCTGTACGCGGACAAGTATGCCGCGGAGAATATCCGAATGAACAACGTTCTTCCGGGCTTCATTGACAGCCTTCCCGAGAAGGAAGAGTTCCGCAGCCGCATCCCAATGGGGCGATATGGGCGCAGTTATGACGAGATCGCCTCGGTCGTCGCTTTGCTTGCCTCAGAAGGCGGCGGCTATATCACCGGACAGAATATCCGTGTGGACGGCGGTATCACCCGGTCTGTCTGAACTCAGACCCGCGCCTTTATAAGATGTGTCAGCGCCGCGCCGGATTCGAAAAAGGCGCGGCGCACGCGTGTCCAGCTTTCTCGGTATTCCGACACGGCGAGAACCGGCAGAATCGAGAGATCATTGGCAAGAAGACTCTCGGCCATCATTCGGCCGAACACCGTGCCCGGGCCGATGCCGCGGCCCGAATACCCGTGTGCGGCCAGAGCGTTGGGGCCGATCCGCGTGATCTTCGGAATATGGTCCGACGTCATTGCGATCCGCCCGTGCCACCCGTGTTCCAACGGCTGGTCGGCCAATTGCGGATAGAGCTCGGCCAGCTTGCGCTGGACCCAACCGGAATGTGCAACCCGACCGGCATGTCCCAGATCCCCCATGCCGCCAATGATCATCCGCCCCGCCTGATCCAGTCGGAATGACGTCATGATCAGTCCGGTATCCCAGCACCCTTCTTTCTTTGGCAGGATACTGGCGCGCAAATTGTCAGTCAGCGGGGCTGTGGTGTACTGGAAATAGTAGACCGGCACATAAGCAGGCGCGGTATCCGGCAACGCATGATGATAGGCATTTGTCGCCTGAATGACCGACTTTGCCCGAACCGTCCCGCCTGGTGTCTTCAAAACCCAGTGCCCGCCCTCATATGTCATAGTCTGCACTGGGCTGCGCATATGTATCCGTGCCCCGGCCTGCGACGCCGCGCGCACCAAACCCATCGCATAGGCCAAAGGCTGAATGGTTCCTGCCCGTGGATCGAACAAGGCACCGTGAAAGGCTTGGCTGCCGGTGCGTTCACCGGCCTGGTCTGCTAACAGCAACTCAACCGGCGCTCCTGCTTCGCTCAACTGCGCATGACGCGTTTGCAGGTTCTTCAACCCGGACGCGGAATGCGCACAATGCAGGGTTCCGTTTCGCACTGGCTCACATGCAATGTCATATTCACCGATCAGAGCAAACACATCCGACGGCGCCTTGGCCAGCAAGTCGATCAAACGGTCTCCCGGCTCTGCACCGATACGCGCGCGGATATCGTCCGGCGGCAACCACAACCCGGCATTGACCAGACCTACATTGCGCCCTGATCCGCCAAACCCGATCTCTCGCGCCTCCAGCAGGCAGACCGACGCGCCGGCGCAGGCTGCGGTCAAAGCCGCTGAACACCCGGTGTAGCCACCTCCGATGACAGCCAGATCAACCGCTGCGTCAGCGGTCAGGGGCGGTGCTGTGACTGCCTCGGTGCAAGTGCTTCGCCACAGGGTATGTTCGGGATCGTTCACGTCGGGCCTCTGAGTCTTTTCGGCGGAACATCCTACCGATACCTCCCTTTATGCAAGCCTCCATTTAGCAATGTTGCGACAACGAAACAGACTCCGCAGGCACGGGCTTTGCCCGAGCCTGCCGGGCCCAACCGGAGGAGTCATTCCGTCATGAATGACGACACCGGGCGGGAGGACCCGCGTGGTGGGCTCAGACGTCGAGCGATCGCGCGATCAGCTCTTTCATGACCTCGTTGGTGCCGCCATAAATCATCTGCACCCTGGCATCCGCGTAAAGACGCGCGATCGGGTATTCCATCATGAACCCGTAGCCGCCGAACAGTTGCAGGCATTCATGCATGATCTCATTCTGCACCTCAGAGCCCCAGTATTTGGCCATCGAGGCCGTGGCCGCGTCCAGCTCGCCCACTTCCAGTTTTCCGATACAATCATTGATGAAACTGCGCAGAACCTCGGCCTTGGTCTTGCATTCCGCCAGTTTGAACCGAGTATTCTGAAAATCCATCACCCGCTGCCCGAAGGCTTTGCGTTCCTGCACGTATTTCACTGTTTCGGCGATGGCGAAATCGATCGCGCCCAGCGCCATGATAGCGATATTCAGCCGTTCCCAGGGCAGTTGTTTCATCAGCTGATAGAAACCCTGCCCTTCTTCGGGCCCCAACAGGTTTGTCATCGGCACTTTGACATCTTCGAAAAACAACTCGGCAGTGTCATTGCCCTTCATGCCCAGTTTCTTGAGGTTCCGCCCCCGGCGAAAACCTTCACACCCGTCAGTTTCCACCACAATCAATGAGACGCCGCGTGCGCCAGCGGACTTGTCGGTCTTGGCGGCCACGATAATCAGATTCGCAGTCTGTCCGTTCGTGATGAAGATCTTTGACCCGTTCAGCCGATAGGAGTTCCCGTCCTTCTCGGCGGTCGTCCGCACGGCCTGCACGTCCGAGCCGGTGCTGGGTTCTGTCATTGCTAGCGCGCCGACCAATTCGCCCGACGCCAGTTTGGGCAACCACTTCTTCTTCTGATCTTCGCTGCCATAGGCGGTGAGATAGTGGGTCACGATCGACTGAATGCCATAGCCCCAACCCGCATCTCCTCGCGCGCCCTGCTCATAAGCCGTGATGGCGTCAAAGCCCATGCCGCCGCCGACACCGCCATATTCTTCGGGGATCGCACCCGCCATCAGCCCGGTTTCGCCGGCCTTGCGCCAGAAATCGCGATCCACAACGCCGTTTTCAACCCAGGTTTCGATATTGGGCGACAGTTCGTCATCCATGAACCGACCAGCCATATCCGCGAACATGCGGTGTTCATCGGTGACCCATGCCGCAGTCGAAGTGAAAAGTGACATTGTACGCTCTCCAATCAGTCTTTCCGGAAAGGCTAGCGCTGTGTTCGACTCACGCCAATCCTTGTGACGCGGCGTCCCTTTGAGGAACAACGCAACGTTCATCAGCCTGCAATGTCAGAGAATCCCTTTTGACTGGCCGGGTTAAGCCAGTTCTTTGGCCAACAGGTGTTTGGCCGCATCCTTGGCGTCTTCAGCCGGATCGCAGTTCTTAAGCAGAACGGCGGATACGATTGCTCCCTCTTGCAACAGTACGATCTGACTCGCGAGTTTTCGAGGATCATGCGCGCCGGCCTGTTGGGCTATGATCGTAAAATGTTCCAGCAAAAGCTGTTTGTGCTCAGCGGCCTGCACATGGATGGGGTGATCCTTATCCTGATACTCAGCCCCGGCCTTGATGAACATGCAGCCCCGGAACCCGTCCTCTTCAAACCATTCCTTCAGGGCATCGAAGCTGACGATGATCTGTTCGGCTGGTGTTTCTGCCATCTCGTCGATGCGTTGAAAGAACCAGTTGCGGAAGTTCTCATCCCGTAGGCGCAGCGCGGCCACGATCAGGTCTTCCTTGGTGCGGAAATGCTTGTACATCGACGTCTTTGACACGCCTGTTTCCACAACCAGCTTGTCCATGCCGGTTGCGTGAAACCCGTCGCGGTAAAAGACCTTCAGGGCCTTGCTGACCAACTCATCCCGTTTGTTTGGGCGCATGATTCGGCTCCATGGTGTACCGTTCTGTACATATTATCATGAAGCGCGAAGTACAATGACCCAAAGCCAAAGCATTGTTTTAAAATAATTTTACCAGACGCCCAGTCTCATCGTGAAATTTCCACTTGCAAAAGTTTACAGATCGGTACACCTTATTTGTAAGTTAACCGATCTGTACACCCGAGGATTTGACCGATGAAACGTCGCGCCAGCATTTTTCCACCTCAGTACGTCCCCTTCCTTCTGACCATGGCTCTTCTTGCCGCCTCACTCACCTGAAAGCATTTGCAAAATGTCCAGACCCCCACTGCCCCCGTTCACCTTCAAAACCGCCACTCAAAAAGTGCGCATGGCGGAAAATGCCTGGAACAGTCGTGACGCCGACCGCGTGACGCCTGCCTACACCGAAGACAGTCAATGGCGGAATCGGGCTGAATTCCTGTCCGGCCATACCGACATCCACGCCTTTCTGACCCGCAAATGGCGGAAAGAACTGGAATATCGCCTGATCAAGGAACTGTGGGCCTTTGCCGGAAACCGCATAGCCGTGCGCTATGCCTATGAGTGGCGCGACGACAGCGGTCAGTGGTTCAGATCCTATGGCAATGAAAACTGGGAATTCGCCGATGACGGACGCATGTCACATCGCCATGCCTCGCTCAACGATCTTCCCATTGCAGAAGATGACCGGCTGTTCCATTGGCCCCTGGGCGAACGCCCTGAAAACCACCCCGGGTTGACCGAACTGGGTCTTTGAAAGGACATTCATGCCCCGCGCTTTTGCCAAACTGACGTTTACTCCCTCTGTCCGCGCTCATCAGGAGAGGATGGGATCTGCCAGAACCTATACAAAGTTCATTGAAGGTGGTCCCCAGCAAGGCCACCTGATCGGCGGCCCCGAGAAAGAGTTCATTCAGGCACGGGACGGGTTCTATCAATCCACCGTGTCCGAGACCGGCTGGCCCTATGTGCAGTATCGGGGCGGGCCAGCAGGATTTTTGAAAGTGCTGGGGCCCCGGACTATCGGATATGCGGATTTTTCGGGCAACAAACAGTACATCTCGCGCGGGAACCTGGACGGCAACGATCGCATCGCGATGATCCTGATGGATTACGCCAACCGACGCCGTCTCAAGATCCTAGGGCGCGTCGCATTCACGGAAGGCGAAGCAGCGGCCACTACCCTTTACCCGGAAGAGGCCGAGGCACGGGCCGAACGGGCCGTGATCATTCGCGTAGAGGCGTTGGACTGGAACTGCCCAAGCCACATCACACCGCGCTTCACTGAAGCAGAGTTGCGCCCTCATCTGAACAAGCTGGGGCAGCAGTTGGCAGAGTTGCAGGCGGAAAACCAAAGGCTGAAACAAGAGCTGGCAAAGTCAGGCTGACGTTTCAGACCTCACAGAATTTCCGGATATTTAGAGAAGGGAGTGTCGCAATGGTTCGCTCGGTCTTTCACCTCTCGGCGGCTTGTCTTGCCGGTACTGCCCTGATCATACTGATCATCATGTTCGGTTTTTTCGTCTCGCCCAGCGCCGTGCGAACGTCACCGCCATCCGTGTTCAGCAAGATTTTGTTCGAACATTTGCAGCAAGAGTGATGATCGGGCGGCCTTCCGACAGGCTTCCAGCAAGCGCCCGTATCGTTTCAAGCTAATTCCATCAATTCAGGCCCGGTGAGGCGCATGCTCTGAAAGACCGAATTCCTGGCTTCACCAGAGCAGCCCGATTCCAGGCATGCTCTCACCACAAGAATGGAGAGAGCACAAAAAGCCGTCAGGCCATGCTGCGCTTTTTCCGGCGACCCATCACAAACAAGCCACTGATGCCGCCAAGAAGCAGCCAGCCAGCGGCGGGCAATGGCACAGGGGCAATCGTGTATTGCCCGTACAGCGTCGCGACGTTTTGCATGTTTTCCGTTGTGCTGAAGCCGTTTGAAATAGTGCCGCCGCCGTTCTGAGAGAAGCCGAGGACTGAAAACACATAATTCTGCCCACCAAAGCTGAAGTTCTGTGAGCCCAAAGTATTGGTAATGGTCACGATGTCATCGCAAGGGGTAGAATCCGCCGGACAGTTGCTTGGACGATTCAATGTCTCGTTATGCGTAAGGGCAAATGACGAAGACACCAGAGGGCCACCACTGATCAGTATGTCGACAATGAGGTCGACGGTGCTCAGCGTTGTTCCCGTGATCGGGAAATTCAGATGCGAGAACTGTCCCAGAGCAAATGCCGTATCAGGCAACAGACCTGAAATCGGCGTGCCTGTTGGCGTGAAATCGTAACCGCTTGAGCTGCTGCCATTTCCCCACCGAAGAGAAATCGTTGGACCAGAGGTGCTTTCAGAAACGCCGGACGTTGGATTTACGTTTTGCCAAGAGGGCGAGATGCTGGAAATGGTCAGCGCCGAAGCACCGCTTGCAGCCATCACGCCTGCAACAGCAATCGCGGCTATGTTTCGTATGAATGTCATGTGCCCACCTTACGAATAAATACTTGTTACAAACCACTCTGTGAAAGAGCAGCACAACATAATTAAACTTTTAGCTCATGCGCCACATTGATGCCACGTTTTCACCTCAATCAAGGCGGAGGGCGCCCAAAAGATCGCTAAATGGGATACAATCATCCAGCCTGCGCCTACTGTCCGGATGCTGGAAACAGCTATTGGGAAAACCAGGGCGCCAACTCAACGATTGAACACACAGTCACGCGTCGCGTGAGGGTTCATTCACGACCAGATCGTACCATTGCTTCGATACCGGCGGCGCAAAAGTCCACCAGACGCTCCATGCCGGACACGTCACCGCCCTGCGACAGGGCTTCGACCCGCCATCCACTGTTGAGATGGGCCAGCATCGCCGAGACCGAATAAACTTGGCCACTTGCCAAAACGGCTGGATCGACATCCGGGTAAAGCGTGGCGATCTCGGTGATGAACAGCTGGGCGGTGGGGTCGAAACACTCTGCTGCGATATCGCGCCACCTGGGGTCAACCGATACGTGGGCCACCAACCGTCCATATGCCATCCATCCAGGCCCACCCTTCTCAGCCAGGTCCACATAGGGTCGAATAAAGCTGTCCAGAATGCTGTGAAGCGTCAGCGGAGCAACAGCCCTGGCCCTGTTCAACGCGTCGACCCGAAGCTGCGCCAGTTCGTCCGCACGCCGCGCGACGGTTCTGTAAAACAACTCTTCCTTGCCACCACCATGATGGTGCACAAGACCAATCTGAACCCCTGCCAATGCCGCGATATCCCGGATCGACGCACCTTCGAATCCCCGGTCGGCAAAGACGGTTTCAGCCGCATCCATGATCCTTGCCTTGGTCTCCAAAGACCGCTTGGACGCTGCTCTTTGCCTTGGCTTTTCTATGTTTTTCAGACTCATGATTTTCATCTTGCCTTATTTTGGTCGTTCGTTCAAGTTAAGCATCGCGAACTTCGGGAGGGTTCATGACACAGACGCGCAACGCATTCGCCCTGATCGGGGCGGGGCCGATGGGTTTGGCCGCAGCCAAGGTGCTGAAGGAACAGGGCATCGCCTTTCAGGGGTTCGAATTGCACTCGGATGTGGGCGGTCTGTGGGATATCGATGCCCCCAGATCGACCATGTATGAGTCAGCGCATCTGATCTCCTCAAAACGCATGACTGAATTCGAAGATTTCCCGATGGATGAGGCGGTTGCCGAGTACCCCTCGCACCGGGCGATGCGCGACTATTTCCGGGCCTTTGCCGATCGTTTCGGCCTGCGTGAAAGTTACAAGTTCAATGCAGAAGTCACCCGGATCACACCGCTGGGCGAATCTGGTGACGGTTGGCGTGTTTTCTGGCGCGATGCCGACGGCGAGCATCAGGCCGAATTCGCAGGGGTTCTGATTGCAAACGGCACCCTGTCAGAGCCGAATGTACCCAGCTTTCCCGGTACGTTTGACGGCGAATTGATCCATGCCTCGCAGTACCGGTACCCCAGCCAGTTCGACGGCAAGCGTGTGTTGGTCGTGGGCGCGGGAAATTCCGGCTGCGACATTGCGGTTGACGCAATCCATCACGCAAATCGCTGCGATCTGTCCATGCGTCGCGGCTATTACTTCGTGCCCAAATACGTCTTCGGCAAACCTGCCGACACGATGGGCGGCAAGATCCGCCTGCCCATGTGGCTGAAGCGTAAGGTAGACGGCCTGATCCTGAGCTGGTTTGTCGGCGATCCGCAGAAATACGGTTTTCCCAAGCCTGATTACCAGCTTTATGAAAGCCATCCGGTGGTGAATTCTCTGGTTTTATATCACGCGGGCCATGGTGATCTGCGCATTCGCCCCGATATCGACCGACTGGAAGGCCAAACCGTGCATTTCAAGGACGGCTCGAGCGAAGAGTATGACATGATCCTCGGCGCGACCGGATACAAGCTGCACTACCCGTTCATCGACAGGGACTTGCTGAACTGGCAAGGCGACGCACCACATCTGTACCTGAACGCGCTACACCCGGAACGGGACGATCTTTTTGTGCTGGGCATGGTCGAGGCAACGGGCCTAGGCTGGCAGGGCAGGCACGAGCAGGCCGAAATGGTGGCGCGCTATATTAAAGGTCTTCAGAAGGATTGCCCGGTGGCGGCCGATCTGAAAACCGAAAAGCAAAAAGACTATACGCGCGCCACCGGAGGCATGAGCTATATCGATCTGCCTCGAATGGCTTACTACGTGGACAAGGCCACTTACAGAAAGGCCGTTTCCGGGTGGATCGAACGGCTGCGGAAAGCCGACGTATGAGTGGTATCGACGAAGTCACACTGAATTTCAGCCCGACCTCCCTGACGCTGTTGAACGCGATACTGGCGATCGTGATGTTCTCGATTGCGATCGATCTGACGCCAAGGGATTTTGATCGTCTCAGGCGCGCGCCAAAGCCAGTGATTGTCGGGCTGGTTTCCCAATTCCTGGTCCTGCCGGCGCTGACTTTTGCGCTTGTATGGGTGACGGCCCCGCGACCGTCAATTGCGCTTGGGCTGATCCTTGTCGCCGCCTGTCCGGGGGGCAATATTTCGAACTTCATTACCCACCGCGCCGGTGGAAATGCGGCGCTGTCAGTGTCGATGACCGCCTTTGCAACCATCGGCGCGGTTTTCATGACGCCCTTTAACATTGCGCTTTGGGGCGGGCTGTATCCGCCGACACGCGCGATCCTGCAGCAGACCCAGATTGATCCGATGCAAATTGCAATCCTTGTCGGGCTGATGCTGATCTTGCCTCTGGTCCTGGGCATCGCACTGAACCAGCGCCGCCCAGCCCTGACAGCCCGCTTGCGCGCGCCGCTGCAATACCTGTCGATGGGTATTTTTGGGGCCTTCATCGTACTTGCCCTGGCCGCAAACTGGGGGTTTTTCCTCAGTTTTGCCGGGGCTGTTGCCGGGCTTGTGCTCCTTCACAACGCCCTGGCGCTGGGGGGTGGTTGGGTTGTGGCCACTCTGACCCGGCTGTCCCCCTTCGATCGCCGTGCCATCACCATCGAAACCGGCATTCAGAATTCCGGCCTTGGGCTGGTGTTGATCTTTGCCTTCTTCCACGGGCTTGGCGGCATGGCCGTTGTTGCGGCGTTCTGGGGCATCTGGCACGCGATCTCGGGGATTGCCCTGGCGTCGGTTATGGCCCGAACCGAGGCCGCGCGATGACCCGTATCCTGATCACAGGTGCCGCCGGGTTGGTCGGTCAGGCGCTGCTGCCCGAACTTCAGGGGCACGAGGTTTTTGCCACGGATCTTAAACACCCGAAAAGCATGCCGGAAAACGTCCACTATCTGCCCATGGATGTGACAACGGACGCCCCCGCTCGTGTAATCTGCAACGTGAAGCCGGATGTCATAGTGCATCTGGCCTCCATCGTGACGCCTCCGCCAAAAATGGAACGTGCGGCGGCATATGCGGTTGATGTCGAGGGCACCCGCAAGGTGGTGAACGCAGCCATTGCCAACGGGGTGCGCCGGTTGGTCGTCACGTCTTCCGGTGCTGCCTACGGCTATCACGCAGACAACCCAGTACCGCTGCGCGAAGGTGATCCGCTGCGAGGCAACCCCGAGTTTCCGTATTCCGATCACAAAAGGCAGGTCGAGGAAATCCTGGCCGAAGCGCGCAAAGCCACCCCCGATCTGGAACAGGTTGTTCTGCGCGTGGGCACGGTTCTGGGGGCTGGATCCGAAAATCAGATCACCGCCCTGTTCCACAAACCGCGCCTGCTGGGCGTGGTCGGCAGCGAAAGTCCGTTTGTATTCATTTGGACGCATGATCTGGCACGTATCCTTCGGCGCGCGGCAACCGACGGGCCGATTGGCGTTTACAACGTCGCCGGGGACGGCGCGATGGGTGTTACCGATCTGGCCCGCGCCATGGGGAAACCGGTTCTGCGCCTGCCCGCTTGGGCGCTGAAATCGGCTTTGGCCGCTGCGCGTCCGCTGGGTCTGTCCCGTTATGGGCCGGAACAGGTGCGATTTCTGCAATATCGACCGGTTCTGGATAACGCCGCCCTGAAATCCGACTTCGGTTACACACCCAAAAAAACCAGCGCCCAGGTGTTCGCGCTCTGGCAAAAGCAGGCCGGGCTATGAAGACGGCCGTCATATCCGGTGGAGCGGGCGGTTTGGGGCAGGCCCTCAGCCATGCTCTGCAAAGTCGCGGGTGGCGTGTGGTGCTGCTGGATCTCGATATTTCAGGTCTGGACTCCGGGTCGAACCAGCTTCCAATCGCGTGTGATCTGACGGACCCCGCGCAGCTTGCCAGCGCGTGCCAAAGGGCAATCACGACCTGCGACAGTATTGATCTGGTCATCTACAACGCCGGCGTCACGCAAATCCGGGGCTTTGAAAAGTCCGACTCGGCCAGCCACCGATCACTGTTTGATATCAACTACTTTGCGGCCGTTGAAATGGCCCGCGCGTTTTTGCACCCGGTTCGGGCGTCAAAGGGGACACATCTGGCCATCTCATCGGTGGCCGGTTTTGCTCCGCTTTACCATCGGACGGCCTATGCTGCCTCGAAACATGCGTTGGAGGGATTCTTCAAATCGCTACGCTCGGAAGAAGCCCCTCATGGCGTTCAGGTCCAGATCGCTGCGCCGTCCTTTGTGGCCACCAACCCCGGCAACGCGCAAGAGCAAACGGACGGAACCGCGCGGCCCGGATCGGCGAAGGACGGGATGGACGAGATGAGCCCCGAGGCCGCAGCCGAAACGATCCTGCGCGGGCTGGACAAATCGCAGCCCATGATCCCGGTTGGCCGCGTGGCGCGCCTGTCCTGGTGGCTCACCCGCCTTTCGCCACGCCTGTATCAGCGCATGATGGAGCGCAACATGCGCGACCCAGAACACTAAAATTACCCCAGGCCCTTGACCTTCCCGTCACTGGAACCCCCATCTGGGGCGTAAAGAAACCTCCGGGACGAGTCGCATGGGGCAAAAGGCACTGACAGAACTGAAAATCACCGGCATGGGATGCGCATCCTGTGTGGGCCGCGTTGAAGCAGCGTTGAGAGATGTGCCGGGGGTAGATGCGGCCTCGGTCAACTTTGCAACCAAGTCCGCGCAGGTGGCTTTCGAAGGGCCGGTTTCGGCCCTGACCAAAGCCCTGGATGCCGCAGGGTATCCGGCTGCGACCAGCCGGGCGGACCTGAGCATTGAAGGCATGACCTGCGCGTCATGTGTGGGCAAAATCGAGCGTGCGCTGACGGCCAGCCCCGGTGTGGTCGAAGCGCAGGTCAATCTGGCGACTCAAACTGCCACAGTGACTTACGCTGCGGGGGCAACAACGCCAGAGGCGCTGGCTCAGGTGGTAACTGAAGTCGGGTACCCGGCGCGGCTGCAAGGCGCTTCGAAACCTGAAAACCGCGAAGATGACGAAATTCAAAGGTTGACCCGGACCACGATACTGGCTGCCGTACTCGCCCTGCCTGTGTTCATTCTTGAGATGGGCGGGCACATGATTCCCGCTTTCCATCACTGGGTTCACGCCACCATCGGCGCGCAGAACAGCCAGTTGATTCAGTTCGCACTGACGTCGGCTCTGCTGCTGGGGCCTGGTCGTGTATTTTACAGCAAAGGCATCCCGTCGTTGCTGCGGGGCACGCCGGACATGAACGCGCTGGTCGCGCTGGGGACCGGGGCAGCCTATCTGTATTCGGTCACGGCCACATTTGCCCCCGGTGCGCTGCCGCAAGGTACAGCCAATGTCTATTTCGAGGCCGCAGCCGTAATTGTCGTTCTGATCCTTCTGGGCCGACTGCTGGAGGCCCGTGCCAAGGGCAAAACCGGGGCTGCAATCCGTAAGCTGGTGGGTCTGCAGCCCAAAAGCGCGCGGATCGAAGTCGATGGCCGGATAGAAGACCGTCCTATCGCCAAGATTGCGGTCGGCGATATCCTGCACATCCGCCCGGGCGAACGTGTGCCGGTGGATGCCGAAGTGCTCGAGGGCACCTCTTACGTCGATGAGAGCATGATCACGGGCGAGCCGATACCGGTTGGCAAATCAGCCGGCGCAGCGGTTGTTGGGGGAGCCGTGAATGGCACCGGTGCCTTGCGGGTTCGTGCGACGCGCGTGGGGGGCGACACGGTGCTGGCGCAGGTCATCCGCATGGTCCAGCAGGCACAGGGTGCAAAGCTGCCGATCCAGGGCCTGGTCGATCGGATTACATATCGCTTTGTCCCAGCGGTCATCCTGGTTGCCGTGATCACTGTCGCAGCCTGGCTGATTTTCGGCCCAAGCCCGGCCCTGCCGCTGGCGCTTGTCGCTGGTGTTTCGGTGCTGATCATTGCCTGCCCTTGCGCCATGGGGCTGGCCACGCCGACCTCGATCATGGTCGGCACCGGGCGGGCGGCCGAACTGGGTGTTCTGTTCCGCAAGGGCGATGCCCTGCAACAGCTTCAGCAGGCACGCGTCATCGCGCTGGACAAGACCGGGACCCTGACACTGGGCCGTCCGGAATTGGACAGTGTTTTGACGGCGAACGGATTTGACAGGGATGAGGTTGTACGGCTGGCCGCCGCCCTCGAGGCGCGGTCGGAACACCCGATAGCTTCGGCGATTACCCGGGCCGGGCCTGCGACGCTGCCCAAGGCGACAGACGTCCGGTCCCTGACCGGGCTTGGCGTGCAGGGGTTGGTTGAAGGCCGGAACGCGTTGATCGGGTCGCACCGGCTTATGCAACAACGCGGGATCGACCTTGGGCCCCTGGCAAGCGAGGCAGAGGCCCGCGCCGCCGAAGGGGCAACACCATTGTTCGTTGCGCTCGATGGGCAGGCTGCGGCCATGTTTTCTGTGTCCGATCCGATCAAACCCGGCACCGAAGAGGCGCTGGAGCGGCTCCACCAAATGGGTCTGACCGTGGCCATGGTCACCGGAGACAATGCGCGCACCGCGCAGGCTCTGGCTGATCGGCTGGGGATCGATCACGTCACCGCCGAAGTGCTGCCCGACGGCAAGGTGGATGCGATCATCGCCTTGCGGGACAAGTTCGGCACGCTGGCTTTCGTCGGCGACGGCATCAACGACGCCCCTGCGCTGGCAACGGCTGATATCGGCATCGCCATCGGGACGGGCACGGATGTAGCCATCGAAACGGCCGATGTCGTCCTGATGTCCGGTGATCTGCGCGGGGTTGCAAATGCGACTGAGATCAGCCGCCGGACAATGCGAAACATTCGCCAGAACCTGGGATGGGCGTTTGGTTACAACGTCCTGCTGATCCCCGTCGCTGCTGGCGCCCTTTACCCGTTCGGCGGCCATCTGTTGTCTCCGGCACTGGCGGCTGGCGCGATGGCGCTGTCCAGTGTCTTTGTCGTCTCGAACGCGCTGCGCCTGCGTCGCGTCCGAGCCAGCGTGCCGGAAACCCCGATCCCGCCCGCCAAGGAGGTGCACGCATGAATATCGGAGATGTGTCAGCCCGCACCGGCCTGCCTGCCAAGACAATCCGGTATTATGAAGATATCAACCTCATCAAACCGCTGCGCGATGACAACGGCTATCGCCGGTTTCGCGAACAGGACGTGCACAAGCTGAACTTTCTGGGCCGTGCCCGGGCGCTTGGGTTCACCATCGAGGATTGCCGGACATTGCTGGCGCTTTACGAGGATGAAACCCGCGCCAGCGCAGATGTGAAACAAGTCGCACGGGATCATCTGGCACAGGTCGAAGCCAAGATCGCCGACCTGAACGCGATGCGCGAAACGCTGAGCCACCTGATCGACGCCTGCGCCGGGGATGACCGGCCTGATTGCCCGATCCTGCAGGATCTGGGCGGGAAAGGCTGACTTGGGGTTGCCCTTTGGGCGCAGCTTTGCTTTGTCTTCGCCAAACAATTCGGTCAGGCACGCACCGCTGATGCCGACCGAACAGCGGAGAGGATCACAAAATGGCAAAAGTCGCGTTCCTTGGCCTGGGTATCATGGGCTATCCAATGGCTGGGCATCTTCAGGACGCAGGTCATGACGTCACTGTCTATAACCGCACGGCCGCCAAGGCCGAAGCCTGGGTGAAGCAGCATGGCGGGTCGATGGCGGCCACCCCGAAAGACGCGGCTGCAGGCGCCGAGTTTGTGATGGCCTGCGTCGGCAATGACGACGATCTGCGTATGGTTTGCACCGGCGGGGACGGCGCACTTCACGGCATGTCCAGCGGGGCTGTTTTCGTCGACCACACGACGGTGTCTGCAAAGGTCACGCGTGAATTGTACGCTGCCGGCGAATCACAGGGTATCGCCTTTGTGGACGCGCCGATCTCGGGCGGTCAGGCAGGCGCTGAAAACGGTGTTCTGTCAATTATGTGTGGCGGAGATCAGGCCGCCTATGATGCGGCTGAACCGGTGATGAATGTCTACTCCAAAATCTGCCGCCGGATCGGAGACAGCGGTGCGGGCCAAATGACCAAGATGTGCAACCAGATCGCGATCGCTGGTCTGGTTCAGGGTCTCAGCGAAGCGTTACACTTCGCCGAAAAGGCAGGTTTGGACGGAAGGGCCGTGGTCGAGGTGATCAGCCAGGGCGCGGCGGGCAGCTGGCAGATGGCAAACCGGTATGAGACCATGCTGGATGATCAGTTTGAACATGGATTTGCCGTCGACTGGATGCGCAAGGATCTGGGTATCTGTCTGGATACCGCCAATGAAACCGGTGCATCCCTGCCCGTCACCGCTCTGGTCGATCAGTTTTACAAGGATGTACAGAAATTGGGCGGTGGCCGCTGGGACACCTCGTCGTTGATCAAGCGCCTGCGGGCCATGGGGTAACGCGGGGGGCTGTCTGCCCCCCATCGCGCCAAGGTGCGATTCCCCCCGGGGATTTTTTTTGGCCAGATGAAGAGGGCTCCGGCGCGATCGGAGCGGAGACGGGAATGGACGATTTGAATGCTTTTTGGACGGCCGCGCTGCGGCGGCTCTGGGGGCTGGACGCCCGTTTGACGCGGTTAGATGGTGAATATGATCTGAACTTTCTGGTGCACGCCACCAATGGTCAGGACTATGTGCTGAAGGCCATGCGGGCCGGATGCGATGCCGATCTGGTTGATCTCCAGATCAAGGCCCTGGCGCATATCGCAACAGCTGCACCGGGGTTGCCGTTTCCCAAGGTGTTCCCCGATTTGACCGGCGCAATGCTGCCCGAGATTGCCGATTCTGAAGGACAGCGCAGGTTGGTTTGGCTATTGGAGTGCCTGCCGGGGCAATGTTACGCGAAGGCCGCCCCAAAATCCGAAGAGCTGATCCTGAAACTGGGGCGCGTTTTGGGGGCAACCGACCGGGCCTTGGAAGGGTTTGAGCATGAGGGATTGCACCGACCTGATTTCAAATGGGATCTGATGCAGGCCGGCTGGATTGCGGACAAGTTGGGCATAATCCCGGATCCCGCGCGACAGGAACTGCTAACGGAGATCTGTGAGGCGTTCGCTGCAATCGCGGACGTCCTTGCGGACCTGCCGAAACAGGCCATCCACAACGACGCCAATGACTATAACATTCTGGTCGAAGGGGAACTGAGCGAGCGGCGGCGGATCTCAGGCCTGATCGATCTGGGTGACATGTGCGCCGCACCGCGCATCTGCGATCTGGCGATTGCCGGCGCTTATGTCGTGCTGGATCACCCCAAACCGGAACGGGCTTTGGCTGCGTTGGTAAAGGGCTATCACGCGGCCAACCGGCTGCGGGCGGATGAGGTTGACCTGATCTGGCCTTTGCTGAGGATGCGGCTTGCCGTGTCGGTCGTCAACTCGACCCTGATGGCGGCCGAGAATCCGGATGATCCCTATGTGACCATCTCTCAGGCTCCCGCTTGGCGGTTCCTTGAGGACGCATCCGTCAATGGTGGGCTGATGTCGGCGCGGTTGCGGGCGGCATGCGGGTTGCCGGTTGTTGATGGGGCTGAACGTATCCACGTCTATCTACAGGACTATCGGGGGCAGTTTGCCGACCTGTTCGGCCAGGATCTGAGCGATGTGCCCATGGGCTCGCTTTCGGTCGAAAACTGCGCCTGGCCCCAAAACCCGTTCCACATGCCGTTGGCCGAGGCTGCGCGCGTAGGTGAAGAATACGGGCAAGACCCGTGGCTGGGTTACTACAACGAGCCCCGCCTGATCTATGCAGAGCCGGGGTTCCGCAAGGGTCCGTGGAAAGCCTCGGACAGGCGGACGGTGCATCTGGCGGTGGATGTGTTTGCACCCGCCGGGACGGTTCTGTACGCGCCGATGAGTGGGCGGGTTGAAGTGGTCGAGAACCGTGACCAGCATCTTGATTACGGCGGGGTGATCATCCTGCATCACGAAACGCCCGAAGGCGACCCATTCTATACGCTCTATGGCCATTTGGACCCGGAATGCTGTGACCGGTTGAAACCTGGCGACCCGGTGGCACAGGGGGCCGCGTTCGCCAAGTTGGGTGATGCCAGCCAGAATGGTGGATGGGCTCCGCATGTGCATTTCCAACTGGCGCTCACCACCGATGGCATGGAAGCGGACTGGCCTGGCGTCGGCGATCCGGACGAGATGGAGCTGTGGCACGCGGTCTGCCCGAACCCGGCAGCGTTGCTGAACCTGCCGGATGACAAGGTGTTCTATCAACCCACTGACAAAGCGGAAATCCTGAACAAACGGCGGGCGCATTTCGGGGGCAACCTGTCCTTGACCTATGACGATCCGGTCATGCTGGTGCGCGGCTGGAAGCATCACCTGTTCGACGAATGGGGCCGCCCCTATCTGGACGCCTACAACAACGTCCCGCATGTGGGCCACGCCCATCCGCGCATTCAGGCTGTGGCTGCGGGTCAGCTAAGGCGCATGAACTCGAACACCCGCTACCTGCACCCGGCCCAGACAGCTTTTGCCGACAAGATCCTGTCCAAGCTGCCGGATCACCTACAGGTCTGCTTCTTCGTCAACTCGGGAACCGAGGCCAACGAACTGGCCCTGCGGCTTGCCCGCACCCATACCGGGGCGAAAGGGATCGTGACGCCGGATCACGGCTATCACGGCAACACAAACGCTGCGGTGGCGATCTCGGCCTACAAGTTCAACAAACCGGGCGGCATCGGGAAAGCCGACTGGGTTGAACTGGTTGAGGTTGCGGATGACTATCGCGGGTCATTCAAGCGTGACGATGCGGACCGGGCGCAAAGATTTGCTGATCTTGTCGATCCGGCGATTGCGGCCCTTCGGGACAAGGGACAGGGCGTGGCAGGTTTCATCGCGGAAACCTTCCCGTCTGTCGGCGGACAGATCATTCCGCCCAAGGGCTATCTGCCTGCGGTTTACGAGAAAATCCGTGCTGCCGGGGGCGTTTGCATCGCCGATGAGGTGCAGACAGGTCTGGGACGTCTGGGTGAGTATTACTTTGGCTTCGAGCACCAGGGCGCGGTTCCGGATATCGTGGTGATGGGCAAGCCAATCGGCAACGGGCACCCGCTGGGCGTGCTGGTGACAACCAGAGAGATTGCAGACAGCTTCAACAACGGGATCGAGTTCTTTTCGACCTTTGGCGGCTCGACCCTGTCCTGCCGGATCGGCAAAGAGGTGCTGGATATCGTTGACGACGAAGGCTTGCAGGACAATGCCCGCCTGATGGGGGATCGTCTGATGGCGGGGCTGCGCCAGATCGAAGCCGACTTTGGTTGCGTTGGCGACGTGCGGGGTATGGGGCTGTTTCTCGGCGTGGAACTGATCAACCCCGACGGAAGCGAAGGCACGGAGATTTGTAGCTATGTCAAAAACCGGATGCGCGATCATCGCATCCTGATCGGCAGCGAAGGACCCAGGGATAACATTCTGAAAATCCGCCCACCGCTGACCATCGAGGCCGAGGATGTTGACATGATCCTATGGGCGTTAAGGGATGTGTTGTCCGAGGTAGGTGACTTCACCCCTGCCCTTGTTTGCGATCATGACCATCACCATGCCGGATGCGGGTGCTGCTGAGTGAAAAAACCCCGGCGTATTGCCGGGGTTTGGCCGTTCAACACTCAGGGTCAGTGGAGCACGGCCGAGGGAGTCTGGCTGCCGGTGATCGGCATTTTGAAACCTGCCGTCATACGTCTGAGAGTCAGGCCCAGTTCTTCCGACAGGGACGCCAAAGCGGGGGCAAAATCCGGACGTACGATCAAGGACGCCAGCATCATCGCATCTTCACGCGCCCCTTCGGACGCTGCCGCGATCATCTGGGCAAAGCAATTCTCATCCGCGCCAAGGCAAGCACATCCAAGACCATGCCGGATCAGAGGGCGGCGGCCATGGGTGGCGCATAGCGAACATAAGCGATCCAGGGTCAGCATTGCGGCACGCCCGCAATCCGAGCCCAGCGCGACTTGAAAGTCGCTGGCAGCATCGGCGCGGCCGCCCTCACCGTCGCTCCACATCCGCAGATACATCACGGCACTCGCTTCGACGGGTTCGAGATCGGCAAGACGGCCCACCGCTGCGCCACCGCGCTTGAAAGGCGCGCTCATTTCGTCAGGATCAGTTTGCCTGCGCGGGTGATGCGCAGGGTATAGAGCTGATCACCCAGTTCTATGTGGGCTAGGTTGCCGCCCTTGGTCAGATCCTCGGCCTTGTGCGCGGGAAGCATCGAGACAGCGTAACCTTGGGTTGGGGTCGGGTTCTGTACGTTCATCGGGACATCTCCAGAGCGTTTCGGCATGGTGCCATATCTATCGCGTTTCATGTGATCTGGCTGACCCCGAAAGGGCTGGCTTTCTGTTCCTGAAGCTTTATCTGATTATTTTAGTAAGGATTGTCAAGTGTCGTTTTTACACAAGCGATTGCGGACCGGCACAAGGCGCGTTAGGTCTTGGGCCAGATGATGAAAGGCGCGTAAAATATGACCGCAGCAGTTGTATTTGATCTGGACGGAACGCTGGTGGACAGCCTGGGGGATCTGGCGGCAGCAGCCAACCGCACGCTGGACGATGTTGGGCACGATCCCTTGTCGCATGACGTCATCAAAGGATTCGTCGGCAACGGCTTACCCAAACTGGTCGAGCGCATGATCCGCCATTGCGGCCTGCCGTTGGATCGCCACGCGGAGCTGACGCAGCTGACCCTGAAACATTACAATGCTGCTGCAAGCGAAACGACTGTTCCCTACCCCGGTGTCCCCGAAGCGCTGGTTGCCTTGCGACAGATGGGGTGCGCTTTGGGTGTCTGCACCAACAAACCAGAAGCGCCCGCACGGCATGTGCTTGAAGCACTGGACCTGTCCCAATATTTCGACGTTGTTCTTGGCGGCGACAGCCTTTCGACGCGAAAACCGGACCCAAACCATCTGTTCGCAAGCTTCGATGCGCTTCAAGCTTCTGGCCCACGTTTGTTCGTCGGCGACAGCGAAGTTGACGCGGAAACGGCCGCTCGTGCGAAAATCCCGTTTTTGCTGTTTACCGAAGGATATCGGAAGACGCCGGTCGCTGAAATTCCGCACAACGTGGCCTATTGCGCATCACAAGACTTGCCCGCGCTCGTCGCCGAGTTGATCCAAAGTTAACACAGCTCGGGAAGATCATCACGCCCTTCGACATTGGCAACGATCCGCAATGCCACTGCCCCCCAAAAGTTAAGAGGGGCCGGCCGAGGGGGTGTGGCCAGCCCCTCATCGGGGAAAGTAAATACCGTGTGTGTGTTTGTGTGGTAAGTACGGTAAGTTGTGTTTACCCCTGATTGTCGCCGCGCGAAATTGGGGGTTTCCCGTAGTTCTCCAAAAAACGTAAAAAATAAGGGAAATTTGGCGTTTTTCTGGCTCCGGTCATCTGCAATTTTTCGCATGCAAGATGGCTTTCTGGCCTGCAGCTTCGGACGCGTGAGTTGCAATCCGATTGTAGGTCAAGGCTAACCCTAGGAAAACCCGGCGGAAATCACCCATCCCTGAATTTACCTGAACAGAAAGGTGTTTTGTCAATTGACCGCACGAACCCGCCAGTTCAAAACTTGGGTGGCCTGACGAATGCGTGTGTGTGACACTCAAAACCAAACGATCTGCGTCAATCGTGGCCGAATTCCTCACCTCAGCGCGAAATTCCTTCCCGACTCCGATTATCCTGACTGCACCGTCCGAATCTTCTTTGTACCTGACAAGCGACGCTCATTCGGTTTTGGCCGCCCTCGCCGCACAAGTTGTTTTGTTTTCGTGGCCGCCTTCATGAGGTCAGAAGGTCAGGCGCCAACACCCTTTTCGCCAAAGCCCGGCGTGTGTGCCGTACGTTTTTACGGCACCCGTCCACGTCGGAAAAGCTGGCTATTGGTAATTCTTCGCCTTGGACATTTTGCCGATACCCGGATTGAACGCGTTGGTCGGGTCACAGCATTTGTAATGTGCCGCCAGGTCGGGCTTGGCCTTGTAAAGGTGTCCCACGTTATGTTCAGCAGGGTATTCCGCGCCGCGTTCGTCAAACAATTTCAACATTGCGGCCTTGAGCGCTTTGGGATCGGCCCCTTTTTTGACTATGTAATCCTGATGCATCACGTGGCACATGAAGTGCCCGTAATAGAGTTTGTGAACCAACTGCTCTTCGATTTCAGGCGGCAGCTTCTCCAGCCAGTCCTGGTCGTTTCGACGTAACGCGACATCCAGAGCGATGATGTCTTCGACATCGTCCGAATGAATCGCCATGTAACGCACGGCCGCGCCTGCCGCCGCGAAACGATGGAGGCCTGCAATCCTGGCCTCGCGCGCGTCACATTCGAAAAATCCGCCATCACGGTCCCTCAGAAATCGCGGCAACCACTCGGCGGCCTCGGACACACCTTCATCCTTCATTTTAAGGATAAGGTGGTGTTCAAACTTGTCGCGAAAATCCATCATCCGTTTGGGCAGGACACTTGGCCACAGAGCTATTGCTGCCTGCATGAAACGATCGGTGAGATTTCGCAACAACGGGATGCGCCGCAGGCGGGCATCCACGGCGCCCTTTATCGCAAAGAACATCGGCAGACGGTCCGTGCCAAGCTTGTCGATCATCACGACCGTGTCCTTGCCATAGCGTGCTGCAATATCGAACACTTTGCGATGCATGTATTCGGCCGAAACCGGCAGCGATTTGAACTCTGACAATATGTGGCGCCGCAGGTCCGCCAGATCATCGGGACTATTGGTGCCCACATAGAACACCTTCTCGACCTCGTTCTTGGGAAAGGTGTCAAGGCGCACAGCAAAAACGGCCAGCTTCCCGGCCGAGCCCGAAGATTCGAAAAGCTTGGCCTTGTCCGCATTGAACCGCGCAGGCGTATCCGCATTCACGTCCCGCACGATTTGTGCGTAGTCGCTGGCCGATGCGCGTTTGTTGGTTGCCCCGGGGTTGCGTTCAAATTTCCCTGCATCGAGGTTGGCGAGGATCTCTTCCGGCGTGCTGCCCAGATCGATGCCGAGGTGGTTGACCAATTCCAGATCACCCTGTTCTGTGATCTGCGCATAGACAGAAAGTTCCGTGTAAACCGGACCGCGTTCGACCAGAGATCCGCCGGAATTGTTGCATACCCCACCCACGATCGACGCGCCGATGCAGGACGAACCGATCACCGAATGCGGCTCGCGTCCCAGCGGGGCCAACAGTTTTTCCAGCGCAAAAAGCGTGGCGCCCGGAAAACTGACAATCTGCTCTGCGTCGTTCAACGGCACCAGAGTGTTCATCCGACGCGTATTGATCAGAACAACGTCCCGGTCATAGGTGCCGGACGGCGTAGACCCTTCGGTCAGGCCAGTATTGGCCGCCTGCATGATGACGATCTTGTCGGCTGCGACGCAGGCTTGCAGGATCTTCCATTGCTCCAGCAGAGTCCCCGACAGAACGACGCACAGCGCCTCACCCTCGCCCGAGCGGAAACCGCGCCGAAAACGCTCTGTCGCGCGCGCTCCGATCAGCACGTGACGCGTGCCGACGATAGAGCGGAAATGTTTGATCAACGCGTCATTGGTCATATTGGCCCCCGTTTCGGGTTAGGGATTGCGGAAACGAATATTCTCGCGGCTGAGCTGGCCAACACTGGTGACACCCATCAACTTCATGTCGCGCTCGATCTCGGCACGCATCAACCCAAGGGCCCGTTCGACCCCAGCCTGCCCTGCGGCAGCCAGAGGATACAGGTAGTGCCGCCCGATACCCACGGCTTTGGCCCCGATCGAAAGCGCCTTGAGCACATGGGTGCCACGCTGAATGCCACTGTCCATCATCACGTCCAGCTTGTCGCCAACGGCATCTACAATCTCGGCCAGCTGGTCAAACGGCGTGCGCGATCCGTCCAGTTGGCGGCCACCGTGGTTCGACAGGATGATGCCGGTACAACCAATCTCAGCCGCGCGTTTGGCATCTTCGACGGCCATGATCCCTTTCAGGCAGAACTGACCATCCCAGTCGCGCACCATCTGCGCCACGTCATCCCAGTTCATCGACGGATCGAGCATATCGGTGAAATACCCCCCGATCGAGCTGGCCCCACCGCCCATATCCACATGTTCCTCAAGCTGAGGCAGCCGGAACTTTTCATGGGTGACATAGTTGATGCCCCACATCGGCTTGATCGCAAACTGTATCATGCCGCTCAGCGTCAATCGGAACGGGATCGAGAACCCCGTGCGCAGATCACGCTCGCGGTTACCGCCAGTGATGCTGTCGACGGTCAGCATCATGACCTCAACACCCGCCTCTTTGGCGCGCTGCATCATGGCGGCATTCAACTCGCGATCCTTGTGAAAGTAGAATTGATAGACCTGCGGGTTCTTGTGTTTCCGGCGCAGCTCCTCCAGCGAGACGGTTCCCAGAGAGGAAACTCCGAACATGGTACCGTATTTCTCTGCCGCTGCCGCGACGGCGCGTTCACCCTGATGGTGGAACAGGCGCTGCAACGCGGTGGGCGAGCAATAGACCGGCATGTCCAGTTTCTGCCCCATCACCGTGACGGACATGTCCACATCCGCCACCCCCCGCAAAACTGACGAAAGCAGCTCACAGCGGTCAAACGCCTTGGTGTTTTCCCGATACGTCACCTCGTCATCCGCGCCGCCGTCGATGTAATTGAAGATCGGCCCCGGCAGCCGCTGCTTGGCCAGCCGCCGGAAATCGTGGAAGTTATGACACTGGCTCAGACGCATGGCGATAGCTCCTTAATAAGCGACTGACGGCAGCCATGTGGCCAATGTCGGCCACAGGAAGACCAGCGCGAGTCCTGTCAGTTGCAGCAAAACAAAGGGCACGATGCCTTTGTAGATATGCGTCAGCTTGATCTCTGGCGGGCAAACGCCTTTGAGATAGAACAAGGCAAAGCCAACGGGCGGCGTCAGGAAGCTGGTTTGTAGCGTCACAGCGACAAGAATCACGAACCACACCAGTGCCGGTTCATCCAGCACGCCAAAGCCAGGAATATCGATGCCCAGACCGTTCACAATCGGGCGCATCAGGGGCAGCACGATCAGTGTGATTTCAATCCAGTCCAGAACGAATCCCAGCAGGAAGACGATGAACAGGATGAAGAGGATCGTGCCGTTTGCCCCGAACCCGGTGGATTGCACCACATGTTCGATCAACTCGTCCCCGCCCAGTTCACGCAGGACATACGAGAATACGGTCGCGCCAAGGAAGATCGCGAAGATATAGGCGGTGGTGTTGAAGGTCGAAACCAGCACATTCCAGAGCTTCTGGAAGGTCAGCTTGCGATAGCCCAAAGCCAGCAAGGTGGCACCCAGCGCGCCGATGCCCGAGGCCTCGGTCGGCGTGGTCAGACCGGCGAAGATCGAACCCAGTACCGCAAGGATCAGCATCAGCGTCGGGATGACGGCGATCAGCACGTCCTTGACGGCGGCCCAATCGGGCGCCTTTGCACCCTCAGGCACAGGGGCCGCGTCGCGCTTCACCAGCGCGAGGATAAAGATATAGGTCAGGTACAGGCCGCCTATGATCACGCCCGGGAACACCGCCGCCATGAACAGGTCGCCGACTGAAAGCGCCATCTGGTCGGCCATGATCACCAGCATGATCGAGGGCGGGATCAGAATGCCCAGCGTCCCCGAGGCCGAAACCACGCCCGCCGCCAGCGTCGGCTGGTATTTCTGCTGCATCATCGACGGCAGCGACAGCACGCCCAGAAGAACCACCGAGGCACCAATGATGCCGGTCGAGGCCGCCAGAATGATCCCGATCAGGGTCACAGTGATGGCCAGACCTCCGCGCACTGTCCCGAACAGACGCTGCATCGAGGACATCAGACGCTCGGCCACACCGGATTCGTCCAGCATAAGACCCATGAAGATGAACATCGGCAGGGCAACCAGAACCGCATTGGACATGGTCGCGTAAACCCGGTTCACAACCGCGCCCAGCGTCAGATAATCGAGACCGGTAAATGTGCTCTCAAGCCCGGTCCACAGCATCAGATCGTTGTCGAACAGATAGGCCAGACCACAATAGGCGACGCCAACACCGGCCAGAACCCAAGCGACCGGGTAGCCGGTGAAGAGCAGCGCGATGAAGGTCAGGAACATCGCGATGACCAGCTTTTCCTCGGTCGTTTCGACCAGGAACGTCAGGCCTACACAGACGGCGGCGAACACGGCGAGCACCAGAAGAATACGGCGCAGTGGCGCGCCTTCACGTTCCGAGGCCGGTCCGTACATCAACGCGTGCCCGTCGTGGATCAAGCGTGCCAACGCGGCCAGCGCCAACAGAACAAAGCTGACGGGAATGACCGCCTTGAAGGCCCAACGCGCAGGCAGGCCGGTGGGGCTGTCAGAGCGTTCGTTGACGCGAAGGCTTTCGTAGAAATAGTCATAGCCCTGATCGACCATCAGATAGATGAACGGGGTCAGCAGGGTCAGGATGCCGATCACCTCGATGATCCGCTGCGCGCGGCGTGACAGTTGCATATGCAAGACGTCCACGCGCACATGGCTGTCGGTGATCAGAGCGTATGAGATGCCGATCATCGTGACGATCCCGTAGAAGTGCCACTGAATCTCGTCCAACTTGGGATAGTTCTGGCTGAACAGGTAACGCAGCGAGACCTGTGCAAAGATCGCGCCCATCAGCAGGACATTGGCCCACATGACCATATGACCCACCGCCTTGACCCCGGCATCGATCGCAACTGCGATTTTCTGGCGGTCGGTTTCGGGGTGTTCCAGGATGCCTTCATAGGCTTCGACCGGATCGTTGAGGTTGTTTTGGGTGGTCATGGTCATTCCTCGCTCAGCAACCCGGAATACGGGCAGTGAAAGGTTAGAAAGTCCGACGATCAGGAAGCAGGAACCGGAGCGGCGGATCAGGCCGCCCCGGCAACGTCAGTGAGGGAGAGATTACTGACGTGGGAGGAACGCGTTTGTCTTCCAGAGGTTATAGCCGTCACGGAACTCGTTCATGTCGGCCAGAACCTGTGCAAAGAAGGCATCATTGGCGGCCTCTTCAGTGGCAACCTCTTCCCAGGTTGCGCGGAAGGTATCCAGCATCTCGGGCGACCACTGCTTGATGGTAACGCCGTTGTTTTCAACGTTGTCGATCAGGGCCGCGTGCTGAATGGCTTCGCCTTCGGCAAAGCTGTCTGCCATCGAAGCCTTGCAGGCGTTTTCGATGATTGCCTTGTGCTGATCGCTGGATTCATTCCAGACGTCCTTGTTGATCAGCAGTTCAAATACGGTCGCCTGCTGATGCCAGCCGGGGAAATAGTTGAATTTGACCAGCTTGTGAAAGCCCAGACGCGCGTCGATCGCAGGCATCGAAAACTCGGTCGCATCAATCGCGCCTTTTTCCAATGCAGGGAATATCTCGCCACCTGGCAACAAAGAGGTCGCCACACCCAGTTTCTGCATCACCTTGCCGCCCAGACCAAAGAAACGCATCTTCAGCCCGTTCAGGTCTTCGGGCGAGTTGATCTCGGACGCGAACCAGCCCGAGGTTTCCGGCGCGATGATGGCGCAAGGCAGAACTTTGACGTTGAAGCCGGCCTGATCATACATCTCCTGATACAGGGTCATGCCGTTGCCATAATACAGCCAGGCCATGTATTCGCCGGCCTCGGGGCCGAACGGCACGGCCGAGAACAGCGGCGCAGCCGGGATTTTCCCGGCCCAGTAACCAGCCGTGGTGTAGCCCGAGTTGATCTTGCCGGTGGACACAGCGTCCAGAATTTCGAAGGGCGGCACCAGTTTTCCCGGCTCGTACACCTTCATCTTCAGCGTGCCACCGGACATCAGTTCCAGCTGATCAGCCACGCGAGGGATCGGCGAGCCCAGACCCGGCAACTCGGTTGAAAAGGCAATTGGTGTTTTCAGCAGCAACTTGTCCGCCGCAACCGCGGGTACAGCCAGCAGGCTGGCGACCATGGCCAGGCTCGTCAGGGTCTTCTTCATGAATTCTCCTCCAGGGTTGGTCGGTTTTTTTCCCGATCATTGGCGCAGGCTCTTCCAGCGCCGCTTCGGTGGTAAACTAACTTTACCAGATCAAACCAGTCAATAACTTTATTTACCAATGGACAAGTTTGAGTTTTGAGATCCGACTCAAAAAACTCCTGCAAAAACCCGGAGTGACTGCCTTAAAGCCATGCTGATTTCTCAAAAACCGTTCACAAACAAATGTGTACCTCATCCAAGGGAAGACCACCCTCGTGCTTGAAAATTGAACGGATATGGTTATGTTTGTTTACCAGTTATTCCGGGCTTTTTAGCGTCACACAGGGCAGTATCTCATGAACACCACGGCGATATTTGAACCGGTTGGACACGAATCGCTGGCCGATGCGGTGGTTTCACAAGTCGAGGACCTGATCGCGTCGGGCATCCTGAAACAGGGCCGGAAA
Organism: Ruegeria sp. YTSC106; assembly: GCF_059609765.1. Taxonomy (NCBI): domain Bacteria; kingdom Pseudomonadati; phylum Pseudomonadota; class Alphaproteobacteria; order Rhodobacterales; family Roseobacteraceae; genus Ruegeria; species Ruegeria sp. YTSC106. The sequence continues at coordinate 38,212 of NZ_JBXWMI010000011.1, forward strand.
CTGCCCTCGGAGCGCGATCTGGCCGAGATGCTGCGCGTGTCACGCCCAAAACTGCGCGAGGCCCTTCAGGTGCTGGAAGAACGCGGTCTGGTCACAACTCAACACGGTGAAGGGACATTCGTCGCTGCCCTGACCGGACAAGCCATGATGCCCGCGCTTCTTGCTTTGTACGAACGCCATGAGCCGGCTTTTTTCGACTATCTGGAGTATCGCCGCGAACAGGAAGGTTTTGCCGCCCGCCTTGCCGCACGTCGTGCGACCAAGGCAGACAAGGAAAGGATTTCAGAAATCCTCCACGAAAACGAACGGGCATGGCAGGAGCAGGATGCCAAGGCTTCGCAAGAAGCAGACTTTGCCTTGCATTCAGCGATTGTTGATGCCAGCCAGAACGCGACCCTGATCCACATGATGGCGTCGATCTACGAACTCACCCGCAAGGGCGTTTTCTACAATCGCGACTTCCTGCGGACAATCGATGGGACCGGTGAAAAGCTGTTGCATCAACATCTCGAACTCGGCCGCGCAGTAATCGAAGGTGATGAGGAGCGGGCCGAAAAAGCGGCTACGGATCACATCGACTTTGTCGAAGAGTCCTTCAAACTCGGGATTGAACAGCGGCGACGCGAAGCCATGGCCGAAAAGCGCCGGATACTGTCGCGCTAATCGAATAGCCACTCACTTATTCTTCAGGTTGCGACGCTGATGGAATGGTATTGCTACCCGAGACATTGTTTTGGAGCTGGTCGGCCAGTTGGGTCGACATCAAGGGATTGACGTCAGATATCCTCTCCGGGCGGTTCCAGAAGGCCACCGGCTTCCAACAACGCCCGCTCTGACAGCCAGGGATTGAGTTCAAGCGCTGCGGACAGTGCTGTGCGCGCGTCTTCAAGACGTTTCAAACCCAGTAAAGACAATGCGCGTCCGCTGAGTGCGCCGATATGGTTTGGCGACATTTCGATCGTGACATTCAGGTCGCGCAGCGCCGCGTCAAAATCCTGTCTCAGGTAGTTTACAAAAGCCCGCTGATTGTAACCTTCGGCGTAATTCGGGCAATATTCGACGAGCTGGTTGAAGTCATCCAATGCGCCCGACAAGTCCCACGCCTCTCGTCGCGCCATTCCCCGGTCCAGCAGTGTCTGCGACCGAGCATCCGGCGCGTCTGTCCAGAGTTCCCACATTTGGTTCGAGATGACCCGGGCGTCGCTTTGCGATTGCGCCTTTTGGACCTGCTTGATCAGCGCATTCACCCCTTCAATATGATCCGGAGCAGTGGGGCATGTCTCGGCGATGGCCGAGCATGAACAAGCGATCAGAAAAAAGGTTGCAGCAAGCGTTCGCATCACGAAACAAAAGTGGGCCATACTTCCGCCGGGTCAAGGCTGATGTTCAAAACCACCCAGCATACCGGTTTCCTTCACGGCCTCCATCGCAACAAAAGTTGACGTATTGGCGACATGCGGCAGAGATGAAATCTTCTCGGCCAGAACACGGCGATACTCAGACATCGTTGCGGTGCGTATTTTCAAAAGGTAGTCAAAATTGGACGCGATCATATGTGCCTGCTCGACCTCAGCGGTTTTGCGGACGGCTGCGTTGAACTCGGCCAGAGCCTTTTCGCGGGTATCGGTCAAACGCACCTCGACAAACGCAACATGATCCAGGCCCAGTCGGATCGGATCCAGCATCGCCCGATATCCCTGGATTACCCCGCTTGCCTCAAGCCGCTTGAGCCGCGCTTGAGTCGGAGATTTCGAAAGCCCGATCTCGCGCGCAAGGTCGGCCACCGAGATACGACCATCCTCGGCCAGAATTCTTAGAATCGACCGGTCGAACCGATCCAGATCTGGAAAGCTCATTTGCGCTGTCTTTTGCCAAATTTTCAGAACACTGACCTTCCAATAGCCAATAATCGGTCCGTTGTCCTGAATTTTCCGCATTATATTATCACAAAGACCGGAGGACATATGTCACACAGCCTGCGCACACTCATCGATAGCTCAACCTACGCCGATCAGTCGGCGGTTCTTGATACCCTGATCTCGCAGGCAAACCTGACAGACACGGATCGCAGCGCCATCAGCACCGCCGCTGCGCAGCTTGTACGCGACATTCGGTCCAGTACTTCTCCGGGGTTGATGGAGGTATTTCTGGCCGAATATGGCCTGTCCACCGACGAAGGTATCGCCCTTATGTGTCTGGCTGAAGCGTTGTTGCGCGTGCCGGATGCCGACACAATTGATGCGCTGATCGAAGACAAGATCGCGCCATCCAATTGGGGCAAGCACCTGGGCCACTCTTCCTCGTCGCTGGTCAATGCCTCGACCTGGGCGCTGATGCTGACCGGCAAGGTGCTGGACGAGGGCAAGGCCTCCCCGGTCAGCGCCCTGCGCGGCGCCATCAAGCGGCTGGGCGAGCCGGTGATCCGCACCGCCGTCGGGCGCGCGATGAAGGAAATGGGCCGGCAGTTCGTTCTGGGCGAGACCATCCAGTCCGCCATGAAGCGCGCCGCGGGGATGGAGGCCAAGGGCTATACCTATTCCTACGACATGCTGGGCGAAGCGGCCCGGACCGAAGCGGACGCGGCGCGCTATCACCTGTCCTATTCCCGCGCCATCTCGGCCATTGCCGAGGCATGCATCCACGACGATATCCGCGCCAACCCCGGCATTTCGGTAAAACTGTCCGCCCTTCATCCCCGTTATGAACTGGCACAGGAACAGCGTGTGATGGACGAACTGGTGCCGCGACTGCGGGCGCTGGCTCTGCTGGCCAAGGCGGCCGGAATGGGCCTGAACGTCGATGCAGAAGAGGCGGATCGTTTGTCGCTGTCGTTGCAGGTGATAGAGGCGGTGATGTCCGACCCAGCCCTTGCCGGCTGGCACGGGTTTGGCATCGTGGTTCAGGCCTATGGCCCGCGTGCAGGTCTGGTCCTGGATACGCTGTATGGCATGGCCGAACGTCACGATCGCCATATTATGGTGCGATTGGTCAAAGGAGCCTATTGGGATACTGAGATCAAACGCGCGCAGGTCGAAGGGGTGGATGGCTTTCCGGTCTTCACGCACAAAGCCGCGACCGACGTCTCTTATATCGCCAATGCGCGCAAACTGCTGGGCATGACCGACCGGATCTACCCGCAATTTGCCACGCACAACGCCCACACGGTCAGCGCCATCCTTCACATGGCCGAAGATCAACCGTTCGAGTTCCAGCGCCTGCACGGCATGGGCGAGACCCTGCATCAGATCGTAATGAACAAGCAGACCTCCCGTTGCCGCATTTATGCGCCGGTCGGGGCACATCGCGACTTGCTGGCTTATCTGGTTCGACGCTTGCTGGAGAACGGTGCGAACTCATCCTTCGTCAACCAGATTGTGGACGAGGATGTGCCACCGGAACAAGTCGCCGCCGATCCGTTTGTTGCGGTCCGGACCCCTCCGCCAGCACTGCCGACCGGACCGGAACTGTTCCAGCCTGAAAGGCCGAATTCCAAGGGTTTTGACCTGCATCACACACCAACACTGGATCAGATTGATGCGACACGGGATCAGTTCCGCTCTCATCACTGGTATGCGCAACCATTGCTGACCGACACGGCCAAACCCGAAGCGGATGAGCCGGTGGTCAATCCGGCACGGCCTCAGGACAAGCCCGGCGCGGTGGCCGCGGCAAGTGCAGCGGACGTGGAGATGGCATTGGCTTCGGCCGACCCCTGGGACGCCCCTGCTGCCGAACGCGCCCGTGTCCTCAATGCCGCAGCCGATCTTTATGAAGCGCATTATGGCGAGTTGTTTGCGCTGCTGGCGCGTGAGGCAGGGAAGTCGCTGCCTGATGCGGTGGCGGAACTGCGCGAGGCGGTGGATTTCCTGCGTTACTATGCAGCCAACATCCCCGACGCCGATCCCGCGGGAATTTTCACCTGTATCAGCCCGTGGAACTTCCCGCTGGCGATTTTCTCAGGACAGATCTCCGCCGCGCTGGCCACCGGAAACGCAGTTCTGGCCAAGCCAGCGCCCCAGACGCCCCTGATCGCGCATCGTGCGATTCAACTCATGCATGAGGCAGGGGTGCCACGCGAAGTGCTGCAACTGTTGCCCGGCGGGCCTGCCGTGGGCGCGGCGCTGACATCGGATCCGCGTGTCTCGGGTGTGGCCTTCACCGGGTCTACGGCCACCGCGCTGAAAATCCGTGCGGCGATGGCCGGATCCATGCGTCCCGGTACGCCTCTGATTGCAGAAACCGGTGGTCTGAATGCAATGATCGTCGATAGCACCGCCCTTCCCGAACAGGCCGTGCAATCGATCATCGAAAGCGCCTTTCAGTCGGCGGGCCAGCGCTGTTCCGCGCTGCGGTGTCTGTATCTGCAGGAGGATATCGCCGACGACGTTCTGACCATGCTCAAAGGGGCGATAGATGCGCTGAGTGTTGCAGATCCGTGGCTGATCTCGACGGATTGCGGCCCGGTCATCGACGCGCAAGCCCGACAGGGCATCGCCGAACATGTGACCAGGGCGCGCCACGAAGGGCGGGTGCTGAAGGAGCTTCCGTTGCCGCCCGAAGGCATCTTTGTTGCACCGACACTGATCGAGATCCCCGGCATCGCCGCGCTGGAACGCGAGGTGTTCGGCCCGGTGCTGCACGTCGCCCGGTTCAAGTCGCAAGAGATCGACAAGATCATCGCCGATATCAACGCCACCGGATACGGCCTGACCTTCGGCCTGCACACCCGCATCGACGACCGCGTGCAGCATGTGACCGAGGCGATCCATGCGGGCAACATCTATGTGAACCGCAACCAGATCGGCGCCATCGTCGGCTCGCAGCCCTTCGGCGGCGAAGGATTGTCAGGCACCGGCCCCAAGGCGGGCGGGCCGAACTACATGATCCGGTTCTGTGCGCCCGACCGTCAAAGCACGGCGGATACCTGGGACGCCGTGGCTGATCTGCCTGCTGCGCAAGGTCAACCTGCGCCGGTCAAAACCCGATCCCTGCCCGGCCCGACCGGTGAATCGAACCGCCTCAGCGAGTATCCCCGTCCGCCCCTTCTGTGCATGGGGCCCGGAGAAGCCGCAGCGCGCGCGCAGGCCGATGCTGTATGTGCGCTGGGTGGCACCGCCATTCAGGCGACCGGGATGTTTGACCTGCACAGGTTGGAAAACCTGACCGGCATTTCGGGCGTGTTGTGGTGGGGAGATGACGAAACAGCGCGGCAGATCGAACAGCATCTGGCGCGCCGCGACGGCCCGATTTTGCCGCTTATCCCCGGTAAGCCCGACCGCGCGCGTGTTCTGGGTGAACGCCATGTCTGCGTCGACACGACCGCAGCGGGCGGAAACGCTGCATTGTTGGGAGGTGCGGCATAAGCTTGTCTTGACGCTGGTCACACAAAAGCCCAGCGTCACACCATGTTTCCGATCCGTGACCACAACCCTTCGGGGCGTACGCCTTATGTTGTCTATGCCTTGCTGGCGGCCAATATACTGATCTTCCTCAGCTATGTCGGAATCATGGATGATGGGCCGCGGATCAGCAGGCTGTTTTTCGACTATGCCATAATCCCGGCGCGGGTCAGCGACGGGTTCGGGCTGGAAACCCTCGTGACATCCATGTTCCTGCACGGGGGGTGGATGCACCTTGCCGGAAACATGCTGTTTCTGTGGATCTTCGGTGACAATCTGGAAGACGAGATGGGCCATCTGCCATTCCTGCTGTTCTATCTGGCAGCCGGGATTGGCGCGGGCCTGATTCACATCATCACCGGGCCGGACTCTCAGGTCCCCACAGTTGGGGCCTCGGGCGCGATTGCTGGCATTATGGGCGGGTATCTGCTGCTGTTCCCGAAAGCACGGGTGGATGTCCTGCTGATCCTGGTCGTTTATTTCAGGATCTTTACCATTCCCGCCTTCATCATGCTGGGCGTCTGGCTGGCGATACAGTTCTTTGGCAGCGTCACCAGCAACCCGGACGAAGGCGGCATCGCCTATTGGGCCCATACCGGGGGGTTTGCCGTTGGCCTGATCCTGTGCGTACCGCTGTGGCTGAGACGCGGCGGAATTCAGTTCTGGGATCGCACCCATGGACATCCGCCCCACCCGGAGGCGAAGTACAAGCTGTCACAATCCCGCATTCCGCGCGTTCCGCGTCGTTAAGGCCGGTCCAAAGGGCGTCTAGCCCCGGATCACCTTGGCGAACTGATCGAAGATCGGTTCGTTCGAACAGATCACCTCACCATCTTCCAGCACATTGCCTTCAGGGTTCAACGCCTGCACGAAACCACCAGCTTCTTTGATGATGATGACACCGGCAGCCAGATCCCACGCATTCAGGCGGCGTTCCCAAAAGCCCTCATACCGGCCGGCAGCCACATATGCCATGTCGAGCGCGGCAGCACCCCAACGACGGACACCGGCGCAGGCGGGCATCAGGCGCGCCAGATCCTGCAGGGTTGCTGGCAGATCCGAACGACCACCAAAGGGCAGACCGGTCGCGAAGACCGATTCAATCATACGGTGACGGCTCGACACGCGCATACGAGTGTCGTTCATCCAGGCCCCCTCACCTTTTTCAGCAAAGAACATCTCGTCCTTGGCGGCGTCATAGACCACGCCGGCAACGATCTTGCCCTTGTGTTCCAGAGCTATGGAAATCGCCCAATGCGGCAGGCCGTGCAGGAAATTGGTGGTGCCGTCCAGCGGATCGACGATCCAGCGGCGGGTTGGGTCTTCGCCGTCAAGGGCACCGCCCTCTTCGGCCAGCCAGCCATAGGTCGGTCGCGCGCCCAACAACTCTTCTTTCAGGATGGCTTCAGCGGCGATATCTGCCTTCGAGACAAAATCACCGGCACCTTTCATCGACACCTGCAGATTCTCGACTTCACGGAAATCCTTGACCAAAGAACGCCCCGCCTTGCGCGCGGCCTTGATCATGATGTTGAGATTTGCACTGCCAACCATTGTCAAAAGGCTCCTGTCCGGTCAAACCGCGCGTATACTGCCGCAATGCACCATTGCCAAGAGGAATGATGCGCATAACAGACCCGCAGGAAACGCCGTTACTGGGATTGCAGCTTGCGCGCCTCTTCCCGGGCCAGTTTCACCAGTTCCTGCACAAAGGGTTTCTCCAGATCTTCCGACCGGACAGCTGCGTAGAGACGCCGTGTAATGCCCTCTTTCGTCAGCGGTCGGGTGACGTAGTCCGAATTGTATTTGACCTCGCGCACGACCCAATCCGGCAGAACCGAAATCCCGCGATTTGACGCCACCAGAAGCAAAATGACGGCGGTCAGTTCAACCTGCCGGATCGTTGCCGGTTCAATCCGTGCAGGGATCAGCAACTGGCTGAACACATCCAGACGCGTGCGTTCGACCGGATAGGTGATCAGAGTCTGACCCCGAAAGTCCTCGGCCTCGACATAGTCTTTTTTGGCCAACGGATGGGTCGAAGCCGCTACAAAGACTGCGTTGTAATCAAAAAGCTCCACAAACTCGACACCCGGCAAGTCTTCGGGATCGGATGAGACCACCAGATCGACCTCTTCCTTCTGCAAGGCTGGCAGGGCGTCGAAAGCCAGGCCAGGACGAATATCGACATCCACATCGCTCCAAGACTTCCTGAAGGCCTCAAGAACAGGAAACAACCATTCGAAACAGGCATGGCATTCGATGGCAATATGCATCCGCCCCGTGCGCCCGTCCCGCAGCGATGAAAACTCACTCTGCGCGGCCTCGACCTGAGGAAGGATTTGCTCGGCCAGTCTCAAAAGGCGGAATCCGGCGGCTGACAGTTTCATTGGCTTTGAGCGACGCAGAAACAGTTCAACTCCCGCCTGATCTTCCAACCCTTTGATTTGATGACTTAATGCGGACTGGGTGATATTCAGCTGATCCGCAGCACGAGCCAGCCCGCCGCATTCGTGGATTGCCTTTATCGTACGCAGGTGCCGGAATTCAATATGCATTTCAAACAGCATTCATGTTATTGATGAGCAATATGAGTTTGTTTCACATTGCCCGTCGTGGCACAAGGGGCTCAGTTGATCCAGTGAGGCCACAATGTCCAATCCTGAAATTTCCTTCGAGTTCTTTCCCCCCAAAACTCTGGAAGCCTCTTTCCGCCTTTGGGATACGGTTCAGACATTGGCCCCCTTGGATCCCCGCTTCGTTTCCGTCACCTACGGCGCTGGCGGCACAACGCGTGAACTGACACGTGACGCGGTTTCAACCCTGCACAAGTCATCGGGTCTGAACGTGGCCGCTCATCTGACCTGCGTCGATGCTTCGCGGCAGGAAACCCTGGAGATCGCAGACGCCTTCGCACGCGCTGGGGTGCAAGATATCGTCGCCCTGCGCGGCGATCCGCCAAAGGGTCAGGACAAGTTTGTGCCGCACCCGGACGGGTTTTCCAGTTCGGTTGAGCTGATAGAAGCACTGGCCGAAACCGAAATGTTCAGCATCCGTGTCGGGGCCTATCCTGACACCCACCCCGAAGCCGCAGACATGGCTGCGGATGTGGACTGGTTGAAAGCCAAACTGGACGCTGGCGCAGACGAAGCGCTGACGCAGTTCTTCTTCGAAGCCGAGACCTTTTTCCGGTTCCGTGACGCATGCGCCAAGGCCGGGATCGACAAACCGATCGTGCCGGGCATCCTGCCGATCGAGAACTGGTCGGGTGCCCGCAATTTTGCAAAACGCTGTGGCACGCATATTCCGGAGTGGGTCGAACAGGCCTTTGAAAAAGCGGTGCGCGACGAGCGCGAGGATCTGCTGGCCACGGCAATCTGCACTGAACTGTGTTCGGACCTGATCGAAGGCGGCGTGGACAAGCTGCATTTCTATACCCTGAACCGCCCCGAACTGACACGCGATGTCTGCTTTGCGCTGGGCATTTCACCACGGGTCGAACTGGAAAACGTCGCCTAAAACCCAAAAACCCCAAAGATTCGCCCGGGTTACGTTTGCCCCGGGCGTTTTGACGTCTCGGAATGTGTGAACTGTTTCACAATCGCGCGCGCTGAACGCCGCCTTTACGGAACAATTGAATCTCCGCATCGTGATTGTCGTCGCAAGCCCTGCAAATCAGCCTCGAAATTTGACAAAACCACGACCCTGGCGACACTGGAAGAGTGTAGTTTGTAAAGAGTGTTTTGAGTATGGAACCTGTCGATAAAGTGCGGGCACGCACGAACGCGCTGGCAGATCTGGGTTTAACCCCCTGCGCCAATTCCAGTGAAATCAGAGAGGCTTGGCGGCAGATCGCCTTTCATTCGCATCCTGATCACAAGGACGGTGACAGTTCCGGGTTCTCGCGCGCCAAAGCGGCCTATGATTTTCTGCGCAAGGAAGGGTTGGCAACAAAAGCTGGTGCCAGTTCCGGTTCTCCGCAGCCGCGTCGACCCCGTTTGAAAAAACGCATCATCGAACTTCCGCAGGAAGACATCGCCGCCTGCAAGGCGATGCTGAACCCCCACCAGGTGCTGCCGCATATGCACAATGAGAGGGATGTCGAGGAAATGCCTGATGCAAGTGTCTCGGACCACGTTCCTGATGCGGTCGGGTGTTACGGGCGGCATTTGACCTATTTTGTAACCACGCCCGTGCATCATGGAGCAAATCGCGTCGCCTTGCCAACGACTGTCCTGAGCAGCACACGCCACACCGACGCTGAAATTCTGAGCTTTCAGTCCAAAGATACCGGTGCGGGGGAAGTCATCATCCCCGATACAATCCGCGAACGCAAGTTTCCAGGGGCCAAGAGTGTGCGGATCAGATTTGATGCTGATCAGGATATTCGGGATCAATTCTGGCTTGCGGGGTAAGGGCCTGAGCCCGGCTGAACCAGCCGGGCACTGATATTGTGTCGCCGGATCAGTTTGAAACCGGGCCTTCAGAGGTGAATTTCGGGATCACGTTGGTTGAGGCGTCGCTCGGTTCGATACCGGGCCAATTTCCTTCGGCAAGATTGATATTGCCCGGAATGTCTTCCTCAAAAAATCCCACAACCACGTCGGTGATGTTGAGATACAGCTTGTCATCCACGATCCGCCACAGGTTCGGGTTTGCCGGAACCTTGCCGCCACGCGACACGCCGTAAGCGCAGTGTCCATCATATTGCGGCGCATAATATGCAGGGTTTTCTAGGAACTTGGCGCGGTTTTCCTCGGTCGCAAAAGCCCAGGTCGCACCGTTGTACTCTGCGGTGATGTCGGCTTTTCCGCGCACACCTTCGTGCTGCGGCTGGCCAACCGGCACCTGATCCAGGCTGCGATAGGCAACGACGTCATATCCCGAGACAGCAAAACCTGTGCCGTCAACATATTGAGGTCCGGCAAAAGCCGGAACCGCCAGAACTATGGCCGCAGCGAGGGTCAATGCAAAGCGTTTCATGTGGTCCATCCTTTTCGGGTCAACTATGTCCGTGATGCCGTGCTGGCAGGTCTGTCAGGACAATATGCGATTCCCGTGCGGTGCGTAGTCCCCCTAACGCCGCTGTGACCTGGCACGAGAAAACGTGAGAGTTTGGCTGCGGAATGTTACAGAATAAGCCGGTCGCACCGGGTTGGACTCGGCGGTTTGCAATATTAGCTTTAAGGCAGTCCTGATATAGGCAAGAAAGGCAAGAGATGAGCGACCAATCCTCGTACACCCCACCAGCAGTCTGGACCTGGGACAGTAAAAGTGGCGGACAATTCGCCAACATCAACCGGCCGATTGCCGGTGCCACCCATGACAAGGACCTGCCGGTCGGACAGCATCCCCTTCAGTTGTACTCGCTCGCCACGCCCAATGGCGTGAAAGTCACGGTAATGCTGGAAGAGCTGCTGGCACTTGGTCATGAAGGTGCCGAATACAATGCCTGGCTGATCAACATCGGAGAAGGCGATCAATTCAGCTCGGGCTTTGTCGAGGCCAACCCGAACTCGAAAATCCCCGCGCTTTGGGATCGGTCGGGTGACAAACCTGTCCGTGTTTTTGAAAGCGCCTCGATCCTGTTCCATTTGGCTGAGAAATTCGGCGCGTTCCTGCCCGCCTCTGGCCCGGAGCGGACCGAGGTGATGAACTGGGTTTTCTGGCAGATGGGCAGCGCGCCTTACCTGGGCGGTGGCTTCGGGCATTTCTACGCCTACGCACCAGAGAAATGGGAATACCCGATCAACCGTTTCGCCATGGAGACCAAGCGCCAACTGGATGTTCTGGATCGTGAACTGGCGGATAAGACCTTCATCGCGGGCGAAAACTATTCGATCGCCGACATGGCGATTTGGCCATGGTATGGTCAGTTGGTTCTGGGCCGCCTTTATAGCGCGGCAGAGTTCTTGGACGTGGAATCCTACAAGAACGTCATGCGATGGGCCAAGGCGATCGACGCGCGCCCTGCGGTTCAGCGTGGCCGCATGGTCAACCGCGCCTTTGGCGAACCGCACACCCAGCTTCACGAACGCCACGACGCCAGCGACTTCGAAACCCGCACGCAAGACAAATTGGAAGCAGCCGCGGAATAAACAAGCCCCAATGCAACAACACGCGGTGCAGCTTGCGCCGCGTGTTTGCGTTTGGATGGTTATTTCAGAATGGGTGGGTTGTCCGGGTTGCTGCCGGGGGCTTCACGGACCGTTTCGGCAATTTGAGACTGAGGCAGATCAAACCGAAGCCCCACCTTGGCCAACAGCGCAGCGGCGGCCTCGCTTGCGGTGAAAAAACCGACATCCATCGCGCCTGCCTCGATCCCGGAAAAGGTCAGCGCCTCGGACGCGGCCTTGGCCAAAGCGGGCTCGGCCCCCTCGATCGCATCGACAAATCCCAACAGATGGCTCTGCGCGCCCGATTTGGACTTGGTGGCGACCAGATAAGCCGCGCTGGCAAGTCCGCCTGTCGTCGCCAGTTTCGCATCCAACGCGGTCAGCAGGTTCTGCGGCAGGCCGGCAGGGGGCAAAAACTCGGAAAGTTCTTCCTCAACCTCTTGCGGGCTGTGTTGCAATGTCTCGGCCAGCCAACCCAAAGCTTCTGCCGGAACAAGCATGGAAGATGGCGCCGTCTCCAGATTCAGACCAAGCCCGATGCCCTGCCCAGACAGCATCCCCGACAGCGCACGCCCCGACAACGCCACATAAGGCACGGGCTGCCCGGCAAACTGCGCCAGCCGGTCCTCACGGTCAAAGGCCAGAACAAAGCGCCCGTCAGCCACATCGAACAATTCGGGCGAGATATTTTCGTCCCGTGCTTCTTCGGTCAGCATCAGAAACAGCTCGCTGTCCGCGAGCCGTTCAAAGAAACGCAGCCGGGCGGCATCATTTTGCGGGTCCGCCTGCATCGCTGCATGCGCGGTGTCCAGCGCCGTGGAGTCAGTCATTCAGCACCTCTTGGACCCGTGCACGCAAAACAGGCAGCAATTCAGCCTCGAACCACGGGTTTTTCTTCAACCATGCCGTATTGCGCCAGGACGGGTGAGGCAAGGCAAAGACCCGCGGCGCATGGTCCCGCCAGTTGCGAACGGTGTCCGTCACCGACCCGCGCACGCCAAGATGAAACTTGTGCGCATGACCTCCGACCAACACGGTCAGCGGCACACGCCCCAGTTCCTGCATCACCCGGTCATGCCAGGTCTTGCGGCAAATCGCAGGTGGAGGAAGATCAGCATTGCGCGCATCATATCCCGGAAAGCAGAACGCCATCGGTACGATCGAAACGCGGTCGCGATCGTAAAAAACCGTCTCATCAATCCCCAGCCAGTGCCGCAGCCTGTCGCCTGACGGGTCGGTAAAGGGCCGCCCCGACTCGTGCACACGGGCGCCCGGTGCCTGCCCGGCGACAAGGATTGGCGTTCCGGGGCGGAACCAGACCACCGGGCGCGGCTCGTGTGCGGTTTCTGTTTGCGCGAACCTGTCAGCACACAAGCGGCAGGCGCGGATCCCCTGACGTAAAGCGTTCATCTGATCGTGAAGGCCCCTGCCCATCCAGACTGTTGTTGGTCGGTAAAACAGATAGTATCGACCGGACGCAGCACCAAGTGAATGGAATTTCTTGCTGCAACTGACCAGACAATCATGCGCATTACCGCGACGCATTGATCATTTGTTTCATAATTCGACATAATGTAGCCAACATGGGTCGGTAAAAAAATCCTTTCTGGCCGCCCGCAAGTGCGACAACACGACCAAAACGAGCAGCAGACCGCGAATGCTAGAGTTCGACAACGTCAGCAAATCCTTCTGGACCGGAACGCGCCGCAAGGTGATTCTGGATCGGGTCTCATTTCGGGTCGAACTGGGCACCTCGCTGGGTGTTCTGGCCCCGAACGGAACCGGGAAAACCACGTTGATCAACATGATGGCAGGTCTGGAAAAACCCGACGAAGGCGTGATCCGTCGCGAATGCCGCGTTTCCTTTCCCATGGGGTTCACCGGTGGCGTGTCGGGGAAACTGTCAGCGCTTGAGAACGCACGTTACATCGCCAAAATCTACGGTATGGACCCCGACTATATCGAGGCCTATTGCAAATGGCTCTGCGGCTTGGGCGAATATTTCGACCAGCCCCTCGCTACGTATTCCTCTGGGATGAGAGCGCGTTTTACCTTTTCTTTGATGCTGGCGTTGGACTTTGACATGTACCTCATCGACGAAGGGATGCCGGCGACAACAGATGTCGAATTCAACGTAAAGGCAGGGTCGATCCTGAAGGAAAGGTTGCGCACAACGACTTTGGTGATCGTATCGCACAGCCCGTCCGTGTTAGAGAAATTCGCCCGGAAAGCGGCCGTACTTCTGGACGGGCAATTGTATATGTTTGACTCCTTGGAAGAGGCGAAGCAGCTGTATGACTACGAAACCCAAGGTTAGAAAATATAACTGGCGCCACAAACGCCAGACTGAAAGTTCGGCTGAGGCGAGGTCGGACGCAATTTCGCGTATTCGCAACGCGACGCATGACCCTGCCGCCGCAGGCGAGGCGCAGCCGGGGACGCAGCTGGATGACATCAAGCGCGAAGGCCTGACGGGCCGTCAATTGCGTATCGCACGACGCTTGGCGCAAAAACACAATCTGGCTGCCACATCCGACTATGACGCGGTCCGGTTGCTGCGCAAAAAGGGCGTAGATCCCTTCCAGCGCACCAATCTTCTTGACCTTGCTGCCGCAAAACCATCGAACGGGGGTGACAAACCCAAGGACAAGATCAACGTTCAACTGCCGCAGGCCATGGGTGCCGAGAAAACAAACCTGCCCGGGCCCGAGCTCAGCCCAGCCGAACGGCGCAATTTCGAAATCGGCCAAATCCAAAAAGACATCGCCCGTCGCCGCAGGCGTAAATTGTTTGGACTGTTTGCGCGCTTGGCAGTCTTTGTATTCCTGCCGACCTTCATTGTCGGGTTCTATTTCTACCGCATCGCCACTCCGATGTATGCGAGCGATTCCGAATTCCTGATCCTGCAAGCTGATGGCGGGCCCGGCAATATCGGCGGTCTGCTTGCCGGCACGCAATTCGCCACCACGCAGGACTCGATCTCGGTTCAGTCCTTCCTGGAATCGAAAGAAGCTTTGCTGTTGCTGGATCGGGATGCCGGGTTTTCCGATGTCTTCAAACAGGAATGGATCGACCCGATTCAGAGACTGGCCCCGGACGCCACGCTTGAAGACGCCTACAAGCTGTTCAAACGCATGATCACCATCGGCTATGACCCGACCGAAGGGGTCATTCGGATGGAAGTTGCTGCCCCCGATGCCCAGACGTCGACCGAATTTGCCGAACGTCTGATCTCTTATGCAGAAGACAGGGTGAACGCCTTGTCCGGGAAAAAACGTGAAGACCAGATGCGCGACGCACTGCAAAGTTTCGAAGCGGCGCAGGAAGCGCGCAGACAAGCTCAGGAAGAATTGATCGAGCTTCAGCTTCAGGGCGCGGTTCTTGACCCCGAAAACGTCATTGCCAGCCTGCGCGCCCGCATCAACGAAATCGAAATTCTGGTTCAGGACAAAGAACTTGAACTCGCGGCGCTTCAGGACAACCTGCGTCCGAACAAAGCAAAGGTTGATGGCGTCAAAGCAGATATCGCCCGTCTTGAGAAGGTTCTGAAAGACCTAAATGCCGAGATGCAGGATGCCTCGGACGGCGAAAACTCGCTGGCGCGGTTGAGCGTGCGCATCCAGATCGCGCAGGCGGACCTGGCGGCGCGGGACATGATGCTGCAAACGGCAATGCAGCAAATGGAATCGACCCGGTCCGAAGCCAACCGGCAGGTGCGCTATCTGACCGTCTCGGTAAACCCGGTTCCCAGTCAGGAACCCAGCTATCCGCGCAAGTTCGAAAATACGATTTTGGCATTTCTGTTGTTTGCTGGTATCTACCTCATGATCTCGCTTACCGCGTCGGTCCTTCGTGAACAGGTATCCTCATAAGACTCATGAAACATGTAAAAATCTCCGACCTGACAGTCGGCAACGACCTTCCGCTGACCATCATTGCAGGCCCGTGTCAGCTTGAATCCGCAGACCACGCGCAAATGATTGCGGGCAAGATGAAAGAAGCCTGTGACGCCGCCGGGGCGCAATACGTTTTCAAGGCGTCTTATGACAAGGCAAACCGGACCTCTCTGTCAGGCAAGCGCGGCATGGGAATTGATGTGGGGCTGCAAGTGCTTGACGGCATCCGCAAGACGATGGGCATCCCGGTTCTGACCGATGTTCATACTGAAGCACAATGTGCCATCGCCGGCGAAGCGGTGGATGTTCTGCAAATCCCCGCTTTTTTGTGCCGTCAGACTGATATGCTGCTGGCGGCAGGCAACACCGGGAAAGCGGTAAATGTAAAAAAGGGGCAATTCCTTGCACCCTGGGAAATGACCAATATCGTCGACAAAGTTGAAAGCACCGGAAACGAGAACATCCTGCTGACCGAGCGTGGCACCTCATTTGGCTACAACACGCTGGTTGCCGACATGCGCGCGCTGCCTCAAATGGCGAAAACCGGGTATCCGGTCGTGATGGACGCCACCCATTCCGTGCAACAACCCGGCGGCAAGGGCGGGTCTTCGGGCGGGCAGCGCGAATTTGCGCCAGTGATGGCCCGCGCCGCCGTTTCTCTGGGTGTTGGGGCTGTGTTCATTGAAACCCATCAGGATCCGGACTCCGCCCCATCGGACGGGCCAAATATGATCCCGCTCGACCAGATGCCCCAACTTGTTGACACATTGATGCGATTTGATGCGCTGGCTAAAGCAAACCCTATTCAAATTTAACGATTGAGACTTGTTATGACCAAACCCCTTCCCGAGGTGACACCCAACAGCTGGAGCTTTCTGCGCGACGCAATGATCAAGCCCACCGGGTTCCGTGAATACGACGCCCGCTGGAAATACCCCGAAGAGATCAACCTGCCAGGCATGACCGCGCTTGGACTGGGGCTTGGCACGCAGATGCGCAGGCGCGGCATTGAGCCCGTGATCGCCGTTGGCAACGACTATCGCGATTACTCGCTGGCGATAAAAAACGCATTGATGCTGGGCCTGATGCAGGCCGGTATCCGTGTGAAAGACATTGGCCCTGCACTCAGCCCCATGGCTTATTTCGCGCAGTTTCATCTGGACGTGCCTGCCGTGGCGATGGTCACTGCCAGCCACAATCCCAACGGCTGGACCGGTGTAAAGATGGGTTTTGAGCGCCCTCTGACCCATGGCCCTGATGAGATGTCGGAACTGCGTGACATCGTTCTGAACGGCGAGGTACTGCCACACGAAGGCGGATCATACGAGTTCGTTGAGGGGATAAAAGAAGCCTATATCGACGACCTGGTGGGCGATTTCAAAATGTCCCGCCCGCTGAAAGTGGTCTGCGCAACGGGCAACGGCACAGCATCGGCCTTTGCGCCCGAGATTTTCGAACGGATCGGGGTTGAGGTTGTGCCCAGCCATAACCGTCTGGACTATACCTTCCCCAACTACAACCCGAACCCTGAGGCCATGGAAATGCTGCACGACATGGCCGCCATGGTAAAGTCCAGCGGTGCCGATATGGCGCTTGGGTTTGACGGTGACGGTGATCGTTGTGGTGTTGTCGATGACGAGGGTGAAGAGATCTTTGCCGACAAGGTCGGCGTCATCATGGCGCGTGATCTGGCCAAGCTGTATCCCGGATCGACCTTTGTCGCGGATGTGAAATCCACCGGTCTGTTCGCCAGCGATCCCGAATTGCAGGCCCTGGGCGTCAAAGCCGATTACTGGAAGACCGGCCACAGCCACATGAAGCGTCGGGTCAAGGAAATTGGCGCACTGGCCGGGTTCGAAAAGTCAGGCCACTACTTTTTGGCCGAACCGGTCGGGCGTGGGTACGACTGCGGGATGCGTGTCGCAGTCGAGATCTGCAAACTGATGGACCGCAACCCGGATCAGAGCATGTCGGACCTGCGCAAGGCTTTGCCCAAGACATGGTCCACACCCACGATGTCGCCCTATGCAGCCGATACCGAGAAATACGATATGCTTCAGCGACTGGTCGAAAAGCTGGTTGAGAAGGGCAACGCCGGTGAGACATTCGCGGGTCGCGCAATTAAAGAGGTGGTTACGGTAAACGGCGCACGTGTGATTCTGGACAACGGCAGCTGGGGTCTGGTGCGGGCTTCATCCAATACCCCCAATCTGGTCGTTGTCTGTGAAAGCAGCGAAAGCGAGGCTGAGATGCGCGCCATCTTCGCGGACATCGATGCCGTCATCCGCACCGAGCCCGGGGTCGGCGATTACGACCAAACCATCTGAAAACAACCGCTTGGGGCATATCCCAATGCCCCAAGCACGTTAGTTGTTCAATCCCCGCCAAACAGTTTGAGCAAACCTTTCTTGGCCTCTTCTTCAAGCTTGTCCTTGATTGCATCTTCGATCTGATCACTATCGGTGATCGTCGTGTCCAATTCGTTGCCGACCTTTTCAAAAACCTTCTGTTTGGCGTCGTCTTCCAGTTCCTTGACCTTCACATCCGCAGCCGCCTCGATCACCTTGGTCAGGTCCGGCTTGATCGACGGGTCGCTCCAAGGACCCACGATGCGAACGGGGACCGATATCCCCTGCCCGGAATTGGCACGCAACGCCACGGGCGTGAACAGGTAGTCGATATTGCGCCCCCCCAGATCCACGGCACCGGTGCCATCTGCGCGAAAATTCTTCAGTGACATGAGTAGATCGTTGTTCGTCAACACGCCCTGATCGATGGTGAAACTGGCCGTCGTGCTGTTGAACACAGTGGTTCCGCCTGATCCGGTGCCTTGCCCCATCAACCGGTCCAGATCGAGCCCGAAAATCACTCCGGGACCAACATCTAGGTTTCCCTTGCCGCTGAGGGACCGCATGATCTGATCCTCGGACTGACCAACGCCCAGAAACTCAAACGCGCCAGCAGCGGTTCCCGACAGGCGTTCAACACCGGCCATTGTGGTCAGCGCTTGTTTCAGGTCGATCCCGGTCGCGGTCACAGTACCGCCGACAGACAGGCCGTTGCGATTGTTGGCAACCACCTGACCCTTCAGTTGACCCGAAAACAGCGTGGCCGGATGCATTTCAAGAACGGCCCGCGACCGGTCCAGCGACAGGGTCAGGTCGCTTTTTCCGAACGTCATTCCGGGCACGGCGATCGAGTTGGCTGTCAGGCGAATCTTACCGTTCGCCAGTGCCAGAGCGGACGCGTCGATAGGGTCCTTCGACCACCCCTCAGTTGCAGGAGCGTTTGCCTGAGACGTGCTGCTTGGAGCAGAACCCGTTTCGGAAATCCGCGACAGATCCAGATCACCGGCATCCAGACGAGCCACGATCCGTGGCGGGTCCGAGATGGTGACATCCGCCTCACCTACAAACCGGTTGTCATCCAATTGCGCAGTCATGTTCCGCATGGAAATCCGCCCATCCTGCGTATATGTCATCTGCGCGGAAATGTCGGCGACTTTGCCCAATCCAGGCGGTACAGTCGTGCCAGCCTGACCGAAGGCGGCAAGCAACCTTTCGGTGTCCCGCGTCACGACCTTGATGGTTCCATCCATTTCACCCGTAAGATTGACGCGTCCTTCAAATCCGATCTCGCCGCCCGGAGCCGTCAAAGCCAGTTCCAGATCAGTCACTGACCCGGCCGCAAAAGCCGGTAAATCCGGGATTTTCAGATCAACCTGAACCGCCCCTCCGGGCACCGGCATGGCCGCCTTCATCACCATCGCGGCCGTGACCTCGGGCCAGCTTGCAGATAGCGTCACGTCCGAGAAATCCATCTGCTTGACGCCATTTTCCACGTAAATCAGCCGTGCATTTGTCAGCTCCAGCTGATCCAGAGTGACTTGCCCCGATGGTTCAGCTGGCGTGGAGCCCCCGGTCGTGGCCGCAGTTGCCTCGGTTGTCGGGGCGCTCAACTCCCAATTGCCGCGCCCATCTGATCGTTCCAACCGCAACACGGGATTGTCTGCAAAAACACGTTTGATTCGCAGATCCCCGTTCAACAGCCCGGCAGCGTCCACCCCGACGGCAAGGCTATCCGCGCTGAGCATCGGCTCCGGTCCGGCCCAGCTTGCATTGCCGAAACGCACCGGCCCGGTTTCCATCCCCACCACCGGCCAGAAGGATATGCGCACATCGCCGGTCAGTGTCAGATCCCGCCCGGTCTGGGCCTTGACCTGCTCGGCCAGAATCGCGGCAAGCTTCTCCCCCGGCATCAGCAACAGCGCGCCGATAATCAGCGCGACCACGGCCACAACAATAAACAGGATGCGCATCAGCCATTTCATATTCTGCTCTCCGCCTTTTGGCTTGTCATTGCCGTGATCATTCAAATCACACGTCACATTTGCAAGGGGAAGCTTTCCCCACTATATGCCGCGCATGACGACGAACCCGCCAAACCTCCGCCCCGACCTGGCGCCTGCTGCCCGGATCACCGAGACGCCCCAATCAAACCAGCCGACCATCGGTATGGTGTCCTTGGGATGCCCAAAGGCGTTGGTCGACAGTGAACGCATTCTGACCCGGCTGCGTGCCGAAGGGTACGGCATTTCGCCAGATTATGCCGGGGCCGATGCCGTCATTGTGAACACCTGCGGGTTCCTTGACAGCGCCAAGGCGGAATCGCTGGACGCTATCGGAGAGGCGCTGGTGGAAAACGGCAAGGTCATCGTGACCGGCTGTCTGGGAGCAGAACCGGATTACATTCGCAAACATCACCCCCGCATCATGGCTGTCACCGGCCCGCACCAATACGAGCAGGTTCTGGATGCGGTGCACGCCGCCGTGCCACCCGATCCTGATCCGTTCGTGGACCTGTTACCCGCCAGCAGCGTGCAACTGACCCCGCGCCATTACAGTTATCTGAAAATCTCTGAGGGCTGTAACCACAAGTGCAGGTTCTGCATCATCCCTGACATGCGCGGAAAGCTGGCCAGCCGCCCCGCGCATGCGGTTCTGCGCGAGGCGGAAAAGCTGGTCGACAATGGCGTGCGTGAATTGCTGGTGATTTCGCAGGACACCTCGGCCTACGGGCTGGACCGAAAATACGATGTGAACCCTTGGAAAGACGGTGAAGTACGCAGCCATATCACCGATCTGGCGCGTGAACTGGGGCAGTTGGATGCCTGGGTGCGCCTGCACTATGTGTACCCCTATCCGCATGTGCGTGACCTGATTCCGCTGATGGCTGATGCCGGGTGCAACGTACTGCCCTATTTGGATATCCCGTTTCAACACGCCCACCCGGACGTTCTGAAACGCATGGCCCGCCCGGCTGCAGCGGCCAAAACACTGGATGAGATCAAGGCGTGGCGCACGATCTGCCCGGATATCACCCTGCGATCTACCTTTATCGTTGGCTATCCGGGCGAGACCGAAGCCGAATTTCAGACCCTGCTGGACTGGATGGACGAGGCGCAACTGGATCGTGTCGGCTGCTTTCAATATGAAAACGTCGAAGGCGCGCGCTCGAACGACCTGCCCGATCACGTCCCGGCAGAAATCAAGCAAGAGCGCTGGGATCGTTTCATGGAAAAGGCACAGGCGATCTCGGAGGCCAAGTTGCAGGCGAAGGTCGGACAGACGCTTGAGGTGATCGTGGACGAGATCGACAACGAGGCCGCCACCTGCCGCACCAAGGCAGACGCGCCCGAGATCGACGGCAACCTGTTCATCGATGAAGGATTCGAAAACCTCAACCCCGGTGACATCGTCACGGTCGAAGTGGACGAGGCCGGAGAATACGATTTGTGGGGCAAGCCCGTCTAAGGTCTGACAATGCGTCAGAAACACGTCATATGGACAAAGCGTGAAGCGAGTTTATTGGCAGAACACGCGGTCAGACCCGATCTTGGACTGAAAGCCGAACACGGAGGTTTTCATGTCTCGTTTCTTCAAGCTTGGCCTGAACGGCGTAATTATCCTAATGGCCGCGCATTTCTTAGCCACCCCCGGTCACGCCCAGCCCACACAGGTCGGTTCTGCCGGATTTATTGTGGTCGGCGGCAAACATCTGAGTTTTCATAAAAACGGCCGTCACAAGATAAACCGGTATTTCGTGGCCCCGAAAGCCAAGTCACATGCCAAGCACCCCAAGGTGCATACCAAAAAGCCGACCCCGGTTTATCGATACACCGCCCCCAAACGGCGTGTCCTCGGGCATATCCCCTATGGATCGGTCAAGAGACACAAATTCAAATCATTCAAGTTCAAGCATTCCTACGGCTTCCAAAGGCACTAAACGGTGTTTGCGCACTGCAAAAAGCAGCCTGCCCGATAGCCGCAAAACGCAGGCAAGAAAAAAACCGCCTCGAATGGCGGCTGCAATCCCCAGATTGGTGCAGGCGGTCCGCATCCGGGCCGCCTGCGAATGGCTTATTGAGTAATCGGGTCGCAGACCGTCTGACCAGCCTCGGTTGTGGCCAATTGATAACCGCCCGGGCAGCTAGGTGTGCCGGCTTTGTCATAGCTGGGCTGAACGTAAACAGGTGTCGGTTCTTCCTGCTGCGCGCAGGCAGTCAGGATCAGTGCAAATGCGCCAACAGCAGCGAGTTTCAGTTTCATGTCCGTCAATCCTCTATTACTTTTCTGATATTGCCCAGCTTTTCGGGGCCAGCTTCAGAATACGGGCTGAACGACAATCTGGCAACTGACTCGATCACGTCTTTGTGAGTCACAGCGAATCCATGCCAATCCGAGGCCGCAGTGGTGAGTATTGCAGCGTCGCAACTATCCTTTTGGCGTCAGCGCCCTAAAATGTTGCAGCGAGATCAGCAAAAGACGGAGAAGCCACATGTCAGACGCACCCATCATTGCCCAGAAATCACCTTTTCCGTTCGAGGTGGTCGAAGGGAAAACCTATTTCTGGTGCGCCTGCGGAAAATCCGGCCGCCAGCCGTTTTGCGACGGATCGCATAAAGGCACCGGATTTGAACCCGTGAAATATACAGCGGATAAAAGTAAAAAGGTCTTCTTTTGCGGGTGCAAACACAGCTCGAAACCGCCTTTGTGCGACGGAACGCACAGCGGGCTTTGATCAGGTTTTCAGTCCATTCAAGGTCTCGGCATTTGGGCAAAAATCCGGGGCCGTGGCCGCCTGGCCCTGCTGCCGGGCCAGCCAGTATTCGCATTGCACGTCACATCCGGCAGCGCGGCACCGCGTGACAAGCTCGGCGTATTGTTCCGGCGAAAGGCGTCCGTCGGCCATCACTTCGGTCATGGAAATGCCCATACAGCGCGAAACCGAGCGTGTAAGCCAGAAATGCTTTTCGATTTCCCCTAACGCGACCTGAGACATCAAGCGTGCTCCTTCTGCTTGGCTTTGAGGGCGGCAAAACACTTGCGATTCGGGCATGAAAACGGGGCCTGTTCGACCTGCTCACGCCGTTCCAACCACTCCGGGCAGTCCTTGGCCCAGGAACAGCCGCGGCACTGCTGCACGATTTCCGCCCATTCTTCTTGTTTCAGATGACCGCTCCGATAGGCTGCGGCCAAATCGGTTCCGGTTGCTCGCCCCATGCGCAACACCAAACGCAGATGGGTCATGATTTCGCCCAGACGTGTCATGGCACACCTGTATGTTAAGGCAGGAGATTGTCGAGCAATTCCTGATTTCGGCAGTATTCGGGCGTACGCCGAGCAGAACCGGGATTGTTCAGCAAACTCTTGCAGTGATCCGGGTTCGGGCAGTCGGTACAGCGCAAAACAGCGTCAGAGATCTGGTCCACAGAAACGGAGCCATCAATGGCGGCTTCCTCAAGATCAATGTCCAGCATTCTGGCCATATCGTCCACCAATCCGGCATGCAGCCGCAGGGTCTCTTGGGTGGGCATGCTGTTTCCTTTCGCTTTCACGCTGTGTCCAAAGGGTAGCGCATCCGCGAGGGCAAACATTGACTCAGGTCAAGATTGGACGCCGATGTGATCCAGATAGGCCCGCGTGGCATCCTGAACACGGCGAAAGCGATCCCCGCCCAGTTTCTTGCCGCCGTACCAGCGCGTCACGATAATTACATGATCTTTCAGCCCGGCGCGTTCGATCATACGTAGGATCACCATGCCCGCCCCGCTTTCCCCGTCATCGGCTTTCAACGCGCGGGTCGGCAAAGCCGCGGCCCAGGTGTTATGGGTGGCTTTGGCATAGCTCTTGTCGGATTTCAAATCGTCCAGAACGGCGTCGATTTCAGCCCGCGTCGTGACCTGCGCCCCGGACACAGCGTATTTCGAACCGCGATCCGTCAAGATAACCCCCAGACATGTAAGCGCGGTCATTGGGACAGACCCAGTTGCTCTGCTGTTTCCAGCACGATCTGAACGCGTTGAGCATTTGGCGGGTGGGTTCCCAAAAATCTGTCACCGGGATCCGGGATCCGATCAAAGAATTTTGCCCCAACCAACGGATTGTATCCCGCGTTATAGGTGATGATGGTTCCCAACTGGTCTGCCTCCAGCTCAAAGTCTTTCACGTAGGCCTGAACACCGACCTGCGCACCCAGCTTTTGCGCTTCCTCTATTGCAGCGGCGTCCCCGCCACGCAACTGCGCCACCCGCCCGAACTCGGCCGCGCTGGCGCTGGCGATTTCACTCTGTCTGGCGATATGCCCCAACACGTGGTGGGCTGCTTCGTGCCCCATGACAAACGCCAGTTCATCCGCGTTCTGGGTGGATTCGATCATCGAGCGGGTGAATATGATCACCGGCTGCTTTTTGTTGTCCAGCGTCTGAAACGCATTGGCCGAGGCCTGAGGGTTCAGGTCAACAAGAATCCGGAAGTCGCAATTCTGCCCAGTCGTCTGTTTCAGGCACTGGCTACGGGCTTCGGCCCCGACCGCCCGGCTGACCTCGCGAAAGGTCCGCACCATGGGTTCGGCCTCTGGTTCATCCCCCAGCCATTCCTCGGCGGGTTGGACACGCAAGGCCCCCTCTCCGCACGCAGCAAGCAGCAGGGACAGCAATAAAACAAACCATCTGTGCATGTCATATCCTTTGAGGTCGAATGGCCGTAATTTCAACATAGTACGAGCGTACCGGCGAAACCACACCGCCGGTTCAACGAACGGCTTGCATTGCGCCTCGGCGGCCTGCACTCTGGTCTCATGTTTTCGATTGAGCATGAATTCGACTCGACGGTCATTACGCTTGTGGACGAAGGTGAAAAACCTTTGCAGGAAGATGTTGTGATCAATAATTTCGCCGAATGCGTCACGCTGGAGCAACTGGATCCCCGTACGGATCAAATACAAAGGATCACTTTGTCACCGGAGCAGGTGCGGGATCTGGCGGCCGCGCTGGACCTGCCCGAAGGCGTTTATCAGATTCGCGAAACCGGGCCTCAGGGGTCATAGACAAACACCTTGATTCGTGCGGATTGCCCGTGTTTCAGTGTCAGGGTTGAAGGCGCAACACCAAGGCATTTTGCAAGTAGTGACTGCACAGCGCTATTGGCTTTACCGTTTTCAGGTGGGGCTGTCACGAAAACCCTAATCTGATCTTCTTCAACGATCACGCGATCACGGGCCGCCTTTGGCGTCACCTTCAGTTTGAACGTAGCCTCTGCCCGCGCCAGCGCGCTGAGGTCCGGCAAATCGCGCAGTTTGGATTTCGTCATTGTATCCCCTTCTTTCAATAGTCTTGCATGAAGGACATCGGAATGAAATTGATCCACGCAATCGATCGGCGCGCCCTTGAAACGGGCTGAACGCCGACCAAGATACAGAGTCGTGATGTAAAGGAAGTTAACATATGTCCCTGAAAAACCCCGCCGCTCTGGAGTTTTTACAGTCGCGCCGGTCCCGGCCCGCCAAGACACTGGTTGCACCGGCCCCGACCCGGGAAGAGTTGCTGCCCCTGCTGACGGCCGCAGCGCGCAGCCCCGATCACGGCAAACTGGAGCCGTGGCGGTTCATCGTTCTCGAAAAGGGCGCCATGCCTCGTCTGGCGGCCCTGACCGAGACCTGCGGACAAAAGCTGAACAAAAGCCCGGAAGACATCACCAAAGCCCGCAGCCAGTTCGATATGGGGCATCTGGCAGTTGCGATCATCGAGGTTCAAAAACCATCCGAGAAGATTCCGGCCATCGAACAAACCTACTCCGCTGGCGCGGTCTGTCTGGCCCTGCTGAACGCCGCGCTGGCTGCGGGCTGGGGCGCAAATTGGCTGTCGGGTTGGCAAACACATGATCGCGAATTCTGCGTCGACGCATTTGGACTTGCTGAAAACGAACGTGTGGCCGGGTTGATTCATATCGCAACCGAGGGGACGGCCCCGCCGGAACGCCCGCGGCCCGATGTGGCCGCGCTGACAGAGTGGGTTACGAAATGATTATCCTGAACGCCTTTTTCAGCGCACTTGGCCAGATCGGAGATCCCAAGTTCCGGGCCGTTTTGCTGCGCGGTGTGGGGTTGACCATTCTGTTGCTGGTTCTCGCCTGTGCAGGTGCGATCTGGTTGATCAACTGGTTGTCAGGCAGTGAAATCTCTCTGCCATTTGTGGGTGCTGTCCCGTGGCTGAACGACGTCCTGAACTATTCCGGTATCGTCCTTGTCCTTGTTTTGCCTGTTTTTCTGATGGTGCCGGTCGCATCGGCCATCACCTCGATCTTTCTGGACGAGGTGGCACAGGCGGTTGAGGACAAGCATTTTCCGGCTTTGCCGCCCGCACGACGCATCCCTGTCTCGGAGGCGGTTATGGACGGTCTCAGCTTTCTTGGAGTTCTGATTGTAGCAAACCTGCTGGCGCTGATCCTGTACGCAATTTTCACCCCGCTTGCGCCCTTCATCTTCTGGGCCATGAACGGGTTCTTGCTGGGGAGGGAATATTTCACCCTGGCTGCGATGCGAAGAATCGGGCGCGACGGGGCACGCAAGCTGCGGTCCAAACACTCGACAACGATCTGGGTGGCGGGCACCTTGATGGCCGTTCCTCTTTCAGTGCCGCTGGTGAACCTGGTGATCCCGATCATCGGGGCCGCCACGTTCACCCATATATATCACGCCGTGTCCGGCCAATAGGCCTGACGGGGATTACCTTGGCTCCAGCTGATTCAGCCAGTCGAAATCCCGCACCGAGATCACGCCCGACAGGATGATCCCGGCGATGATCGCCCACAGAACCACAGAGATACCGGTGGTGATCCACATCTTTCTTTTCATGTGATGCACTTCCGGCGCGCCCGCATGCGTGCCGGGAACGATATCACCCAGATCGCCCTGGGTTTTGATGCGAATGGGCAGCACCACCAACAACGTCATGAACCAGATGACGGCGAACAACACCAGTGCGGCAGTAATGGTCATTTCAGGCCCTCCGAGGGTGGGGGATTACACCTGCTCCAGTTCGACCAGGCAGCCGTTGAAATCCTTGGGGTGCAGAAACAGAACCGGTTTTCCATGCGCACCGATCTTGGGCTCACCTGATCCCAGAACACGCGCGCCGGTTGCTTTCAGATGATCGCGGGCAGCGATGATATCCTCGACCTCATAACATACATGGTGGATGCCGCCGGACGGGTTCTTTTCCAAAAATCCGTTGATCGGGCTGTCATCGCCCAGTGGGTACAAAAGTTCGATCTTGGTGTTTGGCAACTCGATGAACACAACCGTGACACCGTGATCCGGCTCATCCTGCGGTGCGCCGACCTTGGCGCCCAGCGCATTGCGGTATTGCTCGGACGCCGCCTCAAGATCGGGTACGGCGATGGCTACGTGGTTCAGGCGTCCAATCATGTCTCACTCCTGCTGTCCTGCGTTGGTTGGGTTATGGGGGCTGATCCGCCAAAGGACAAGTGCGCCAAATCGCGCGTTAACGTCGTGTTAGCCAGAAGTTCCTAGCGTGAGGCATCTGCTGCATAGGAGAGCTGCCATGGACGATTCGGGCCTACTTGCCACCACCACCGCCGCGCCCACCGCGACTCGACCCTTGCTGGGTCAGACCATACTGGTTGTCGAAGACAGCCGGTACGCTTGCGACGCCATCCGCCTGATGTGCCTGCACAGCGGCGCACGTATTCGCCGCGCGGATTGTCTGAAATCGGCTCGAAGGCATTTGCAGATCTATCGGCCTTCGATCATTCTGGTCGATATGGGCCTGCCGGACGGGTCCGGTGCCGACCTGATCGCCGAATTGGCAGAGGCCACGCCCCGTATCAGCGTCATCATGGGCCTGTCGGGCGATGACGCCAGCGAAGACGTGGCTCTTGCGGCCGGAGCGGATGGATTTTTGTCCAAGCCTCTAAAATCAATGTCTTATTTTCAGAAATCCATTCTGGAACGCCTGCCGGAAGATCGGCGGCCTTGCGGGTTGCATGCGGTACGCGATGAAATCATCCACCCGGACCCTCTGGCCTATCAGGACGACATGGCCCACATCGCCGATGTGCTCGCAGGTCCCAACGATCATCGCACATTGGACTACGCCGCACAGTTCCTACAGGGAGTCGCGCGCGAGGCAGACGACAGACCCCTGGCGGAAGCCGCGCGAAAGCTGGCACTGTCACGCGCAAACGGGACACCGATCACCGCGCAGGCAGCGCAGGTTGCCGGGATGGTACAGAACCGTCTGGAACAGCGAGAGGCAATTTGAAATGGTCACAGCCTATTTCATCACTGCGACCCTTTTGTGCGTTTGGTTTTACCGCCAGACACGGCATGCAGCGCGTTCCATTCGTGTCAATCGGAACAATCTGAAAAATCCGCTGGACTGACACGCGAAACCTGCGTGGAAATACCGCCCGCTTTTTAGCGGGCGGTCATTGATCAGTCCTGAGGGATAATGCGAAGACCCAGCTCCATCAACTGATCCGAGGTCGGATCCGAAGGTGCGTCCATCATCAGATCTTCAGCGCGTTGGTTCATCGGGAACATCATGACTTCGCGGATATTGGCCTCGTCCGCCAGCAACATCACGATCCGGTCGATACCGGCCGCGCAACCACCGTGTGGCGGTGCCCCGTAGTGGAAGGCGTTGAACAGGGCGCCAAAGCGGGATTTCACTTCATCCTCGCCATAGCCAGCCAGTTCAAAGGCCTTCAGCATGATTTCCGGCTTGTGGTTTCGGATCGCGCCTGAAACCAGCTCGTACCCGTTACACGCCAGATCATACTGATAACCGCGCACATCCAGCGGGTTGCCCTGCAACGCGTCCATGCCGCCCTGCGGCATCGAGAACGGGTTATGTTCAAAGTCGATCGCGCCGGTTTCTTCATCCTGCTCGTAAATCGGGAAGTCCACGATCCACGCAAACGCAAAGCGGTCTTTTTCGGTCAGGTTCAATTCCTCACCGATCACGTCACGTGCCTTACCGGCGACCTTTTCAAAGGCCTTCGGCTTGCCACCCAAGAAGAACGCCGCATCACCAACGCCCAGACCCAGTTGCTGACGGATCGCCTCAGTCCGCTCGGGGCCGATGTTCTTGGCCAGCGGTCCCGCAGCCTCCATCCCTTCACCCTGATCGCGCCAGAAGATATAGCCCATGCCCGGCAGACCTTCTTTTTGGGCAAAGGCGTTCATACGGTCACAGAACTTACGGCTGCCACCAGTTGGGGCCGGGATGGCTCGGATTTCGGTGCCTTCCTGCTCTAGCAATTTGGCAAATATCGCAAAGCCAGAACCACGGAAATGCTCAGATACAACCTGCATCTTGATAGGGTTCCGCAGGTCGGGCTTGTCGGTGCCGTACCAGAGCGCTGCATCCTTGTAGGAAATCTGCGGCCATTCCTGATCAACCTTGCGGCCCCCGCCGAACTCTTCGAACACACCGGTTAGAATGGGCTGGATCGTGTCGAACACATCCTGCTGCTCAACAAACGACATCTCAAGGTCAAGCTGGTAGAAATCGGTGGGCGAGCGGTCAGCACGCGGGTCTTCATCACGGAAACACGGCGCGATCTGGAAATACTTGTCAAAGCCCGACACCATGATCAGCTGTTTGAATTGCTGCGGGGCCTGCGGTAGCGCGTAGAACTTGCCCTGGTGCAGACGCGAAGGCACCAAAAAGTCGCGCGCGCCTTCCGGTGAGGACGCGGTGATGATCGGCGTCTGATACTCGCGGAAACCCTGATCCCACATCCTTTTACGCATGGATGCGACAACGTCCGAGCGCAGGGTCATGTTCTGCTGCATAGCCTCGCGGCGCAGGTCCAGATAGCGATAGCGCAGGCGGGTTTCCTCGGGGTATTCCTGATCACCGAAGACCATCAGCGGCAATTCGTCGGCGGCCCCCAGAACTTCCAGCTCGCGTACATAAACTTCAATCTCGCCGGTGGGCAGTTTCGGGTTCACCAGGTCCGTGTCGCGGGCTTTGACGGTGCCGTCGATGCGGATACACCATTCAGACCGCACCTTTTCCAACTCGGCAAAGGCGGCACTGTCGCCGTCGCACAGGATCTGAGTTACGCCGAAATGGTCGCGCAGGTCGATGAACAGCACGCCCCCATGATCTCGAACCCGATGCACCCAACCGGACAGGCGAACGGTTTCTCCAACATTGGCGGCGGTCAAGGCGGCGCAGGTGTGGCTGCGGTAGGCGTGCATGGAATATCCCTTCGGGCGCAGAATTCGTCGCGCCGATACACCCTGTCAGACCCGGAAAGTCAAGGCAGGTCGCCCTTTCAAAACGGCCTTTGCACATTGCCTGAGTAGAAATAGACACCCAGCCCCACCGCAAAGATGATATTGCCTGCAATCGCGTGCAGCAGTACCGCATAGAAGAATGACCCGCGCTGCCGGTAGGCCCAGGTGAACAGTAGCCCGCCGACAAGTGTCATCAGGGCGACGATCCAACTCCAGTACATCAGGTGTGCGAACGAGAATATGGCCGCGTTCAGCAGATAGGCCGCGCGCCCTTCTGGCAGGATCGCGTGATAGCGGCGAAAGAACAAAGGGCGGAACAGCAGCTCCTGTGGCAGCGCTGACAAAAGTGGGTAGCCGACCCAGATGAGGGCCAGCATTTCGGGGCGGTGCATAAGCAGGAAGAACGCGGCATCCGGACGTGTGATCTGTATCAGTCCTACGCAAAAGACGGTCACGATGGCAGAGAACAGAGCAATCTCGCGCAGGGTCCAGCTGGCCCAGCCATAACGAAGCTCAGCCCATTGAAATCCGGGCGTCCGGTGCAGAAGAACGATCCCTAGCCCGGTCAGTGCAAACAGGGCCGGAAACATCCAGTTCGGTGGAAAGAGAACAGCGATCAGCAACGGGAAGCCGATATAGAAGATGCCGAATTCCAGCCGCAGCCGTCGCAATGCTACCGGCGGTCCGACCATCGTGCTGTTTTTTGTCACCTGTCTATAAGCTCCACCTCGATCAGTCCGCGCAATGAATTGCCCATGTATACAGTTTGGGCGTTTTTCAGGTCGGTCAAGGTCAGAACGGCTTCGGTGACCGTTTCATTATCCAGCAGTTCTTCCCGCAGTATCCCCGGCAAAAGCCCGCTGGACAGAGCGGGTGTCAGAACCCGGCTATCAGGCATTTTCAAAAACAAATTCGTGATGGTGCCTTCACACAGCTCATCCAGTTCATTCAGAAACAACAGCTCATCCACCCCCTCTGGCAGTGCGGCGCGCGCAGAATCATAGAGCGCACGGCGCGTGGTCTTGTGACGCAACCACAGGTCATTCGAAGCCAGACGCTGATCTGACACAGCGACGCTCCAGATTCTGGGATTGCCCACCAGTTCGCCGGTCGACAGATCGAACGAGCCCGTCACATCCAGCGTAAGGCGGCAACGCAGCGGGGAGTCACAAGCCGCGCTATTCAGCCGGGCGGTCGCTTCATCCGGATTGAAAGGAATCTCGAACACCCGCGCAGTACGGGCCATTCGTGCAAGATGGCGGTCCAGCCTGACAAAGCCCTGATCCGGGCGGAAGGCCAGTGTTTCAATCAGGCTGAAATCAGGTTCAGCTGGCGGGCGAAGCGGGCTTTCCATAACGCCTCCTCATACTCTGATGGGGCGGTGCTGTCCCAAACGACACCGCCGCCTACGTTCAGAGTGGCCTGATCATCTTCAAGCATCAAGGTTCGGATGGCCACGTTGAACTCGGACCGGCCATCAGGTGCGGCCCAGCCAATTGTACCGCAATAGATGTCGCGCGCCCATGGCTCCAGTTCCGCCAGAATTTCCATCGCGCGGATCTTGGGGGCTCCGGTGATCGACCCGCAGGGAAACAGTGCTGTCAGAATTTCACCCAACCCCACGCATTTGTGCAGCTGCGCCCGCACCAGCGAGACCATCTGATGTACGGTGGCATAGGTTTCCACCCGGAACAGGTCAGGCACATGAACGGATCCGGGCAGCGCGACGCGGCTGATGTCGTTTCGCAGCAGGTCGACAATCATCAGATTCTCGGCCCGATTCTTTTCGTCCGTGGTCAGAAAAGCCCGGCGGCGCGCGTCCTCATCCGGGTCTTCACTGCGCGGTTGCGTGCCCTTCATCGGTCGGGTTTCGATCCGTCCACCCTCATCGGTGCGGAAAAACAACTCCGGCGAGCGGCTGAGCAGATCGGGCAACCCATCCTGCTGCACCAGCGCTCCGTGGCCTACTGGCTGCCCCACCGCCAGCGCGGCATAGAGCGTTTCGCTGTTGCCCGAGACGGTCAGATCAATCGGAAAGGTCAGGTTGGCCTGATAGATGTCACCAGCACCGATGGCGTCATGCACGGTCTGATACGCCTTGCTGTAACGCGCTTCATCCCAGCGGGGCCGGAATGCGCCCACGTCACCCGCAGGCGACGGAAGGGCGACCCGATCCGGTGCATCATAGACCCCAAAGCACACCAAAGGCAGACGTCGTTCTTCCGGCAAAAGACCGTTGAGCCGGGGCTCGAGCGCATAGCCCAGCTCGTAACTGGCATACCCTGCCAGCCAGGCACCACCTGCGCGCGCCTCGTCCAGTGCCGCCAGAGCCTGGGGCACGTCTTCCGCCACATCCGCGCGGATCACCTGAGACGGACGCTGAAACCGGGTTCCTCGCCCGGCCGGTCCCTGATCGAAACGAATACGCACTTGCATCCTCATTTGCCGTGAGGGGCCGTATAGAGAATACTCTGCCAAGTGAAAGAGGGGAAAGCGGCAATTTCGCCCCTGTTTCCGATACCTCTTGCACCTTTTTGCGCGGTCCCTATAACGCAGGACAATTTGGGCGCTGGGGCGGTGCCCTGACTCGCGGACAATCGAAGGAACAAGGCCATGCCGAGAAGAACCGACATCCAGTCGATCATGATCATTGGGGCGGGCCCCATTGTTATCGGTCAGGCCTGCGAATTCGACTATTCCGGCGCTCAGGCCTGCAAGGCCCTGCGCGAAGAAGGCTACCGGGTTATTCTGGTGAACTCAAACCCGGCGACGATCATGACCGACCCCGGCCTGGCAGATGCCACTTATATCGAGCCGATCACGCCCGAGGTTGTCGCCAAGATCATCGAGAAAGAACGCCCCGACGCCCTGTTGCCTACCATGGGCGGGCAGACCGGCCTGAACACCTCGCTGGCACTGGAAGAGATGGGCGTGCTGGAGAAATTCGGCGTCGAGATGATCGGCGCCAAGCGCGAGGCCATCGAAATGGCCGAGGACCGCAAGCTGTTTCGCGAGGCGATGGATCGACTGGGTCTGGAAAACCCCAAGGCGACCATCGTGACCGCCCCCAGGCGCGAAGACGGAACCACCGATCTGGACGCCGGTGTGCAGATGGCGCTGGATGAGCTGGATGAAATCGGCCTGCCCGCCATCATCCGTCCGGCCTTTACGCTGGGCGGGACCGGCGGTGGCGTGGCCTACAACCGTGAGGATTACATCCATTTCTGCCGCTCTGGCATGGATGCCTCGCCGGTAAACCAGATCCTTGTCGATGAAAGCCTGCTGGGCTGGAAGGAATACGAGATGGAGGTGGTGCGCGACACCGCCGACAACGCCATCATCGTCTGCTCGATCGAAAACGTCGATCCGATGGGCGTGCACACAGGTGACTCGATCACCGTGGCCCCTGCCCTGACGCTGACCGACAAGGAATACCAGATCATGCGCAACGGCTCGATTGCCGTTCTGCGCGAGATCGGCGTCGAAACCGGTGGTTCGAACGTGCAATGGGCCATCAACCCCGAAGACGGCCGCATGGTCGTGATCGAGATGAACCCGCGCGTGTCCCGGTCTTCTGCATTGGCCTCGAAAGCGACCGGTTTCCCGATTGCCAAGATCGCAGCCAAGCTGGCCGTTGGCTACACGCTGGACGAGCTGGACAACGATATCACCAAGGTCACGCCCGCCTCGTTCGAGCCGACCATCGATTATGTTGTAACCAAGATTCCGAAATTCGCGTTCGAGAAATTCCCCGGCTCGGAACCCTACCTGACCACCGCTATGAAGTCGGTGGGTGAGGCGATGTCCATCGGCCGCACGATCCACGAATCGATGCAGAAAGCTCTGGCGTCGATGGAATCGGGCCTGACCGGCTTTGATGAGATCGAAATCCCCGGCCTGAACGTGGGCCTGTGGGACGAAGCCGACGACAAGGCCGCCGTGATCAAAGCGATCAGCCAGCAAACGCCTGACCGTCTGCGCACCATCGCGCAAGCGATGCGTCATGGCCTGACCGATGACGAGATATTTGGTGTCACCAAGTTCGACCCGTGGTTCCTGGCCCGCATCCGCGAGATTATCGAGGCAGAACGTCAGGTCCGTAAAGACGGTCTGCCCGTCACCGAGGACGGCATCCGAAAGCTGAAAATGCTGGGCTTCACCGATGCGCGTCTGGGCAACCTGACGGGCCGCGACGAAGACAACATCCGCCGGGCGCGCCGCAATCTGGGCGTTACAGCCGCGTTCAAACGCATCGACACCTGCGCCGCCGAGTTCGAGGCGCAGACGCCCTATATGTACTCGACCTACGAAGCCCCCATGATGGGTGACGTAGAATGCGAGGCGCGTCCGTCTGACCGTAAGAAAGTCGTCATCCTTGGCGGTGGCCCAAACCGGATCGGTCAAGGCATCGAGTTCGACTATTGCTGCTGCCACGCCTGTTTTGCGCTGACCGAAGCAGGCTATGAAACCATCATGATCAACTGCAACCCCGAGACCGTGTCGACCGACTACGACACCTCGGATCGTTTGTATTTTGAACCGCTGACTTTCGAACACGTCATGGAAATCCTGACCAAGGAACAGGAAAACGGAACACTGCACGGTGTGATCGTTCAGTACGGTGGTCAAACCCCCCTGAAACTGGCCAACGCACTGGAAGCCGAAGGTATTCCGATCCTGGGCACCACTCCGGATGCCATCGACCTGGCCGAAGACCGCGAGCGGTTCCAGGCGCTGGTCAATGAACTGGGCCTGAAACAGCCAAAAAATGGCATCGCCTCGACCGACGAACAGGCGCTGGAGATTGCCGAAGAGATCGGCTTCCCACTGGTCATCCGCCCCTCTTACGTACTGGGCGGCCGTGCGATGGAAATCGTGCGCGATATGGATCAGTTGAGACGCTACATCAACGAAGCCGTGGTGGTCTCGGGCGACAGCCCGGTTCTGCTGGACAGCTATCTGTCTGGCGCCGTGGAACTGGATGTCGATGCCCTGTGCGATGGCACCGATGTACACGTCGCGGGCATCATGCAGCATATCGAAGAAGCCGGCGTTCACTCGGGCGACTCGGCCTGCTCGCTGCCGCCCTATTCACTGTCGAAAGAGATCATCGGGCAGATCAAGGATCAGACGTTCAAGCTGGCCAAGGCGCTGAACGTTGTCGGCCTGATGAATGTCCAGTTCGCGATCAAGGATGACGAGATCTACCTGATCGAGGTGAACCCGCGCGCCTCGCGCACCGTGCCGTTCGTGGCAAAGGCCACCGACAGTGCGATTGCGTCCATCGCCGCGCGCGTCATGGCAGGCGAAAAGCTGGCGAGTTTCCCGCAGCGCCCGCCATACAAGACCGTGGACGACACCAAGATCGCCGATCAGATGACGCTGGCCGACCCTGATATGCCGTGGTTCTCGGTGAAAGAGGCGGTTCTGCCCTTCGCCCGTTTCCCGGGCGTCGACACGATCCTGGGTCCGGAAATGCGCTCGACCGGCGAGGTCATGGGCTGGGACCGCGATTTCCCGCGCGCCTTCCTCAAGGCGCAGATGGGCGCGGGCATGGTCCTGCCGACCTCGGGCCGGGCCTTTATTTCGATCAAGGATGCCGACAAGGGCGCGGCGATGCTTGAGGCCGCACAGGTTCTGGTCGAACAAGGCTTCACGCTGGTCGCCACCCGCGGCACGCAAAGCTGGCTGGCGGAACAGGGTGTGCCATGCGATGTGGTCAACAAGGTCTATGAGGGTCGCCCGGACGTG
This sequence comes from Ruegeria sp. YTSC106, assembly GCF_059609765.1. Lineage (NCBI taxonomy): Bacteria > Pseudomonadati > Pseudomonadota > Alphaproteobacteria > Rhodobacterales > Roseobacteraceae > Ruegeria > Ruegeria sp. YTSC106. The sequence goes on from NZ_JBXWMI010000011.1 coordinate 73,984, forward strand.
GTCGACATGCTGAAAGACGGTCAGGTTCAACTGCTGATGAACACCACCGAAGGCGCACAGGCGGTAGAGGACAGCAAGGCCATCCGGTCCATCGCGCTCTATGACAAGATCCCGTATTACACCACTGCGGCCGCAAGCCATGCTGCCGCTCTGGCAATCAAGGCGCAGGCTGAAGGGGATGTCGAGGTGAAATCCCTTCAGGGTTAACTTGCTTGGCCTGAGCCACAATTGGCTCATTCATGAACGTACAGATGCGCGCCCGTTGACCTGATCTCAACGGGCGCGCATCTAATTCGGGCACAAGGAAAGTGGATCAATCCGCATATTTCTGGTTCTCACGTTACATACAGTTCTGGCTGCATGTGATGTGCCGTTTGTCCCATTGATCTGATCCAACCGGGTCCGTCCGATCAAGCCCGGACCCGGTCACAGACCGTTTTCAGACTGCCTGTGCCTCGCGTTTTTCATCCCGCGCAAAGAAGAGCAGGTAGAACACCGGCGCGGCAACCATTGTCAGGACGGTCGCAAAAGCCAGCCCGCCCATGATCGTCACCGCCATCGAGACAAAGAACGCGTCCGTCAGCAAAGGCGCCATACCCAGAATGGTCGTGATGGCCGCCAGCATAACAGGACGCAAACGTGAGACGGAGGCTTCGACGATGGACTCGCGCAGGGGTTTACCTGTGGCGCGAACAAGGTCGATCTCTTCCACCAGAACGATACCGTTCTTGATCAACATTCCCGACAGGCTGAGCAGACCCAGAAGGGCCGTAAAGGTGAAGGGCAAACCTGTTCCCAACAGGCCAATCACCACGCCGTTTACCGACATCGGAACCAGCAGCCAGATGATGATCGGCTGACGGATTGCATTGAACAGCAGAACCGAGATCAACACCATTATCAGCAGGCTCAGCGGCAATTGCTTACCCAGACTTTCCTGCGCATCGCGCGAGTTTTCGAACTCGCCACCCCATTCCATCTTGTAGCCCGGTGGCAGTTCGATTGCCTCGATGGCGTCCCGCACTTCGGCATGCACATGTGCAGCCGTCAGATCGGGCGGGATGTCAGCGCCGACGGTGATGGTCAGAACACGGTCGCGACGGTGAACCAGCGTATTGAGGGATTTGTACTCGAATCCATCGACCATCTGTTCGATTGGTACAAATTTCCCGGACTGATCCGAGTACACCACCTGATCGACAATCGAGTAATCTCCATCAGCCGGTCGGCGCAGGATGATCGGAATCAAACGATCCCGTTCGCGGAACACGCCGCCGGTGATGCCGTCGGTCGAGAATTGTAGGGTGGCCGCGATATCCTCGCGCGTGACACCCGCGGTCTGCGCCCGTTCTGTGGCATAGATCGGTTGCACCGCCAGTTCCTGTTCGCGCCAGTCATGATGAACGAGCAGCGCGTTGGGCGACGCCGCTGCCATGCGCTGCACGGCCTCGTCCGCAAGTTGTCGCAGAACCACCGGATCGCTGCCCGAGAACCGGGCCTGAATCGGATCGCCGCCACCGGGGCCAAAGACCAGACGCTTGGTTCCGAACTCTCCTTCCGGGAACTGGACCGACCCGAACGCTTCCAGGTCCGCCTGCAATGCCGGGATGTCATCCAGGCTTTCCGTGCGGATGATCATGTGGCCATAGCTCGGGTTCGGTTTTTCCGCCGAATAGGTCAGCATGAACCGGGTTGCCCCCTGACCGACGAATGTCGTGACCGAAACCACATCTTCGCGTTGGGCCAGCCAGTCTTCGAACACCGCCATATCCTGCGCCGTACGTGCAATCGGTGTGCCCTGTGGCAGCTTGTAATGCACAAAGAACAAAGGCGTGTTCGAATTGGGGAAGAACTGCTGTTTCATCAGCCCAAACCCGGCGTAGCACACCACCGTTACTCCAACGAGCCCGGCAACAACCAGCCAGCGGAAGCGCAGCGCAAAGCGCAGGATCGCACCATAGGTGCGGAACAGGATGCCTCCGTAAGCGTCGATCTCACCTTCCTTGCCTTGCTTGAAGAAATAGTGGCCAAGCAAGGGCGTCACAGTGATGGCAAGTATCCAGCTGAGCAGCAATGAGATACCGATCACCGCAAACAGAGAAAACAGAAACTCACCCGTCGCATCCGGGCTGAGCCCGATCCCGGCAAAGGCCATGATGCCGATCACGGTGGCCCCCAGAAGGGGGATCTGGGTTTTTGCCGCCACATCTTCCGCCGCATCGCGCGAATTTTTTCCGCGCAGCATCGCGATCTGCATCCCCTCGGCCACGACGATGGCATTGTCTACAAGCATCCCCATGGCGATGATCAGTGCACCCAGCGAAATCCGCTCCATCTCGATTGAAAACAGCGACATGAACAGAAGCGTGCCGACCACTGTCAGCAGCAATGTCGAGCCGACGACGATGGCCGCGCGCCACCCCATGAAGATACCCAGCACGGCGACCACAATCGTCACTGACATGGCCAGATTGACAAGGAAGTCGTTCGAGGCCTGCTCGACCACCACATGTTGCTGGTAGATCGGCAGAATATCGACCCCGAAGGGGATGTTCGTCTCTAGCTCAGCAAATTTGGCGTCAGCCCGTTTACCGACCTCGACGATGTTTTCCGTGGCCAGACCAGCGATGCCGAGGGTGAACGCTTCGGTACCGTTATACCGGATCACGATGTCCGGATCGTTCTGACGCGCGCGATAGACATCGGACATGTCGAACAGGTTGATCACCTGCCCTTGCGAGCCGACGGACAGGCCCGCAATGGCCGAGACACTGTCCGAGCCTTCGGCGGTCAGAATGGTGGTGCGGTCGTTTTCAGAGCGTAAGGACCCCGAGGAATTCACCGAGTCCGCATTGGCGATAGCTTCGTTGATTGCTTGAAGCGGGACGTTCTGGTTCACCGAAATCGCAAGGTCGGGTTCGACAAAAATCGCCTCGTCCGGCAGGCCCTGAACCTCGACATCGGCGACACCGTCCACGGTCAGCAATTCCCGTCGCAGAAACGTTGCCAGTTCATGCTTTTCGGCGTCCGAGAACCCTTCGGCGGTCACCGCATAGAACAGGCCGAATACATCACCGAACCCGTCATTCACGTAAGGTTGGCTGACACCCGACGGAAGCCCGCGGGCGGCATCACGCACCTTGGCCCGCAGGCGGGTCCAGATATCGGGTAGTTCGGTGCCGTCGTAAGTCGACTTGATCTCTACCTCGATCAACGATTGTCCGGGTTGGTTGACCGAGGTTATGACATCCACCTCGCCCATTTGCTGGATCGCGGATTCCAAGGGCTCGGACACTTCCAGCGCCACCTGTTCCGCCGTCGCACCGGGATACTGCGTGGCGATGACCGCGTTCTTGATGGTGAAAGCCGGGTCTTCCAAGCGACCAAGCGACGTGAACCCCCAGATGCCCCCAAACAGAGCGATTAGGATAATCAGCCATGTGTAAAGCGGTCGATCGATCGAGGCGCGCGCGATGTTCATCTGTCAGCCCCTCAGTTCGCGAAGCCGGTGAACCGGCGCACGGGCTGACCGTCTGTCAGCACGGCGCCGCCAGCCACAACAACTTCGTCATCGTCGGACAAGCCCGTCAAAACCCGAACATCGCCCGTCTGCGTGGGCTCAATCGTCACCGGAACGCGGCGGACCGTGCCTTCATCCGCACCAACCGGCGAGAACACCATGACGCTCAGCTCGCCTGTTGCATCAGCAACAACGGCCGTCGCTGGCACAACAATGCCTGTGCGTTCATCCTGAACCTTTACGTTGACGGTGACGGACGAGCCGGGAAGAATTTGCAGCCCCTCGGGCGGGGTCAGGCCGAACTGGATGCGGAAGGTCTGCCCGACGCTGGAGGTTTCAGCGTCGAATTCACGAATTTCCAACGGGAAGACTTCATCACTTACGGGGAACTTGGCAGTGATGGTGATGTCGTCATTCTGGCCTGAGCGTTGAAACAGGATCTCGGGAACGTCGACCTCGATGCGCAATTCGGACATGTCGTGAATGCGGACGATGGGCGTGCCTGCCGATACGGTGGTGAAAGCCTCGACCGCGCGGCTGGAGACCAGCGCGTCAAATGGCGCGGTCAGTGTTGCGTGTTCCAGCTCGTATTCCGCGTCGCGCAGAGCGATCGCGGCCAGTTGCGCTTCGGTCTCTGCGTCATCGACCGCCACCTGACTGGCCGTGGTGCCACGCAAACGCGACAGGCGCGCTACGGTTCGGTCGGCCTGTTCCTTTTGAAGCTGCGCCCGCTCAAGCCGCAGTTCGAATGGCTCCTGATCCAGTCGCGCAATCAGGCCGCCTTTGGCGATGACAAACCCTTCGTTGACCGGCATCTCGACGATCTGACCGGCGACCTGAAAGGCAAGATCGACCGTCTGCCGCGCCGCAACACGGCCGAAAAACTGTCGGGTGAAGCCGGGCGCCGTTTCGCGCACCTGCATCAGCTTTACCGGTTTCTGAGTATCTTGAGCGGCAATCGGAGTTGCCAGAACGGCCAGTGCAAGGCCCAGAGAGGTCAGGAGTTTCATTTCTTCAGTCCCTCGGGAATTCCCGTTTTCAAAACGTTGTCACGGATTTTGCGCGCCAGTCGCGCGAATTCGGCTGTTTCTTCTTCGTTCAGACCCGAGGCCCTGTGAAACAGGTCTCCGGCCTCGGCCACCAGCATGTTGCGGACCTCTTCACCCTGCTCGGTCAGCACCAGCAACCAGGCGCGGCGGTCTTCGGGGTCATGCTCGCGCGTCAGATAGCCTGCTTTTTCCAGGGAATCCGCGGTTGCGGTGATTGTGGACGGTACGCTCAGCATGTCAGCAGCCAGGACCCCCATGCGTTTCGGCTGATCCAGCTTGATCAGCATGTGGCATTCGGGGTGGCTCAGGTCGGTCTCGATGCAGTCAAATGTCTCTTCCAGTTTCCAGTACAGGGCATACACCCCCATGATCGCCTGAATCTCGGGGCTGAGGCGGCCAAGTCTGGAACTGATATCGTCGGGCATGGGGGATCTCCGCGCGCTTGGAGGGGTCATATACTTCAGTTTCTGAACTATTCAAGATATGAAACTGCCGCGCTGCGCGCATTCCCTTAGGTCAACATGCCTTGATCAAATCACACCATGACTGCATTTTGGGCAAATCCGAAACATTCAGGGCCCGCCATGTATACCCCCGCCATCACCGGTACCGGTGTCTTCACGCCTCAGAACGTCATCACCAATGCCGAGCTTGTCGAGGCATTCAACGCTTATGCCGACAAGCAGAACGCGAAGAATGCCGAAGCCATCGCCGCCGGGCAGATGGAGCCGATGCAGCATTCATCTGAAGAGTTCATCGTCAAGGCATCAGGGATCGAGAACCGTTACGTGATGGACAAGAGCGGTGTGCTCGACCCGGACGTGATGCACCCGTCTCTGCGGCAGCGCAGCGATGACGAACCCGGCATCATGACCGAGATGGCGGTGGACGCCTGCAACAAGGCGCTGGCACAGGCGGGGCGCACCGCGGCGGATATTGATCTGGTGATCTGCGCGGCCTCGAACCACGAGCGCGCCTATCCGGCAATTGCGATCGAAATTCAGCAGGAACTGGGAATCGACGGATACGGCTTTGACATGAACGTCGCCTGTTCGTCGGCCACGTTCGGTATTCAGGCTGCGGCGGATATGGTGCGGTCGGGATCGGTGCGTGCGGCGTTGGTGGTGAACCCCGAAATCTGCTCGGGCCATCTGGAGTGGCGCGACCGGGATTGTCATTTCATCTTTGGCGATGTGGCAACAGCGACGCTGATCGAACGGATCGAAGACGCCCAGGGGCCGCATTTCGAGATCTTGTCGACGCGTTGCGCCACGGTGTTTTCCAACAATATTCGTAACAACAACGGCTTTCTGCGCCGCTCACTCCCTGACGGGCTGGCCGACCGGCGTGACATGCAGTTCATGCAAAACGGTCGGAAAGTGTTCAAGGAAGTACTGCCGATGGTCAGCAAGCATATCAGCGACCATATGAATGCCGAAGGGATCAGAAACACCGACCTGAAACGCCTGTGGCTGCATCAGGCCAACAAGACGATGAACGACTTCATCGGCAAGAAGGTTCTGGGCCGCGAACCCGAGGCGGGCGAGCAACCAAACATCCTTCAGGATTATGCCAACACGTCATCTGCGGGGTCGATCATCGCGTTTTCGAAGTATTCCGACGACTTGCAGGAAGGGGATCTTGGCCTGATATGTTCCTTTGGTGCTGGGTATTCCGTTGGGTCGGTGATCGTGAAACGCCACGCTTGATGGCAGGTTTTGTCCGGCCTAGCGTAGCGCTGTCACTTTGAAGACCTGGAACGCCGCATCTTCCGTAGTTTGTACCCGCATGAGGTAGTCAGGGATTTCACCTGCAACCAAGTGCGATTGCAAACCACGACCCTGTGAGGCCCAGAACCAGAATTCGGCCCGCGGCGCGGACGTGCAGAGCATGACGTAATCCACATCCAGCTCAGTCAGACGTGACCCGATCTGAGAGGCATCCGAGCGGAACAGTTCGATCTGCGCCAAAATTCCAGCCTGATTCCGATGGTAATTGCCCGCCAGAACAGAATGGTCGGTATGGCGCAGAACGTTTGCGGCAAAGTCGAAATCAACAAGAACTCTCCCGGCTGGAAGATCACGCAGGGCCGCATAGGCTTCGGGCGTTTTGCAGGATGCCCCGGAGTTTTGCCGTGACTGTCGGGCCGGCAGCGCCGGTGCGGCAAGAGACGGCCCGGCAAAACGCCCCAGTTGTTCCTCGATACTTGCACCGATTTTCGGTGAGATGCAGAGAACAAAAGCAACCATCGCAAGCCCAGATACCGCGCGGCGACTGCTCGCATAGCGGGTGTACAGGACACGCAGGATCTGCGCCTGGACAGCCACCAGCGAAACACCCAGGAACGTCATCATTCTGGACTGATAGAGGAACACCATCAGGCCGGTCACGATCAGTGCCAGAAACAGGGCGTATTCCAATCTGAAAGGCGACCTGACTGCAAAGATCAGGGCGGCTGCCATGGTGACGAACGACATTGCGATCAGGGCCAGAACTTCGCCCCTGTGCAGCTCCAATATGACACTGATTTTCTGCGCTTCTGCCACCTGGCTCAGCCAGTAGTCCCGCATGTCCTGAGGCAGGGCTTCGATCGGGTTGCTGAGGCAATGCGGGGCAAAGCTGTAAGCGCAGGCCAAGGTCATCGCACCAACCGCAAGGAACGCACTGATGCGGCCCCAAAGCGGCCAAGCAGACCCGACCCGGGCTGCAGCGCAAAGACCCATCGCGGCGACGCTTGCCGGTAACGCCACACTGAGTGTCAGGGCGTCACAGCTTGGGAACAGAAAGGCCTTTTGTCCTGTAGTTGCAAGGCTGATCAGCACAAGCGTCACGGTCAGCCCTACACCAAATGCCATGGTCGGGCGGCGGGCCGGTTCACCATTGATGATCCAATCAACGGCAAAGAATATTGCGACAAGCGCGATCTGCAATATCGATTCGGTGCCTATCGATACCGAAAGCGCCAGGCAGGCACCCAGCAACCATCCGGCATATGGTTTGTCCCTGCGCAATGCGAACAGCATCAGGGCCGTGGCGAACAGAAGAATCTGAGCATTGTGGTGATCAAACGAAAAATAGTCGAACTTCCGGGAGTGTTCGAGCGCCAACACACCCACAACCAGCGCCGAAACAGCACCTTCCCGCGCGCCCAAAACGCTTCCCGTCACGGCAAAGGCCCACAAGGTCAGACCCGCCAAAAGTGAGGGCCAGACAAAAGCCGTCACGTGAAGGGCCATATCAGGCTGCAAGACCAACCCGAATGTTCTGTAGAGCAAGGCAATCGGCGCGTCGATCAGTCGAGACCAATGCATCAGCGTACCGCCCTCGGGCCCCAGCCGATACTGTCGGCTGTCGAACCAGCCCTGCCCCTGCAACAGATCCTGCACGACCACCCAGCGCATTACGTCGTCAGAGCCTTCCTGATGACCACTTAGGGCCATAAGAACCAGAAGTACCGCATAGGCGCATACAAAAAATCGCAGAACCAGCCGGTCTGCGAAAAGACTGTATGTTCCCTGCGAATTCTGCATGGTCCTCTGCCCTTGACGATCTTGCCCGCGACGGACCTTACAGGACAGACGTGACTGAATTGAGGCAAAAGGCCCAGTCAGCGTTTCTTCCTTTTGACGAGTGAATACAGCTAAGCCATACAGGCGGAATGTGGCCAGTCATGGGCGCAACGGCTCCGGATCCCGGCTAGCTGACGCTTTCTTCTTCAAGATGCAGTTTCATCTCGATCAGAACCTGTTGCAGCAAGCTGGTTTCTTTCAGCAGCCGCTTGGCTTCGTTGACCGTGATGATTCCGTCTTCGATTGCGGCCTGATACTCGGTCATCAACATCGCAAACCGCTGGCTGAGCGCTATGACATCCGAATTAACACCACCGGTGCGGGGTGTGGCTGTGTTGCTGTCGCAATAGGACAAGGTGATGTTCTTCAGATCTGCCAAAGCCGACGTTACATGCGGAAATGTCGCCACGTTTTCAAGGCGGGCCACCGCGTCCACAGGCATGAACCTGTCCTCGTGTTCAGCATTGTCGGAATAGTACCGTCCTAAAGTCGCCTTGGATTTTCCTGTAATTTCGCACGCGGCTTCGATTCCAACATCTTTAACCAGCGCTTCTGTGTGTTTTTTCAGATAGGCCCCGATATCTGCCATTGTTTTACCTTTGTTACCTGCAAACGCCTGCCCGTTGTCCAAACAGGGGAAAGCGTGGGTAAATTTCCCATAACCAAGTCATAATTGAAATGTCATACATTGGCTATCCCTCAGATATGCGGGGGATTTTGTGAGTGAGTGGCGGCAGTTCAAGCCGGTAATGAGTGATTGCAGGGTGATATTGTTAAACCTTGCTGCGTTTTGGCCACATGTTGGCCGACGGCGTCGCTGTTGCAGATGTGGGGGTTCCATCCCCTAGAGCGTAGCTCGGCCTCTGCGAACGCAACGGCGACGTCGCTCCACCAAAACGATTGATATCTTGTTCCTTTTCCACAAGCGTTTTAGACCCGCGTCATGGCAAAGCTGTACTTCAACTATTCAACCATGAACGCGGGGAAATCGACCGTGTTGCTGCAAGCCTCGCATAACTATCGCGAGCGCGGGATGCAGACCTACCTGATGACCGCAGCCATTGACGGAAGGGCGGGTGCCGGACGGATCGCATCGCGCATCGGCATCTCGGAGGAGGCTGATACCTTCACACCCGGCGACGACGTCTTTGCGATGATCCGAAATCGTCTGAACGAAGGTCCCGTAACCTGCGTGTTCATCGACGAGGCCCAGTTCCTGTCCGAAGCGCAGGTCTGGCAATTGGCGCGCGCCGTCGACGATCTGGACGTACCGGTGCTGGCCTACGGGCTGCGGGTGGATTTTCAGGGCAAGCTGTTTCCGGGATCAGCGGCGCTGCTGGCGCTGGCCGATGAGATGCGTGAAGTCCGCACCATATGCAAATGCGGACGCAAGGCCACGATGGTGATACGTCAGGACGAAAACGGCAAAGCCATCACCGAAGGTGCCCAGGTTCAGATCGGAGGCAACGAGACCTATATCTCACTCTGCCGCAAGCATTGGCGCGAGGCGGTGGGCGACTAGACCGGGTTGGGCAATGCCTCGCCCGCCACAAAGGCCGCTACGTTATCCAGGGCCATGTGTCCCATGCTGCTGCGCACCTCTTCGGTGGCTGTGCCCAGATGGGGCAGCAGGGTGACGTTTTCCATTTCACAGAGCGCCTGTGGTACTTCGGGTTCGAACTCGTAGACATCCAGCCCCGCCCCCGCGATCTGACCTTTTTGCAACGCCGCGACGAGGGCCGCTTCATCTACAACCTCTCCCCGCGCGATATTGACCAGAATGGCCGAAGGTTTCATCGTCTCAAGAACCTGCGCATCGATCAGGTGTCGGGTTTCGGCACCGCCGGGAACGGCGAGCACAAGGAAATCGACCGAGGCGGCGAGTGCTTTAAGGTCAGGTGTGAACTCGGCCGGGAAGCCCAGTTTCTTGGCGCTTCGGGATTGATAGGCCACCTGCATTTCAAAACCGAAATGGCACCGGCGCGCGATGGCCTGCCCGATACGGCCCATCCCGACGATACCGACGCGTTTGCCCGTTACATGGTGACCCAGCATTTGCGTGGGATGCCAACCCTGCCATTGGCCTGCGCGGACCAGCCGTTCGCCTTCGCCCGCGCGCCGGGCCGTGCTCAACAGCAGGGTCATGGCGATATCCGCCGTGGCACCGGTGACTGCGCCGGGCGTGTTGGTCACTGCGACTGATGCGGCGCGCGCTGCCTCGACATCGATGTGGTTGTAGCCGACGCCAAAATTGGCCAGTAGCTTGCATCGAGGCGAGCCTGCATCCGCAAATATCCGAGCCGAGAACTGATCGCCCAGCGTGGGCACGACCACGTCGAAATCCGTCAGAGCGGACAGCATTTCCCGGCCCGTCATGGGCGCCGTATTTTTACGAATCTCAACGTCAAACGCGGCGCGGGCGCGGGCCTCGACTGCCGGCGTCATCGGGCGTGTGATCAGCAGTTTCATCAGTGCATCCGCCCGCCTGTCGGAACTCTGCCGTCGGGACCGATCAGAACAATCTCGCCGTTTTCATCGGGCAGACCCAGCACCAGAACCTCGGACATGAACCTCCCGATCTGGCGAGGGGGAAAATTGACCACGGCCATGACCTGTTTGCCCACCAGAGTCGACGGATCATAATGCGCGGTGATCTGGGCCGACGTCTTGCGCTCGCCGATCTCATCACCGAAATCGATCCACATCTTGATCGCGGGCTTGCGGGCTTCGGGATAAGGTTCAGCGCGGATCACCTCACCCACGCGGATATCGACCTTGAGAAAGTCGTCGAAAGAAATCTCACTCACGTGACAGCTCCTTGGATCGGTCGGTTGCGGCCTTGACCGCACGGTGCAGCAAGTCAGGGAAGCCGCGTTCTTCATGCATCAGCACCTCAAGCGCGGCCTGGGTCGTGCCGTTCGGCGAGGTTACATTGATCCGCAGTTGTGACGGATCCTCGTCTGCGGCCTTTGCCAGCGCTCCGGCCCCGGCCACCGTCGATTTGGCCAGTTTCATCGCAAGGTCATGTGGCAGGCCGTGCGCCTCGCCGGCTTTGGCAAGCGTTTCAATCAGATGAAACACATAGGCGGGCCCGGATCCGCTGAGGCCGGTGACCGCATCCATCTGCGCCTCATCCGTCAGCAGTACCGTTTCGCCAATGGCCGAGAGCAGGTTTTCCGCAAGCGTCAGATCATCAGGTGATGCGTTTGAATTCCCGATCAGCGCGGTAATGCCCTGACGGATGGCGGCGGGCGTATTGGGCATGGCGCGAATGATCGGGGTGTCGCTGCCCAGAACGGATTCGAACGTGGCAATCGAGGTGCCCGCCGCGACCGAAATAAATAGACTGCTGCCACCACCCAGCGCCTGAATGGCGGGCAATGCCTCGCCCATCATCTGCGGCTTGACCGCGACCAACACCACGGCGGGGGCTTCGGGCAGGGGTGTGTTGATGTTGACGCCCTGCGCCTTCAGCCAGTCGGATGGGTGTGGGTCGATCACCCAAACGGACGCTGGCGGGAGGCCGTGTTCCAGCCATCCCGCCAGCATTGCGGACCCCATCTTTCCGCACCCCAGAAGCACAAGCCCCTGTTCGGCCACACGCGTCATGTCCATTTGCCCCTCCCGCTTTACATGTCGGTTTGGGGCAAGCTTTACGCCCGGCCGTAGGCCTCTGCAATGGCCACTTGCATGGCTTCTTCTGGTCCTCGATTTCCCCAGGTGACCAGTTGGATCGCCGGGTAGTACCGTTCTGCGCTCATGACGGCAGCGGTGATCATCGTGTCGATCTGCTCCGCGCTGGCTGTCTGTCCGCCGGCGAGGACCAGCCCATACCGGTACACCATCAGCTTCTGGTTTGCCCAATAGGTAAAGGCACCTGCCCAGCACTGATCATTCATCTTGTTGAGCAGCTCATAGAGCTGCATTTCCCGCTCGGCCGGCGGTTCCATTTCGAACGAGCACACCATCCGCAGCGTTTCGTCATAGTTGGACCAGGCGAGTGTGATCGAATAGGTGCGCCACTGGCCTTCGACAGCCATGGCAATCTGATCGTCCCCTATACGATCAAAATCCCAGTCGTGATGTTCGGCCAGATGTTCAACAATGTCGATCGGATGAATGTCTTCTTCGAGATACTGCTCGGAAAGGGCCATAATGCCACCTCACTAATCTCTAGCATTTCGGGGCTGGCAGCGCCCCAGCGCTAGTTGCCTGCTCTACAAACCGGGCTTCCCCCATTGGCCTGTACTAAATATGGTGCGATGCGGCGCTGGTTCTGGCAACCCTATTTGTTGGGGATAACAGCAATAAGTTGTGGACAGAAAGCAACGGGGATCAAAATATTGACTCTTGAACCAGCTTTGTCTTGATTAAATCCCGCGATGCTTCAGAATGCACGGCGCCGTACAATCCCGGCTGGATTGCGCGGCGTCAGAGTTTGTCCAAAATTGTGAAAACAGGAAACGCTCGGGGCGTCACTTGTCCTGTTTTGCCTCAAGCGCGGCAATGCGGGCTTCGAGAGCGGCGTTTTCTTCACGCGCTTTCTGGGCCATGGCGCGGACGGCGTCGAATTCTTCACGCGTGACAAAATCGCGATCGGCAAGCCAGCGATCGATCATCGACTTCATCGCATTTTCGGCCTCTTCCCGCGCGCCCTGCGCGACACCCATGGCGTTGGTCATCAGCTGGGACACGTCGTCCAGTATCTTGTTGCGGGTTTGCATATCTTTACTCCGGTATCGCGGTTGATCTCTATATGGGGAAAGATTGCCGCATGCTCAAGGTTGACTTGTCCTGCAATCCCCGGGCAATGAGACGCACATGCAGGCTGTTCTGAATTTCCCCGATCTGTCGCCCGAACTGTTCTCGATCTCGCTGTTCGGGATGGAGTTCGCGTTAAGGTGGTATGCGCTGGCCTATATCGCGGGCATCCTGATTGCGTGGCGGCTGGCGGTCGTGGCTTTGCGCCGCCCTGCCCTGTGGCCAGCCGACGGCCCACCGATGAAACCGGACCAACTGGAGGATCTGGTCACCTGGATCATTCTGGGCGTGATCCTGGGCGGGCGGCTTGGCTTTGTGCTGTTTTACCAACCCGGCTATTACCTGTCGCATCCGTTTGAGATATTGAAGGTCTGGCAAGGCGGCATGGCGTTTCACGGGGGTCTGCTGGGCGTGATCCTTGCCTCTTATCTGTTTGCCCGACGCCATCGGATCCCGACCCTGTCCCTGGGCGATCTGGTTGCTTACACCGTTCCACCCGGCCTGCTGCTGGGACGGCTGGCCAATTTCGTCAATGCCGAGCTGTGGGGCCGTCCGAGCGACCTGCCATGGGCCGTCATCTTTCCCGGTTTTGCCGCGCAGGACTGCCCCGGCGTGGTAGCAGGAATGTGCGCGCGTCACCCATCGCAGTTATACGAAGCAGCACTGGAAGGTGTGTTGCTGGGCGCGCTGTTGCTGTGGCTGGTTTATCGACGCGGCGCGTTTCACAAACCGGGCTTTGTCATGGGCCTGTTTCTGGTGGGCTACGGTGCGTCGCGCTTTGTCGTCGAGTTCTTCCGTCAGCCGGATGCGCAGTTCGTGTCGCCCGGCAATCCGATGGGGCTTGCCTTGCATGTGGGCGGATATGGTCTGACCATGGGGCAAATCCTGTCGCTGCCCATGATCGCGCTTGGCCTGTGGTTTGTCCTGCGCGCAGGGCGGGCAAAATGAGCTTGAAAGACCACCTTGTCGCCCGCATCCGTCAGGATGGGCCGATGAGCGTGGCCGATTACATGGCCGAATGTCTTCTGCATCCCACGCGGGGCTATTACACAACACGCGATCCGCTGGGGGCTGCCGGGGATTTCACCACGGCACCGGAAATCAGCCAGATGTTTGGCGAGCTGATCGGGCTGTGCCTTGCGCAAAGCTGGATGAATCAGGGGCGGCCCGCGCCGTTCACCCTGTGCGAGTTGGGACCCGGGCGCGGCACTCTGATGGGCGATATACTGCGTGCCACCCGAACCGTGCAGGGATTTCACGATGCTGCCCGGATTGTGCTGGTCGAGGCCTCGCCTGCCCTGAAGCAGGTGCAGGCGGACACCCTGAAGGATTACACACCGAACTGGGCCGACAGCGTCGCAGAGTTGCCGGACCAGCCACTGCTGCTGGTGGCGAACGAGTTCTTCGACGCGCTGCCTGTCCGGCAGTTCCTGCGCGACAGTGACGGCTGGAATGAACGTCTGGTCGGCGAACGCGACGGCGAATTGCTGTTTGGGCGGGGGCCCAACGGGCCGCAAGTGGCGCTGACTGACAGGCTTTCGGACACCAGGGATGGTGATCTGGTCGAGCTGTGCGCGGCAGCGATCCCCATTCTGACCGTGATTGCCGGTCGGGTCGCCAGCCATGGAGGTGCCGCGCTGATTGTCGACTATGGCGACTGGCATTCATTGGGCGATACGCTGCAAGCCCTGCAAAACCACGAGCACGCCGATCCGCTGGCGGCACCCGGTCAAGCCGACCTGACCGCGCATGTGGATTTTGAACCTCTTGCCATCGCGACCCGCGCCTGTGGTTGCTGGCACACACGCCTGACACCGCAGGGCGTGTTTCTGGAACGGCTCGGCATAACTGCCCGGGCACAGGCTTTGTCCCGTGCGCTGAGCGGTTCCGAGCTGGATGCCCTGATTGCAGCGCATCGCCGGTTGACGCACCCGGACGAAATGGGAAATCTGTTCAAAGTGATGGGCCTCTATCCGGCCTATGCTGCGCCACCGCCAGGATTAGAGCCATGACACTGGAAATTCTGACTTCAGACTTGCTTTCCCCATTTCGTCATGGGTTCTTCACCCGTCGCGGCGGAGCTTCTTCCGGTATCTTCGACGGGTTGAATTGCGGCTTTGGATCGTCAGATCAGACCGAAGTTGTTGCACTGAACCGTCGGCGGGTTGCTGATGCGATGGGTGTTGCGCCCGAGGCGATGATCGGCGTGCATCAGGTGCATTCCCCAACAGTTCTGACGGTTGAACAGCCTTTGGAAGGTGAAAAGCCGCGCGCGGATGCCGTCGTAACGGCGACACCCGGTCTGGCGCTGACGATTCTGACGGCAGATTGCCAACCGGTTTTGTTTGCCGACCCGTCGGCCAATGTGATCGGAGCGGCCCATGCAGGTTGGCGCGGTGCGCTGGACGGTGTGCTGGAGACGACGCTGGACGCCATGGAAGCGCTTGGCGCAAGGCGCCAGAATATCAACGCCGTCATCGGTCCCTGCATTTCGCAACGCGCGTATGAGGTCGGGCCTGAGCTCCTGGACACCTTCATGACCGATTCTCCGGACAACTCGCGTTTTTTTGCCAATGGTCAGGATGACCGGCTGCAATTCGACCTGCCCGCTTTTGGTTTGCACCGCTTGCGGCAGGCCGGTGTCGGGCAGGGGGAAT
The DNA here is from genome assembly GCF_059609765.1 of Ruegeria sp. YTSC106. Taxonomy (NCBI): domain Bacteria; kingdom Pseudomonadati; phylum Pseudomonadota; class Alphaproteobacteria; order Rhodobacterales; family Roseobacteraceae; genus Ruegeria; species Ruegeria sp. YTSC106. Next base: position 89,540 of record NZ_JBXWMI010000011.1, read on the forward strand.
GGACCCGGCACTGCACGTATTCTGACCCGGACCGGTTCTATTCCTACCGCCGCACAACGCACGCAAACGAGGCCGATTACGGGCGGCTGATCTCGGTCATAAGATTGTGATGTTGGACCAGATTTAGGCGTCGCGCCACTTTTCCGCCACATTTGTTGTGTTTATCGGAATCAGAATCGTAACGAGTTTTGTCAGCAATCAGATGGTCATCTGACGTCCATGTTCCGGACGCTGGCGCGTTGAGTGGAAGGATAGACCGATTATAAATTTCTTGTCTGCAAAACATCCCGGATAAGCCTTATCCATGCCGCAAACGCGCGTCAAAAAAGGGTCATAACGGATGCGGGAAACAAACCCGTTCAGAGCAGGACCAGAAAATGAAAACCAAGTCTCGCTTTCTCAAAGCCATGGTCGCCGCCACGCGGAGCCAGAAGCTGGAAATGCCGTGGAAGCGGGTATCAAGCCATTCTGTCAGGGTCGCCAGTCGCATCGCGGCACGACGCTGAGGCAGAAGCACCCTGAGGCCAAGCTGCCGGTCTCGATGGGGTGAACGCATAACGGGCTTGCTCCTGCCCGATGTGTAGAGCGTCACGATCTGAGGGGGTCGGGACGAGTTTAGGAGTTGTGTGTGTGCGGGCAATTTTCGCCCGTGAAGTACGAGTTTGTCTGGGGGGTCAATGTGTTGACCATTGGAAAGCGCAATTTTGTCGCCATGCGGGGTCTGACCGACTGCCGCCCATGGGTCACCCATTTGTTTCAAGACAAAGAACCAGTTCGTCAGGTTGGCCTGTACGGGGATACGCCGCGCTTGATCGGACATTTTGAGGGGACGGAATATTTATGACTATTCCTAGTTCACTGGCCCGCGCGGCCAGAAATGCAATCGAAACGACGGCCATGCTGCGGGACGCACCGCGCCCGGTTGCAAAACCAAAGGCCCAGCTGCGCCGGTATGAAGTCAGCAGCCTGTTGAAAAACGGGAACATTGTTCAGACCAGACACATCGCGCCGGCCCTGCCGATGTTCGAAGATGCCTTTTGCGCCTTCACGCGTGGGTCGCTGGTTGAAACCGAACATGGGCCGATGGCAATCGAAGACCTGATGCCGGGGGATACGGTCCTGACTCAGGAAGGCGCGTCCGAAACCGTGCTGTGGAAGGGATCTGTCACTCTGATCCCGGGACGTCCGGATTCGCGGGGCCGCACGCGGCCGCTTACGCGCATCATGGCGGATACATTCGGGATGCAAAAACCGATGTCGGGTGTAATCGCCGGGCCTGCGGCGCGGATCGTGGGCACGCCGGCGCATTTGCGGCATCTGCATGGGAATAGCCCGATTCTGACACCTGTATCCGAATTCCAGGATGGAACGGGCGTGATTGAAACAATGCCACCGACGCCAGTTGAACTGTTTCACATTTGTCTAAAACGGCATTCCGTTATTCGGGTAGATGGTTTACAGTTCGAAACGTATCACCCAGGTGTGAACGCGGTCCGGATGATCAGCCACTCGTTACGGTCGGTTTATCTGAACCTGTTCGCGCATATCGAATCGCTCAACGATTTTGGCCCGCTGCTGATGCCGCGCGCCGGAGACGGGGAAATTGACGCGATGACAGCCTGAGTGCGATAGCGATTACTGCATTATGGGGGGCATCATGCAGCTGGTACTAAGTTGGATTCTATCCTTGGCGGTGGCTGCTATGCTGCCACCGAACACCGCACAGACAAAACGTCTGGGCGTTACGCCGTCCGGTTCATTCGTTCTTCCAGAACGTCGAACGGCACGCCTGGTTCGTCTTTTGCGCCGCGGATAACAAGCGATGTCTTGACGCTGGCCACGTTTGGCGTGGTCAGCAGTTCACCGGTCAGGAACTGCTGAAAACTGCTGAGATCAGGTGCGACGCATTTCAGGATGAAGTCCACCTCGCCGTTCAGCATGTGACATTCCCGGACCAGTGGCCATTCACGGCAGCGTTCTTCGAACGCGCGCAGCTCGGTTTCGGCCTGACTGTCGAGCCCGACCATGGCGAACACCTGCACTTCAAATCCCAGTTCGCGGGAATTCACCTCGGCGTGGTAGCCGGTGATATAGCCGGATTCTTCCAGTGTGCGCACCCGGCGCAGACAGGGCGGCGCCGAGATTCCGACCCGTTTTGCAAGTTCGACATTGGTCATCCGACCGTCTGCCTGCAATTCCGCCAGAATCTTGCGGTCGATATCATCCAACCGAGTCGTGACCATCAAATGCTCCTGATTTTTGCGGTTCTTATATCAGCCCCCCACGCGCACGCAATAATGTTTCGCACATGCGCAATTTTCTTTGTTTTCAAATCCCTCATTTTCCCCGCACCCTTCGCAGGGTCGCTTGCGAAGTCATAAACAGTAAGGGGCTTTAAGCCGGGTCTGTCGGTCGCTATATCGGGGCGACGGGCCAAAGGCCCAATTCAGGCAATTCGAGCGGGGATACCATGGCCGACACACGACACACCAAGGTTCTGATCATCGGATCGGGGCCCGCAGGATACACCGCGGGCGTTTACGCAAGCCGCGCCATGCTGGAACCCATTCTGGTACAGGGCATCGAGCCCGGCGGCCAGCTGACGACAACGACCGAAGTCGAGAACTGGCCCGGCGACACCGAGGTACAGGGCCCCGACCTGATGGTCCGGATGCAGGATCACGCCAAGGCGATGGGCTGTGAGGTGATCGGCGACATCATCAGCGATCTGGACCTCAGCCAGCGCCCCTTCACCGCCAAGGGCGACAGCGGCACCACATACACGGCGGACGCCGTCATTCTGGCGACCGGCGCGCGCGCCAAGTGGCTGGGCCTGCCGTCGGAAGAGAAATTCAAGGGCTTTGGCGTTTCAGCCTGCGCCACCTGCGACGGGTTCTTCTATCGCGGACAGGAAATCGTGGTGATCGGCGGCGGCAACACGGCCGTGGAAGAGGCCCTGTTCCTGACCAACTTCGCCAGCAAGGTGACTCTGATCCATCGCCGCGATGAGCTGCGCGCGGAAAAGATTCTGCAAGACCGGCTTATGAAGAACGATAAAATCGAACCACTGTGGTTCCACCAGCTGGAAGAAGTGATCGGCACCGATGCGCCGCTTGGCGTTGAGGGCGTTCGCGTCAAACATGTCAAAACCGGAGAGATCACTGAAATCCCCTGTAAAGGCGTTTTTGTTGCCATCGGCCACGCGCCTGCAAACGAGCTGGTCAAGGACACGCTTGAAACGCATATGGGTGGCTATGTTGTCACCAAGCCGGGCAGCACCGAAACCTCGGTTCCGGGCGTGTTCGCAGCAGGCGATCTGACCGATCACATATATCGTCAGGCGGTCACAAGCGCCGGTATGGGCTGCATGGCGGCACTGGATGCCGAGCGGTTCCTGGCGGAAAACGAATAACACGGGCTCGGAATCTTCCGGGCTGCTTCGGAAAAATCAGATCCGTCGGTGATCAGAGTTTCAATGACAGTGCCCCAAGGTTTCGTGGGGCACTGTACGAATTCAGCTGCAACGTGATCGTTGCCCGACAACAGCAACAACTGCCAATCCCTTGACCGCCAGCCAGCAGCGTATCAGGATTATCTTAGGAAAAGCGAAGAACAGGTGAGCATTTGAACAACGCTCTTTGGCGCGGCGGGTGGTCAACCCGACTCAGGATCGGCAGTGGTCTTGTGTTGTTTGTCTTCGCGTTCTTCCATTTCATAAACATTGGCTTAGGCCTGTTTCATACCGATTATCTGCACGGGATGCAGGACGGTCGGAAGGCCATCACCCGCCACAATGCCATCAGCGTGCTTTTCTATGCTGCCCTGTTCACGCATGCTGGTCTGGCCCTGACGTCGATCGCGCAACGCAGAACCCTGCGGATGCCCTTCAGCACGGCCTTGCAGGTCGGTATGGGCTTGCTGATTCCGCTGCAACTGATCTCGCACATCGTGCAGACGCGGGTCGCGCACGAGGTCTACGACGTCAACGACGAGATGGGATATATCATCATTCTGATGTGGCCCAGTATCGCCGTATGGATGCAAAGCGCCTTGTTGCTGATCGTTTGGATACACGGGTGCATCGGCTTGCATATGTGGCTGCGGCTGACCCGGTGGTGGTCGCGGGTCGCGCCCTATCTGATTGGTGTTGCAGTTTTCGTGCCTTTTTTCGCACTGGCCGGCCTGTTGACCGAAGGGCGTCGCATATGGGCCGACTTTGCTGATGAATTCCTGCGCGATCAATATATTGAGCACTACAACTGGCCATCGCCCGAGGCCTTCCAGACCCTGTTCAGTGTAAAAGACTATGGCCTTATGTTTTTCTGGCTGGCCCTTGGGGCAACGGGACTGGTTTACATCGGGCGCAAACTGTGGCGGCGCAGGCATTCGGTGCGCGTGAATTACGCCAAAGGGCCCGAGGTGGTCGCGGAAAAAGGCTTGACCTTGCTTGAGATTTCCCAGGTGAACGGCGTGCCGCATGCCGCCTTGTGCGGTGGAAAGGGGCGCTGCACCACATGCCGTGTCATTGTAGAGGATGGCAGCGACGCCCTGCCGCCGCCCGGCGACGTCGAAGCGCGCAGCCTTGCTGCTGTGGGCGCCTCGCCGCAGACACGACTGGCCTGCCAGATACGGCCAACGGAACCCACCACCGTTTTTCGGGTCTTCAGGCCAGATGGCGGACGCATACGCGGACATGCCAGTCAGGGTCAGGAACGCCAGTTGGCCGTTCTGTTTCTGGACATGCGCAGCTTTACCGCGCGTACGACCGGCCAATTACCCTATGACATCGTATTCCTGCTGAACCGGTTTTTCGACGCGGTCGTGCCTGCCATCACCAATGAAGGCGGTGTTGTGGATAAATATATGGGAGACGGGCTGCTTGCCGTTTTTGAAAAGCCGAATGCGGCGGCGTCCGCCCGTGCCGGGTTGAAAGCCGCCATCGACATCAGTCACGCCCTCGACAATTTCAACGCACAGCTCGAGGCCGAAGGCAGCCCCGGAATTCGCATCGGAATGGGTCTGCATCTTGGGGACCTGGTCGTTGGTGAGATCGGCGCGGCGGGGCATGCGTCGAAAACCATAATCGGCGACGCCGTCAATGTCGCCAGTCGTCTGGAAAGCGAAACCAAGGCGCTGAAGGTCGAATTGCTGGTCTCGGAAGAGTTGCTGAAGGCCGCAGGTGTCGTCGTACCACAGGACGAAATCAGGTTGTTCCAGCTGCGCGGCGTGTCTGAACCGATTCCCGCCCTGCTCGTCACCCGTGCATCGACGCTTGAGCAGAACGCCACAAAACAGGAACAGTAATTCTCTGCATGAAACAATAACCTCCGATCGCAAGGATCAGATCATCGATTTGATTTGCGATTTAGAAATTCCTTCCATTTCAACAATATTCGACGCATATCCTCCTTTGTTACATTCACGCTTGTGGACTTCGCCTGTCAATCGGTGCAAACGCCGCGAAACCGCCTGATATCCACTGGCAAATCAACACTGCGATAAGAGTATTACGATGACAATGTTAAGCAATCTGACCCCGATCCCTGAACTGTATGTGTCTTACGACTCGGCGCAAAAGCTCAAGATGGAAGCCGCCGACCTGACCAGCTGGGATCTGAGCCCGCGGCAGATTTGCGATCTGGAGCTTTTGATGAATGGTGGGTTCAACCCGCTGAAAGGGTTCCTGAGCGAAGCGGATTACGACAATGTCGTTGAAAACATGCGCCTGGCAGATGGTACGCTCTGGCCGATGCCGATCACGCTGGATGTCAGCGAAGATTTTGCCCAGAGCATCGAGCTGGGCCAGGACATCGCCCTGCGTGATCAGGAAGGCGTAATCTTGGGCACCATGACCGTGACTGACCGCTGGACCCCGGACAAGGCGCGTGAGGCCGAGAAGGTTTTTGGCGCCGATGACGATACCCACCCGGCGGTCAACTATCTGCATAACGTGGCGGGCAAGATTTACCTGGGCGGACCCGTGGTTGGTATCCAACAGCCTGTGCATTATGACTTTCGCGGACGTCGCGACACCCCGAACGAAATGCGCGCCTATTTCCGCAAGCTGGGCTGGCGCCGCATCGTCGCCTTCCAGACCCGCAACCCGCTGCACCGCGCGCATCAGGAGCTGACCTTCCGCGCCGCCAAAGAGGCACAGGCCAACCTACTGATCCACCCGGTTGTCGGCATGACCAAACCAGGCGACGTCGATCACTTTACCCGCGTGCGCTGTTATGAGGCGGTGTTGGACAAATACCCAGCCTCAACCACCTCGATGAGCCTGCTGAACCTGGCCATGCGTATGGCTGGCCCGCGCGAGGCGGTCTGGCACGGTCTGATCCGCGCCAACCACGGCTGCACACACTTCATCGTGGGCCGTGACCACGCTGGCCCAGGCAAGAATTCGGCCGGTGAAGATTTCTATGGCCCTTATGACGCACAGGACCTGTTCCGCCAGTTCCAGGACGAAATCGGCGTCGAAATGGTCGACTTCAAGCACATGGTCTATGTGCAGGAACGCGCCCAGTACGAACCGAACGACGAGATTCTCGACAAGGATGACGTCACCATCCTGAACATCTCGGGCACCGAGCTGCGCCGCCGTCTGGCCGAAGGTCTGGAAATCCCCGAGTGGTTCAGCTTCCCCGAAGTGGTAGCCGAGCTGCGCAAAACCAAGCCGCCACGCAGCCAACAGGGCTTTACCGTGTTCTTCACAGGTTTCTCAGGTTCGGGCAAATCCACCATCGCAAACGCACTTATGGTCAAGTTGATGGAAATGGGTGGCCGACCGGTGACGCTGCTCGATGGCGACATTGTTCGTAAGAACCTGTCGTCAGAACTGGGTTTCTCGAAAGAGCACCGCGACCTGAACATCCGCCGTATCGGCTATGTGGCCAGCGAGATCACCAAGAACGGCGGCATCGCCATATGTGCCCCGATCGCGCCCTATGCCACGACACGCCGCGCCGTTCGGGAAGAGATCGAACAGTTCGGTGCCTTTTGCGAGGTCCACGTCGCAACCAGCATTGAGGAATGCGAACGCCGCGATCGCAAGGGCCTTTACAAGTTGGCACGTGAAGGCAAGATCAAGGAATTCACCGGGATCTCTGACCCCTACGATGTTCCAGAAAACCCGGAACTGCGCGTCGAAACCGAGAATGTCGAGGTCGACAACTGCGCCCATCAAGTGCTGCTGAAACTGGAAAGCATGGGCCTGATCGCAGCAAACTGATTGCGGTCTCTTCTGATTGTATTGGGCGGCCTCCGGACATTCCGGCGGCCGTTTTTATTGGCTTCCAATTGACGATTGCCGATGGTCCTGATGCTGTTCAGGAACTCGTGGCGGGTGTGAAACTGAGATGGCGAACTGGTCTCCGACCATTGTCAGTTTCTGGTTGGGATCCGATCTGAGCTTGTCGGAGCAACTATGCCTTCAGTCCTTTCCGGATCAAGGACACCGCTTCGTCCTGTGCGTCGCGCACGAGGTCGGAGACCTTGGAACAGATGCTGGATTTCGTTATGTCGGCAAACCCGATCCAACCCTGGCGTGGACCCAGATGACGGCTGGGCTGGATGCAACCCGCCGCCTCCGGCCAGAATACCGGGGGCAGCCCTCGGTTAGCGTTTGCTCATTTTATCGGCGTTTCCGGCAGGTCAACCTGCCCGCGCATCAGAACATACCCCTGACCGGACACCTTGATGCCCGTCATCGCATCAGGCGGGCCGACACGCGTGACGATGGCCTTCCCGGGGCGGCCCATATCGTGACCCTGCTCGGCGATGAAGCTTTCCTTTTTCATCAATCCGTGTTTCCACAAATAGGCGGCCATCGCACCGGTGGCAGACCCGGTAAACGGATCTTCAGGCGGGCTGGGCGGAGCCAGAAGAAGGCGTGAAAACGTATCCCCCTCATCGGTTGCCCCTTGCAGCGTGACAAGAAACGGTTCGGCCATATCCGAGCCGGAATAACCCGCAGCTTCAGCCACTTTGCGCAATGGGCCCTCAACCAGTTGAGCGGCCCGCAATGCCGTATGATCCCGCAGAACGGTGATGCAGAACGGCAAGCCGGTTGATACCATCTGAGGCGGCGAAATGATGGCTTCCTGTGGCAGGCTGACCGCTCCCGCCACCAGTTCCGCGGGGACGAGCGCACCGAATTGCGGTGCGACCTGAGTCATTTCGATCTGTTCACCCTGCAACCGGATCGAGACCAGACCCGCACCGGTTTCCAGCGTCAGACTGTCGCCCGAGATCATGCCGCGGGATCGCATCGCCGCGACAGTGGCGATAGTCGGATGCCCCGCGAAGGGGATTTCGCGGCTGGCCAGAAAATAACGGACGCGGATGTCGGCCACCTCGGACGGGCCGGTAAAGGTGCATTCGACCAGAGAGGTTTCGCGCACATAGGCCATGCAGACTTCTTCCGTAAGGCGCGCACCTTCGTGGACTACAGCACATCCGTTGCCACCAAATGCGCGATCACTGAAGGCGTCCACCCAGTCAAAGTCAAACCAGCCCATGATGCCGCTCCTGCCTTTGCATCTGCGGCAAGATCACCGCATGAAAAGAAAATGCCACTTCGTTTCAGCAGAGTTTTCGGTCGCCTAGTGAACGGCCACCGGAGACAGATCATGTTCTCGCGCCAGCACAAAGGCCAGCTTGCGGTCTGCGACCAGCGCCAGTTGCTGCCCGTCGGAATCGTGGACGGCGTAAAGCTGATCCAGATCGCCTGCCTGTTCACGAACTTCCCGAGGCAATTCAGAAACTTCAACCGTTTTGACATAGACAATACGGTTGCCTTCGGTGTTGATTTCAATCGGTGTATTCATTGCTCTTACCCCTTCCGTATGTTGATCGTCTGAACCACGGTTTCCGGCACGGCGCGGGTCAGATCCACGTGCAGCAGACCGTTTTCCATGATCGCCTCGCCCACTTCGACACCGTCGGCCAGCACGAACATGCGCTGGAACTGACGCGCCGCGATGCCACGGTGCAGGAATATGCGCCCCTCGCTGTCGTCGCGCTGACGGCCCCTGATCACCAACTGGCGATCCTCGATCGTGATTGACAGATCCTCTTCGGCAAACCCGGCCACCGCAAGAGTGATACGATAGGAGAAATCCGAGGTCTGTTCGATGTTATAAGGCGGGTACCCTTCATTTCCGGCCTTTGCAGACCGTTCCAGAAGGCGTTCCAACTGCTCGAACCCCAATAGATGCGGGTATGAGCCAAGAGTGAGTTTCGACACGTATTTTCGTCCTTCATTGTCAAAGCGACGTGGTGTGCGGCCCCGTTCTGGCAACCGCGTGCAATAGAATATGGGAAGAAACCAGGATGTCCACAAGGTCTGGCGCGATAACGTCTGACACACTATCTTGTTGGCCAAGCACCACAACCAACTCGAGTCGCCAATGAACGCGCCTACCGATCTTTCGATGAAAACAGATGAAGTATTGCGTGTTGAGCTTGAGGTTTTCCGCCGACAGCACCGCGATCTGGATGAGGCGATCGAAGCGTTGCATGAAAAGGGAACGGCCGATCAACTGACCTTACGGCGCCTGAAAAAAGAGAAATTGCGCCTGAAAGACATCATCCGGCTGATCGAAGACCGCCTGACCCCCGATATCATCGCCTGAACGGCCCTGTACCGCATTGCCAGTCAACCGGATTTGGCTATAGTGCGCGCTCTTTCTGAGCGCGGGGACGTATGCGGATGAGCGATGTGAAAGTGGGGATCATCATGGGCAGCCAGTCGGACTGGCCCACGATGAAGGAAGCCGCAGATATTCTGGACGAACTGGGCGTCGCCTACGAAGCGCGTATCGTATCGGCCCACCGCACGCCGGACCGGTTGTGGGACTATGGCAAGACCGCAGTCTCGCGTGGATTGCAGGTGATCATTGCAGGTGCTGGCGGGGCGGCGCATCTTCCGGGTATGATGGCGTCGAAAACGCGGGTACCAGTCATTGGCGTCCCGGTGCAGACCCGCGCCTTGTCGGGCGTGGATTCTCTATATTCCATCGTGCAGATGCCCAAGGGGTTCCCGGTGGCGACCATGGCGATCGGGTCCGCCGGCGGGGCCAATGCCGGTCTGATGGCAGCGGGCATCCTGGCATTGCAGGATGATGCTTTGGCCGAACGGCTTGACAACTGGCGTGACGCTCTGTCAGCGTCGATCCCCCAGGAACCGCAGGGATGAGCCGGATCGGATTTATCGGCACCGGCCATATCGCCGCGCCGATCGCGCGGCTAATGGCCGCCAAAGAGCACCAGATCAGCGTGACCGAGCGCAACGCCACAGTTTCATCTGCCTTGAAGGCGGAACTGGGCGCAACTGTCGCTGCACCTCAGACCGTGCTTGACACCTCGGACATCGTGTTCCTGTGCCTGCGCCCGCATATTGCGGCCGACGTTCTGGACCCGCTGATCTTTCGTGCCGATCAGCAGATCGTTTCCGTCATGGCGTCGGTGCCCGCCGAGCAACTGGCCGCGCTTTGCGCCCCTGCGTCGGATTTCGTGCAGACCATCCCGCTGGGCTTTCTGGAAACCGGCGGCTGCCCGATGGCAGCTTTTGGCAATGATCGCCTGCTGGCCGATCTGTTTGAGCCCGAGAACCCTGTGGTCAAGGTTGCGGATGAAGCCGCGCTGAACGCGCATTTCGCCATTTGTGCCATGGTTCCCGGCATTCTGGACCTGATGGCCACCGGTGCCAAATGGCTGGGTGACGCAACCGGGGATACGGACGGGGCCGAGTTCTATACAACGCAGTTGATGGCGGGCTTTCTGGCCTCGATGGAAAAAGGCACCGCCGGGCGATTGGCGCAAGAGCGTGACGCCCTGGCGACAGAGGACACGCTGAGCCTGCAAATGACGGACGCCCTGAAGGATCAGGGCGCGCACGAGGCGCTGCGTTCCGCGCTTGGCGATATTGGCAAACGTTTGGAGAGTTGAAGATGGCGGAAATGCTCGCCCAAGGTGCAGTGATCGGGATTCTGGGGGGCGGTCAGCTGGGCCGGATGCTGTCTGTGGCAGCCGCCAGACTGGGTTTTGTCAGCCATATCTACGAACCGAGTGCAAACCCGCCGGCGGCGCAGGTTGCGGATCGCGTCACCACCGCGGCTTACGACGATGCAGACGCGCTGAAAGCCTTTGCCGATGCGGTCGATGTCATCACCTATGAGTTCGAGAACATCCCGACCGAAGCGCTGGACATTCTGGAAGCGCACCGCCCGATCCGCCCCGGGCGCGAGGCATTGCGGGTCAGCCAGGACAGGTTGACCGAGAAGGCATTTCTGCAAGAGCTGGGCCTGAAGACGGCCCCGTTTGCGGATATTGCCGACCTGACCAGCCTGAATGCGGCGATCGAGCAGATCGGAACGCCCGCCATCCTGAAAACCCGTCGCTTCGGCTATGACGGCAAGGGACAGGCCCAGCTGCGCAACCCTGAGGATGCCGAGGCCGCTCTGGCCGATATGGCCGGTGCACCAACTATTCTGGAAGGGTTCGTGGATTTCTCGCACGAGGTGTCGATCATCGCGGCCCGCGGTCTGGACGGTCAGGTCGCCTGTTTCGATCCGGGTGAAAATGTGCACCGCGATGGCATCTTGCGTACCACCACCATCCCTGCCCGCTTGTCTCCCGCCCAGCGCACAGACGCAATCCTGCTCGCAGCAAACATCCTGAACGCACTCGAATACGTCGGCGTGATGGGCGTTGAGCTGTTCGTGACGCCCGGCGGTCTGATCGTGAACGAAATCGCGCCGCGGGTCCACAATTCGGGCCACTGGACGCAGAACGGCTGCGCTGTCGATCAGTTCGAACAGCATATCCGCGCCGTGGCAGGCTGGCCATTGGGGGACGGACAGCGCCATTCCGATGTGGTGATGGAAAACCTGATCGGCTACGACATGGGCCGTGTACCTGAGCTGGCCCGCGAGCGGGATGTGGCGCTGCATCTCTACGGCAAGGCCGAAGTCAAGGCCGGTCGCAAGATGGGGCATTTCAACCGCATCAAACGTTGACGAAACGTGAATATGCGGCGCGCTTCAGTTCACGAAGCGCGCGGCGACATCACCCGACATATAGCTGATGCGCCCACCGGCCAAGGTGGCCGCGACGCGATGGGTATCCGCATCCAGGATGACCAGGTCCGCGCGTTTTCCCGGCGCGAGCGTGCCCCGGTCCTGCATGTCCAGTACCCGCGCGGGGCCGGACGAGATCAGCGCCCAGGCACCGGCCAAATCCAGCAGACCGGTTTTGGCCAGCATCAACGCCGCGCGGCGCGGGCTGGGATAGTGGTAATCCGAGGCCAACGCATCACAAAGCCCCATGGCAATCAGTTCAACCGCGCTGGCGTTCCCCTTGTGCGACCCACCCCGCACAACGTTGGGAGATCCGAGGATAACGTGATCCCCGGCGGAAAGCGCGGCCTCGGCAGCCTCAAGCGTTTCGGGGAATTCGGCAATGCGCACGCCCCGGTCGCGCCACCATGCCCGCGTCTCGGCGGTTGCGTCATCATGGCTGCCCAGACGCACACCCATTTCGACAAGTGTGGCGCTGAGTGCTTCGACGGCGGCAGGCACTTCGTTCCTACGGGCGTGCATGCCAAGCAGCATCTCAAAATGCGCATCCGGATTGCGCCCGGCCTTCAACGCTTGCCCGGTCAGGCGCGGAGGCTTTTTGCCCTGCGCCAAACGATCATGCGGCAGGTGATCATTGAACACCACATAGGGCACCTGCCATTCGGCGATACGCCGCGCCAGACCGGCATAATCCTCAAGCATGTTGGTCTCGAACCGCAATTGCGGGATCAGATCCGTGACTGCGCTGTCCTTGACCGCAGCGATTGCCCGAAACACCTGCGCGGCAAACTCCGGGCCGCGCACGCCACCTTCCCAACTGTAGAACTGGGCCAGCACAGCGGTGGTGATGCCATTGGCGGCCAGTTCGGCCTCGACTGCCAGAATACCTTCGTTCATCTGCTTCATCGCGCCGCGCCGAGGGGCGATGTGGCGTTCGAACCCGTCCCCGTGCAGATCGACGATACCGGGCAGGACAAGATAACCGGTCAGATCAATCCTGCGCCCGGTCGGATCATGCTTAACAACGCCGTCCGCTATCGAAAGATCGTAGCGCGACAGACCATCCCCCGGCAACAGGACCTCTGCGCCGGTCATTGTCAGGTCCAGTGCGGTCATCGTGTGGGCTCCGAGTCAGGTTCCGAACAGTCCTGCCCGATGCAGATCTCGTCGATTATCTCCATCACGCCGTCGAGCCAGGTGATCTTTGGATCGAATTGACCAAATTCGATAAAATGCAGTGCCTGCGCCATAACGCGCGGGTTGTTCATCATGAAGGTGTGGGTCACAGGCAGAACAATGTGATCGGCCATCCCTTCGACCTTGGTGGTTTCAATCGAAACCTTGCCGTCATCCCGCCCGTCGATCAGCGACGAAAACAGCGGGTTGAGCGAGTTCTCGCCCGCAATCACCCCCAGTTCAAAATCCACCGGCGGCAGGCGGCGCGGAATGCCTTCGGGACCGGTGCCCAATTGCAATCCCGCAGGGCCGTTCAGATACCCGAACACTTCCCATGCGCTCAGCTCATCGACCAACTGGCTGCCCTGATTGGGCGGGCCGAGCATGACGACACGACCCAGGTTTTCAGGCCGATGGTCCTTGAACCAATAGCGCAACAGGATACCCCCCATGGAATGCGCGACGACATTGGCCTTGTCGTCACCACAAGCTGCAAGCGCGTCCGGTATGGTTTGCTCTGCCAGTTCGGGAATGCCGATTTCGGTCGATGGATACCCGTGGCGCACAACAATATAGTCATGCGCCTTGAACAGCTGCTCCATCACGGTAAACGACGCCTCTGTGCGCGCCAGACCATGCAGGAGGATCACGCATTTCGCGCTGGCTGCGGCGGGAGCGAGGCAGAAGAACAGGGCAATCAAAAGTTTCATAACCGCCAGATAAAGCCTATGAGCCTTCGATAAAAGCCCTAGCCCTTTTGACGTCGCAACACGGCCAGCGCGATACCGCCTAATACAAGCACGGTGCCGATGATCAGCCGTGTTTCGGCAACCTCGCCCAGAAAGGCGACACCGCCGAGAATTGCAATCACCGGCACGCTGAGCTGAACGACAGCCGCCACAGACGGGGCCAGTTGAGGCAAAACACGATACCACAAAGCATAACCGAGCCCTGAGGTAACTCCACCGGACAGAACAGCCAGCAGATACCCCGCCCCGTTCATCTGCCAGACGCCGCCGGTGGCAAGCATCGCCAGGGCAGTCAATGGCAAAGCTACAATGAAATTGGCGGCCGTTCCCTCCAGAGGGTTTGTTTCAGATCGGCCCGCAATCGAATAAAGGGCCCAACCAATACCAGCGGCGACCATCAAAGCCGCGCCGTTCAGGTCGACCTGAACGGAGTCAGAGGGCCAGAGCACATAGGCCAGACCTGCAAGCGCAACCCCTGCCCCCGCCACTTGCCGCGCGGTCGGAGTCGCACCAGTCAAGGCGCCGATCGAAAACATCGAAATTTGCACCGTGCCAAACAGGATCAAAGCACCCAATCCGGCATCCAGCGTCAGGTAGGCGATCGAAAACCCGATCATGTAGAGCGTCAACGACCCCGCACCAACGATCCGTCTTCGACTGCGCAGTGGAAGATGCCCCCCGCGTGCAAGCACAAGAGTGGCCAGCACCACGGCCCCGGCCAAAACCCGTACGATGGCAAATCCAGTCGGATCGCTGGCTCCGCTATCGATAGCCAACCGATTCAGAATGGAATTCGCAGCGAAGGCGCACATGGTCAGGGCGGTGAGCAAAAACAATTTCATACGAACCGCATAGCCGTTTGGGCCGGGTTTGCACACTCACTTTCCCGAAGGGCGTAAGATCAGACCAGCTGCGCTTGTTGAAGCTGCGTCGCAACCCGCTGACAAAGCAGAACGGTCAATACAAAACGGGGCCGCCCGAAGGCGACCCCAAACTTAAGTTCCAAGGCTTCCCCCTCGGCAGCTTGGCCTTACAGCCAAGCGCCTGTCGGGACCGTCAGAATTCGCCGAGGCGAATTCGACGTGCTTACATCATGCCGCCCATGCCGCCCATGTCGGGCATGCCGCCGCCAGCAGGCGCGCCTTCTTTGGCAGGCTTGTCAGCAACCATTGCTTCGGTGGTGACCAGCAGGCCAGCAACCGACGCCGCGTCTTCCAGTGCTGTACGGACAACTTTGGCCGGGTCGATCACGCCGAACGAGAACATGTCGCCATATTCTTCGGTCTGAGCGTTGAAACCGAATGCAGCGTCTTCGTTTTCACGAACCTTGCCAGCAACAACCGCACCGTCAACACCCGCGTTCTCGGCGATCTGGCGCAGAGGCGCTTCGATGGCTTTGCGAACGATGTTGATGCCTGCATCCTGATCAGCGTTTGCGCCTTTCAGCGACTCCAGTGCTTTACCGGCCTGAACCAGAGCAACACCGCCACCGACAACAACGCCTTCCTGAACGGCTGCGCGCGTTGCGTTCAGAGCATCGTCAACACGATCTTTACGCTCTTTCACTTCAACTTCGGTCATGCCGCCGACGCGGATAACGGCAACACCGCCTGCCAGTTTGGCAACGCGTTCTTGCAGCTTCTCACGGTCGTAGTCCGACGAGGTTTCTTCGATCTGAGTGCGGATCTGAGCAACACGTGCTTCGATCTCGGCTTTCTCGCCAGCACCGTCAACGATGGTGGTTTCGTCTTTGGTGATTTCGATTTTCTTGGCGGTGCCCAGCATGTCCATGGTGACGGACTCGAGCTTCATGCCCAGATCTTCGCTGATAACCTGACCGCCGGTCAGGATTGCGATGTCCTGCAGCATGGCCTTGCGGCGATCGCCGAAGCCCGGTGCTTTGACAGCAGCAATTTTCAGGCCGCCGCGCAGTTTGTTGACAACCAGAGTTGCCAGCGCTTCGCCTTCAACATCCTCGGCAATGATCAGCAGCGGCTTTTGCGACTGGATCACCTGCTCGAGCAGCGGGACCATCGGCTGCAGCGAGGACAGTTTCTTTTCGTGCAGCAGGATCATGCAGTCTTCGAGCTCTGCAATCATCTTGTCTGCGTTGGTGACGAAGTAAGGCGACAGGTAGCCACGGTCGAACTGCATACCTTCGACAACGTCGGTCTCGGTTTCCAGACCTTTGTTTTCTTCGACGGTGATGACGCCTTCGTTGCCGACCTTCTGCATCGCGTCTGCGATCTGCTGGCCGATTTCGGCTTCGCCGTTGGCCGAGATGGTGCCAACCTGAGCAACTTCTGCCGAGTCTTTGACTTCGCGCGAGGCTTCTTTGATGCCTTCAACAACCTTGGCGGTTGCCAGGTCGATGCCGCGCTTCAGGTCCATCGGGTTCAGACCCGCTGCCACCTGCTTCAGGCCTTCTTTTACGATCGCCTGTGCCAGAACGGTTGCGGTGGTGGTGCCGTCGCCGGCTTCGTCATTGGTGCGGCTGGCGACTTCTTTCACCATCTGCGCGCCCATGTTTTCGAACTTGTCTTCCAGTTCGATTTCCTTGGCAACCGATACACCGTCCTTGGTGATGCGCGGTGCGCCGAAGGATTTGTCCAGAACCACGTTGCGGCCTTTGGGGCCCAGGGTCACTTTAACAGCATCGGCCAGGATGTTCACACCTGCCAGCATGCGGTTACGGGCATCGGTGTCGAACTTGACGTCCTTTGCAGCCATGTCGTTTCTCCTTGAGAAAATGTATTGTGATGAAGGTCAGAGGAAGCGGGATCGCTTACTCAATGATCCCCATGATGTCGCTTTCTTTCATCATCAGCAGCTCTTCGCCGTCGACCTGAACCTCGGTGCCCGACCATTTGCCGAACAGGATCTTGTCGCCAGCTTTTACAGCCATCGCGATCAACTCGCCGCTGTCCTTGCGCGCGCCTTCGCCGGTTGAGACGACTTCGCCTTCGCTGGGCTTTTCTTTTGCGCTGTCAGGAATGATCAGGCCGCCTGCGGTTTTCTCTTCGCTTTCGGTACGGCGAACCAGCACACGGTCATGAAGCGGTTTCAATGCCATCTTTGTAGCTCCTTGGGCTCAAAGTTTGTTTATCCTCCCCTCGCCTTTCGACGAGGCGTTAGCACTCGGGGTGTGTGAGTGATAACGACGCATAGCTAGGGAGTCTAAAACTCCGAGTCAACAAGTTGTGAGAGATTTTTTTGCAGAATGGATCAGTCAACCTGTTCCCAACTGTAGGCCCAGTGCTTCAAGCCTTCCGCTCCTGCGGACGTAAGCCCGTATATGCCTTTTTCAACCTTCTCAAACCACCCATAGTGGTTTTCCCGCATAAGCCGGGTGGCAACCGGGACGCCGACCGACTTGGCGACGTCTGATCCCTTGGTCGGGCCATTCTCGGCCAAAAAGGCCGCACATTTCAGTGCATCCTGCCGATAAGCCGTCACGATACCATGGCGCGTCGCGCCCCCGGCGTTTGGGTCACCTTCCAGCCGGTCGAATTCCCGCAGCATCCGTGCGGCTCCGGCTTTGTTCTTACGGGGCGCATAGGGGCCGGGATCGCATTGCACCTCAACCGTGCCATCAGCCCGCACGGTGATCAGGCCCAGGCCAAGCCTTCGACACAATGCCAGATTATCTTTCAGGGCCCGCCGGGCCGTTCGACCCGTGGGTTTGCTGACCGCGATGTAGACCAGATCGGTGAGTTTCAGCCGGGTGATCGCCTGATGAAACAGGGCCAGCGTGAACCGAAGTTTCAGTTCGACAATCACCGGAGCATCCCCATCGCGCACCGCAACGATGTCGGCTGCGCCGACTTCTCCCTTGACGGCGTATCCCTGCCGCTCCAGCAGCGCCTTGACCGGGGGGTAGAGATCCTGCTCGCGGTTCATGCGCCCATGCTACGCAGATTGTCGAGGAATACCAGACGGGCTGCTTGAACATCGGCTGGTGGCGTGGCTAAGTCTGGGTTCAACTTCTTGACACCATTCAGGCTGGCTCCATGCGTTTGCTCACTTTTCTTGCGTTCCTTCTGTTTCCGATCTCGGCTCAGGCCGCGTGCGAGGGGGTGGACCTGCGGCCGCAACTGCCTGAGGAAACCCGGGCCAGATTGCAAAGTGCAGTGGCCGAGATCGCTTATCCCGAAGGCAATCACTGGATTGCACGCAAGGGCGATACGGTTTTGCACATCATAGGAACGCTGCACACCTTCGATCCGCGCATGGAGGAGGTCATTGATCGCCTGTCGCCCGAACTGAACAAGGCTGACGCCTTTTATTTCGAAGTCACTCAGGAAGACATGAACGCCTTCGAACAGAACATGGCCAATGACCTGACTTCGGTGATGATTACCTCGGGCCCTACGTTGATCGACCTGATGACGGAAGACGATTGGGATGCGCTTTCCACAGCTCTGGCCCAGCGCGGCATCCCCGGCTGGATGGCTGCGAAGATGCGCCCGTGGTTCCTGACCATGATGCTGAGCATCCCGCCCTGCATGATCCAAGACCCGAATGCAACTTATGGAATGGACGCTCGCCTGAACGATCTGGCCGTCGAAAAAGGTATCCCACAGCACTCGCTGGAACGGATCGAAGACCTGATGGCCATGTTCGACAGTCACCCGCTGGAAAAACAGGTCGAGTCGCTTGTGCGCCTGTCCGGAGCCATGCAGGGCAATGCCGACCAATTGGTCACCATGGCCAATGCATATATGGAAGAAAAGCACGCCGAGATCATACAGTTTGCCCACCTTCAGGGGCTTGAACAGTCGGGCCTGAGCCCCGAGGCCTTTGACGCGGAATGGCGCAATTTCGAGCAGCAGATGCTGGTGCAACGAAACGCCAACTGGATGGCGCAGATTCTGGACATCAGGGATCAGACAGTTGTGATTGCGGTCGGCGCAGGGCACCTGAGTGATGATTACGGCCTGTTGAACCAGCTGGAAAAAGCCGGATACGTTCTGACACGCGCCGCATTCTAAATTGACCCTGCGGTTTGCAGACCAAGCGTCGCAGACGGTGGGCTGCAGCGTGACAACTGCATTTACCCGCCCTATAAGGCGCGCAAATTTCCATTCCGCAGGACACTGACATGACCACTCTAGTATTTGGCCACAAATCCCCCGACACCGATTCTACAGGCTCACCGATCGTGTGGTCCTGGTACCTGAACGAAGTCAAAGGCGAGCAGACCGAGCCCGTACTGCTGGGTGAGCCCAACACCGAAGCAGCATTCATGCTGGAGAACTGGGACCTGCCCAAGCCGCGGATCATTGAAGACCTTGCCGCAGGTACCCCGGTGGTTATCGTCGACACCAATAACCCGGCCGAACTGCCGGCAAACGTCAACGACGCGGATATCCGCGCCATCATCGACCATCACAAGCTGGTTGGCGGTCTGGAAACCAAAGGCCCGATCGATATCACCGTGCGCCCCTTGGCTTGCACCGCAACCATCCTGTTTGATCTGATGGGCGAAGATACCGCCAAAATGCCCGACGCCATCAAAGGCGCTGCGCTGACCTGCATTCTGTCTGACACACTGGAGTTCCGCTCTCCCACCACCACGGCGCATGACCGCGAGGTTGCGGAGCGCCTGGCCGCTGAGCTTGAGCTGGACATTTCAGTATATGCAGCTGACATGTTTGCGGCGAAATCGGATGTCTCTTCCTTCTCGGACGCCGAGTTGATCCGCATGGACAGCAAGGAATACGAGGTCGACGGCACCAAGTTCCGCGTCTCGGTTCTGGAAACCACCGCCCCCGGCGTTGTTCTGGACCGCAAGGCAAGCCTGGCAGACTCGATGGTGGATGTTGCCAGGGAAGACGACGTCGATCAGGTGCTGCTGTTCGTGGTTGATATCCTGAACGAAGAGGCCACGCTGTTGGTGCCGAACGATCTGGTTAAAACCGTCGCCGAGAAGAGCTTTGGTGTTACCGTTGACGGCGACGCTGTCGTTTTGCCGGGTATCATGAGCCGCAAAAAGCAGATTATTCCAAATCTAAAGGTCTGATCGTCTGCCAACCAGATCGAAAGGCGTCCAATTCGGGCGCCTTTTTTCTTTCTTACCGGCCATTTCCGGAAAAGGTATCGGTTGTTAGTCTGGCCGTGGGCACGAAGCCTATCCCAGGGTCAGGTAACTACAATGGTCGTACGAAAACTAAGCACCACCCGCAGCATCCTTCTTTTTGAAGGTGCCGACAAGGCTGCGTATTGGCGACGCTTTGCAATGCTGCTGACGCTGTCGGTCGTAATCGCCACCATGGGTTTGCTGCGCAATTCCGGGGCTGTTGTGATCGCGGCCATGCTTGTGGCGCCGCTTATGACCCCGATCCTTGGGGTGGCCGCGGCGATGGTCATGGGGTGGCTGAAACGCGCAGTGACGCTGGCGCTTACGGTTTGTCTGGCCGCCATTGCCTGCGTTATGATGGCATGGCTTCTGGTCTATATCGCTGACGTGCCTCGTGGCATTTTGATCCCCGATCAGGTCCTTGCGCGCACCGATCCGGGCACCGAAGATCTGATCGTCGCTCTCGCTGCCGGTGTTGCCGGGGCCTATGTTCAGATCAACAAATCCGAACTGAGCCTTTTGCCCGGCGCGGCCATCGGCGTTTCACTGGTTCCGCCCCTCTCGGCTTCGGGCATCCTGCTGTATTTTGACGAACCCGCCGAGGCCTATGAAGCTGGGCTGCTTTTCGCAACGAACCTTGGCGCGATCATTCTGTCAGCCTGCGCGGTATATCTTGTCTATGCCGCGCGGTCCGTGGTTTTCAGCAAGGGAAAGCGCAAGCTGAACTTTACAGCCAGCGTCTTCGTCGCGATCGCGTTTCTGGTCGTCGTCGTCCTGCAACTTGGGAAATCCACCTATAACCGTTATCTGGAGACGCGGACCGAGGCACAACTGGCCGATGCCATTCGCGAATGGGCCGATCCGGTTTCCGTGGAAATCATCCGCATCGACGTCAACGCTCAGCGCAAACGGGCCGAGGTTTGGCTGATCGTCGACCTGCCGGCCGAAGCGCAGTTCAAAGTTTCTTCCATTGCCGGTTTGCTGCCACCCAAGCTGCGTGAAACCCCTCTTGTTGGGGTGTTGGAGGAGGAACTGGGACCCGGATACCTGGCCATTATCCGGTATCAGCCGCGTATCGGGGCCCAGATCATCCTGGGAACGGAAAACGTTCAGCAGGCCCCGGATGTCACAGAAATTACCGAAGACGAGTAGCAGATTCACCTGTTCCTTCCCGCAAACGGGAATGCGGGATGGTGTTCGGGCCCAAGCTTTGCCATAGCTGTCGCCAGCGCGATATCAGACCCAGAGGCCCCCATGACCCAGATCGTTTCCTCGCTTTCCGAGATCTCCGACCGTTACAAGGCATTGTTCGTCGACCTTTGGGGTTGTGTTCACAATGGCATCACAGCCTATCCCGAAGCCGTCGAAGCGCTGAAGGCCTATCGCGCAAAAGGTGGACTTGTTGTCCTGGTCACGAACTCTCCCAAACCTCGCGCCGGCGTGGCAGAACAACTCGTGCAATTCAATGTTCCCGCCGATGCGTATGACACCATCGCCACAAGTGGGGATTCCGCGCGATCTGCGATGTTCCGGGGCGCTGTGGGACACAAGGTTTACTTCATGGGCGAGTGGCAGCGCGATGCGGGCTTTTTCGAACCGCTGAAATTGCTGGATCATCCCATCCATATCGAGCGCGTGCCGCTGAAGGAAGCCGAAGGTATTGTATGCTGCGGCCCGTTCGACCCAATGGCCGACCCGGATGTGAACCGGCCGGAATTCCTGTACGCCAAGCAGATGGGCATGAAGCTTCTCTGTGCGAACCCTGACATTGTTGTCGACCGCGGAGAGGTGCGTGAATGGTGTGCCGGCGCTTTGGCCAAACTGTACACCGAAATGGGCGGTGAAAGCCTGTATTTCGGCAAACCGCACCCACCTATCTATGACCTGGCCCGTCGCAGGTTGCAGGAACTGGGACACGATACCCCCGACAACGACATTCTGGTTATCGGCGACGGCCCCCATACGGACATTCTGGGCGGCATGGGAGAGGGCATTGATTCTCTGTTCATCTCGGGCGGGCTGGCTGCGGCCGAGACAAAAACGTCGCATCATCCGCATCACGAATCCCTAACCGCATATATTGAAAGGGAAAAGATCAATCCAACCTACACGATCGGGCGCTTGAGGTAGCAAGAAAAGACTTGATTTTCTGCAACTGCGAAGTAATAAAGTTGCCAACCTTGGCCAAATGATGGTTTTTTCTTTCACGGCCGATTTCGAGTGAGGGCAACATGTTGGACAATCTTCCGCGCGGAACGATCTGTATCGAAGACATCGAAATGGGTATGTCCCGCCACCTGCGCAAAGTGGTGACGGATGAAGATATCGAAATGTTCGCACAGGTCTCAACCGACCGGAATCCGGTGCATCTGGACGACGACTATGCCCGCGATACGATCTTCGAAGGCCGTATTGCCCACGGAATGCTGACGGCGGGTCTGATCTCGGCCGTAATCGGTGAACAACTGCCGGGACACGGCACCGTCTACATGGGTCAATCGCTGAAATTCCTTGCCCCTGTGCGCCCGGGTGACATGGTCTATGCCGAGGTGAAGGTGATCGACATCGACTTTGCCAAGCGCCGCGTCAAGCTGGACTGCCATTGTTCGGTCGAGGGAAAGAAGGTCCTGATCGGCGAAGCCATGGTGCTTGCCCCGTCACGCAAGTTCGACTGATTGGCGAACACGGTCTTGCAAAAGGCGCCCGACCGGCACATTTTTTTGTTTGGGCACTCAACTGAACGTAAGGTCGTCAGGAGGAACGGGTTCGTTTTCGTCCCTTCAGCGCACCTGATTCCAGAATGATTTCCGACACCACGTGTTCACGCCTGTAGGCCATCACGTGAACCCCGGAAACACCGGCGATGTCCCGGATCTGCTGGATCAGTTCGATACAGATCTTCTTTCCCTCTTCAGCGGGCTTTTCGGCTTTCTCCATCCGCTCGATGACATGATCCGGAACGTGAATTCCGGGCACATTGCTGCGCATCCATCGAGCCGCGCGCGCCGAAGCAATGGGACCCACGCCAGCGATGATGAATACTTTTTCGTCCAGACCGGCATCCCGCACCCGACCCATGAACCTTTCAAAAAGCGGAATGTCGTAGATATAGTTGGTCTGAATAAACTCGGCCCCGGCCTCAACCTTCTTTGCAAGACGTTCCGGGCGCCAGTCATAGGGCGGTATACAGGGGTTTTCCGCCGCTCCCAAAAACAGTTGAGGGGGACGCGTGATCTTGCGTCCAGACAGGAACTTTCCCTGATCGCGCATCGTTCGGATCGTACGCAGCAAGGTCAGGGAATCGAAGTCGAACACCGGTTTTGCCCCCGGTTGATCCCCAACCCCGACACCGTCGCCCGTCAGGCACAACACGTTGCTGACGCCCAGCGCCGCGGCCCCCAGAACATCACCCTGAATGGCGATCCGGTTCCGGTCTCGGCAGGAAATCTGATAGACCGGAGAATACCCCGCGCGGGTCAATAAGGCACAGATCCCTATCGAAGACATGTGGCAGTTGGCACCAGACGCATCGGTTGCATTGATCGCGTCCGCCACTTCACCCAGCGGCTGTGCCGCCTGAAAAACATCCTCGGGGTCAGCACTGTCTGGTGGGTTCAGTTCCGCGGTCACGGCAAAACGACCCGAGCGCAAAACTCTTTCCAGTCGGCTGTGCGATACATAGCCTTCGGGAACAGGCACATAGCCGATCGGCTCGACCTCGCTGCGATGGGCACCATTCATTTCTTCAGCTCCCGGTTCACCGCATTGGGGGGTTCAGCGGCCAGAGGTGCCGCGGAGGGTTCATTCTCGCGCGCCTCCGGGAATGCCTGCGCAAGCGTTTCGCGTGCAGCGTCCCGGGCCTCGCGTTCCTGTGCTGCAATCTCGCGGCTGACCCGCAACCAGGATGACGACCCCTTCAACGTGTGTTCCACGGGCGGAAGGACCTCTTTTATCTTGTCGCCCCCGTGTCGCATACGGCTGGCCCCATCCCAAGCCAAGGCCCAGACACATTTCATGTCGGGTTTGACCTCACAGAACTCACCGGGACGCACACCGCCACACGGGCCGTTGCGCAGTTGCTTGGGGCAGTTCATCGGGCAGGACATACCCGTCGAAGACAAAACGCATTGCCCGCACATCTTGCAATCAAACAAAAGGCTTTTGACACCTTTTTCGACCAACGCAATAGGGCGTTCAACGCGATTGTAGCCGATCTTTGCAAAGACCGGGTCCATCGCGACCATGCCCCGTTCGACACATTTGTAAATCCATTCGAATGCACGGGCATTGCGAATCGCGAACAATCGCAATCGATACATGGGTCTGCCTCCTGTGCTGGGTTCATTTGAACCTGACCGGGCCATCGTCCGGCACGCAGCGTGTTTCGAGGGCCGGAAGTGCAGTCTACACTCAGAGCCTTTTTTCGATCAAGCAGTTGACCGAATGTCGCACAGCCTTCCGGGGATACCCTGCGTGTCATCAGATCTGACGAAGGGTTTTGGTTTGTTTCGCAAGGACGCATGCTTTGAATTCAAACTGCCGCTTGAACAAATGGCAACGCAACGCTACGCAATCGTATATGCAGATCATCCGGGATTTCCAGTTTGTCGAGCCAGAAGATCGCGGCGCCAGCGTTGCGATCGGGAATTTTGATGGCGTCCACGTGGGGCACCAGTCGGTCATCGAACTGGCCCGCGACGCGGCCCCGGATGCGCCACTGGGTGTCATGACCTTCGAGCCGCATCCACGTGAGTATTTCGCGCCGGATTCTCCTCCGTTCCGCCTGATGCGCGGCAATGCGCGGGCGCACCGGCTTGAAAAGCTGGGTGTGAAGAAACTGTATGAGCTGCCGTTCAACGCGGCGCTGGCCGGGCTTTCCCCCAATGAATTCGCCCGCAACGTGATTTGTGACGGGTTGGGTCTGTCCCATGTCGTGGTCGGTGCCGATTTCTGTTTTGGCAAGGGCCGCAGCGGCACCGCTGACGATCTGGTGCGGTTTGGGCAAGAGATGGGATTTGGCGTGACGATTGCACCTTTGATGCAGCGGTCCGAGAACGTGGTCTCGTCGACCGCCATCCGAACCGCACTGAGTGAGGGTCGCCCAAGGGATGCAGCTGCGATGCTGGGCCATTGGCACAGAATCGAAGGCGAAGTGATCGGCGGTGAGCAGCGCGGGCGGGAACTGGGTTTTCCTACCGCGAACATGTCCATCGAAGGGCTCCATCCGCCAAAATTCGGCGTCTACGCCGTATTGGTCGACGTGCTGGATGGCCCGCATCAGGGCAGTTATCACGGCGCGGCCTCGGTTGGGGTGCGCCCGATGTTCCATGGTGAAGTGCCAAACATTGAAACCTTCCTGTTCGACTTTTCCGGCGATCTGTACGGGGCGACCTTGTCGGTGGGGCTGATTGAATTCCTGCGCCCTGAAATGACATTTGACGGGCTGGATGGCCTGATCGCGCAGATGAATGCCGATTGCGAACAGGCCCAGGGCATTCTGGCCGCCCTATGAACGCTGATCCGATTGAACGCACCGGCCTGCCCGCCCGGTTCTGGGAGCGTAAACCCCTGCGCAAGATGAACCAACGCGAGTGGGAGGCCCTGTGTGACGGCTGCGGCAAGTGTTGCCTCAACAAGCTGGAAGATGAAGATTCGGGCGAAGTTGCCCTGACCTGTGTCGCCTGCCGCCTTCTGGATGATGAAAGCTGCCGCTGCACGCAATACGACATCCGGCATCAATTCGTTCCTGAATGCATCGTCATGACACCCGACAATATTGACGAACACGCCTACTGGTTGCCGCAAACCTGCGCGTATCGGCTGCTGTGGGAAGGCAAAACGCTTTACGACTGGCACCCTTTGATATCTGGTACGCCGGACAGCGTGCACGCCGCAGGCGTTTCAGTGCAAGGGCGCACGGTGTCCGAGTTCGAAACCCCTTTGGAAGAGTGGGAAGATTATATTATCGAGGAGCCAAGCTGATGTATTTCGCATCTGACAATTCCGGGCCGGTTCACCCACAGGTCATGGCGAAACTGGCCGAGGCCAATCAGGGCTACCAGATGGCCTATGGCGCCGACACGATGATGAACGAGGTGCGGGACCGCATTCGCAGCAACTTTGAAGCGCCGGGGGCTGCTGTCTATCTCGTGGCAACGGGGACAGCGGCAAATTCGCTGGCCCTTGCCACATTGTCTAACCCTTGGGAAACGATCTTCTGTTCTCCGGTTGCCCATATCCACGAAGACGAGTGCAACGCGCCCGAGTTTTACACCGGGGCCAAGCTGACCCTTGTTCCCGGCGGCGACAAGATGTCACCGGACGCGTTGCGCGGGTCCATCCTGGGCGAAGAAACCCGCGGGGTACACGGGCCGCAGCGCGGGCCAGTGTCGATCACTCAGGTCACCGAGCGCGGATCGGTCTATTCTCTGGAGGAATTGCAGGCGCTGTGTGGGGTCGCAAAGGAATATGGCTTGCCCGTCCATCTGGATGGTGCCCGGTTCACCAATGCTCTGGTTGCTCTGAACTGCTCTCCGGCTGACATGACATGGAAAGCCGGGGTGGACGCGGTCAGCTTTGGCGGCACGAAAAACGGTCTGATGGGCGTTGAAGCGGTGGTGTTCTTTGATGAGAGCAAAGCCTGGGAATTCGAGCTGCGGCGCAAACGCGGGGCACATCTGTTTTCCAAGCATCGCTACCTGTCCGCTCAGATGGCGGCCTATCTTAAGGATGATCTGTGGCTGAAGTTGGCGCGTCAGGCGAATGCAAATTGTGCCCGGCTGGCCGACGGCCTGCGTGCAAAAGGTGCCGAGTTCTTGCACGAGCCGCAGGCCAATATGATCTTTGCCGCTTTTTCACGCGCGAAGCACAAACAGCTGCATGAAGCCGGGGCAATCTATCACCTCTGGGGGGACGAGATGGAAGGTGGCGATGACGACGAAAGCCTTGCATGCAGACTGGTCTGCGACTGGTCGATCGGGAAAGCCGAGATCGATCAGTTTCTCAGCCTGTTGTAACACCCGTCCTGTGGCCAGCTTTCCAGAGCTCCTGAAGCAGCGCGCTGGTTTCATGGGGGTGCGAAATGGGCAGCATGTGCCCCGCACCTTGAATGACCTCATGGCGTGCGTTCGGCAGACGGCGCTGCAATCCATCACAGATTGCGGGGATCGTCGGGTGGGTCTTTGATCCGCTCAGCAACAGGGTTGGCATCGATACACGCTTGCATTTATCGGGATCAAGCAACCCGGCTTGGTCATCGTACAGAACGGGATAAGACGCAGGAACAACATGAATCCCGCGCACCATGCCGGCGTGCGTCCGTTCTGGCAGGTCAGGCCATTTTGGGCCGATACCGGTGCTCCACATCCGGTTGAACAACCGCGCGGCCAGCGCTTCGTCGCCTGCTTGGAACGCTGCTTCAATCGGTTGTGACTCTCGCAGGTGCTGATCGTACAAATCAGGCGCGTCCTGTTTTGCCACGGCAAAGAACACGGGCTCGATCAGGGTCAAGCTTCGAACAAGGTCCGGATGCTCCATGGCCAGTCTGAGCGCAACGATCGCCCCAAAGGAATGACCAACTATATCCATGGGCTTGGTCAACTCGACCGCTGCCAGCCCTGTCACCGCATCAAAGAAGTCGCTCTGACCGTCCCAATCCGGACTGCGCCCATGAGACAGCATATCCGGTGCAACAAGGGACGCGCTGCCATCCAATGCCTTGGACAGGCCAGACCACGCGCCGGAATGCGCAATGGTGCAATGAAGGGCAAGCAAGTTGCGCCCTCCTTCGCCCAATTGTCTGACGAAGACGGATTGCATCGCCGTCGGGGCTGTCACCCTTTCATCTCCGACAGATGCCGATCCAGATCGTCCAGGCGATCCTGCCCCCAGAAGCGTTGACCGTCCGGCGTGATGTAGAACGGCGCGCCAAACACGCCGCGATCCACGGCTTCCTCCAAATTGGCGGCATAGGTTTCGGCCCCGACCAGCAGTCCACTGTTGGCCAGTTCAGGATCAAACCCGGCAGTTGCCAGGCAGTCCCGGATCACATCATCCTGAGCGACGTCCTTTTCTTCGGCCCAGCAGGCGCGCAGGATCAACTGGCACAACTTGCCAACGTCGCCCGAACCATCGCTGATCGCCGCGATGATCGCATAAGAAGACGGCGCCATGTTGGTCGGCCAGTGCGCCGGTTGCAGGTTGAACTCCATCCCCAGATTCTTCGATTGGCGCAGCAATTCCTGAGCGCGGTATTCGATGCGCGAGATATGACGGTCTTTTGGCGGCGTTCCCCCGGTGCGTGCGAACAGGGCTATGATGTCCAGCGGTTTGTAGCTGATCGATGCGTCATGTTTCGCCGCAATCTCTTCCAGCCGGTTTCCAGCCAGGTAGCTATAGGGCGAAATTGTCGCAAAAAAGTAGTCAATCTGGGTCATGTTCACTTTCTCCGCTGCGTTACCTTTGCGGGACCGTAAGGCCATGCTAAGCGGTGTCAACATCACGAATCTGTCACATTGCCATTGCTGCCCGGGGACCTCAGCCGATGCCGACACTTCACGAACCCAAGCTTATCGCTGGGAACGCCAACCTTCCTCTTGCCAAAACCATCGCACGCCGCATGAGCCTTTATCGAGGTGTTGACCAGGGTTTGGTCGATGCGCGCGTCGAACGTTTCAATGACGGAGAGATCTTCGTCGAAGTGTTCGAGAACGTACGCGGCGAAGATATGTTCATTATCCAGCCGACCTCGAACCCGGCCAATGACAACCTGATGGAGCTGCTGATCATCGCCGACGCGCTGCGCCGTTCGTCGGCACAGCGGATCACCGCCGTGATCCCGTATTTCGGCTATGCCCGCCAGGATCGCCGCACCAAGGCCCGCACACCCATCAGCGCTAAGCTGGTGGCCAATATGCTGACCGGCGCAGGGATCGAGCGGATTCTGACGATGGATCTTCATGCCGCGCAGATTCAGGGCTTTTTCGATATGCCCGTCGACAACCTGTACGCCTCGCCGATCTTTGCCCTGGATGTCAAAAACCAGTTCAAGGACAATCTGGATGAGATCATGGTGGTTTCACCCGACGTGGGCGGCGTGGCCCGCGCACGTGAACTGGCCAAGCGCATCAATGCCCCCTTGTCGATCGTTGACAAGCGGCGCGAGAAAGCAGGCGAAGTCGCTGAAATGACCGTTATCGGGGATGTGAAGGACAAGATCTGCCTGATCGTCGACGATATGTGTGACACCGCCGGAACGCTTTGCAAGGCCGCGCAGGTCCTGTTGGACAATGGCGCCAAGGAAGTTCACTCCTACATCACGCACGGCGTCATGAGCGGCCCTGCGGTCGAAAGGGTGACGAACTCGGTCATGAAGTCACTGGTGCTGACCGATACGATCCAGCCGACCAAAGAAATATTGAAGGCAAAGAATATCCGCATCGTTCCGACTGCGCCAATCTTCACCCAGGCGATCCTGAATATCTGGAACGGAACCAGTGTGTCTTCGCTGTTCGAAGACAAGACGCTGACACCGATCTACGAATCCATGTATCAGATGGATTGAGCAATAGGGGGCGGCCGAAGGTGTCACCCCTTGATTTCTGAAATGCCGATTGTGCACATATCTGACCTTGAGGCGCAATCGGTGACACAAGTGGAATAATCTCCATGACTGCCAACAAACGCATTGTTCTTTCCAGCGATCACGCGGCAATCGAGCTGCGCCAGTCCGTGGCCAACCACATCGCGCAGCAAGGTTGGGACGTGGTTGATATCGGCCCGACAACCCCGGAAAGCACCCATTACCCCAAGCACGGCAAGGCCGCGGCGCAGGCCGTTGCCTCGGGCGATTGCAGTTTGGGTATTGTCCTCTGCGGCACTGGGCAGGGTATCATGATGGCTGCAAACAAAGTGCCCGGCATTCGCTGTGGCGTTTGTTCAGACGCATTCTCGGCCCGCATGATCCGCCAGCACAACAATGCCAACATGCTGTCGATTGGCGCGCGGGTTGTCGGTGAAGGTCAGGCGCTGGACATCGTTGACGCGTTTCTGGGTGCCGAATTCGAAGGTGGCCGCCACGCCATGCGCGTGGACATGATCGAAGCGCAGGAAGACTGAGTCCAAGCTGTCGCTCAAACGCCTGGAAACACGGCGAACCCGGATCAGGAAATATTCCAGTCGTCCGGGTGCGCCACCTCTCCTATCGCTGTCCAGCTTGCGCGGATGCGGGCTATCCGCGTGTCGGACCAGGTCCGAAATACTGCATCAAAGCCCTCGGTTGTGATATGTTCGGCCTGAACTTCGGCACGTAGCGCCGAAGACGTGTCGACATCCCACAGCGAGATCCCGATCTGCACCATGGGCGGGGTTCGAAATGCTTCTTTGAACCGAATGGGTGTGCGGCGTTCACGAGGTCCCTGCCCGGTCCACATTTCGCCGCCTTCGGCAAATTCCGAAAACAGGACATCTTCACCCTGCTCAATTCCAATGGGATGGGTTAGGAATTTTTTCATTTTTATCATCATTATTCTTGAATTCCCGCAACTTACTCCGGCATTTCGGCAAAAGCACGACAAAAAAACGGCCCCGCAATTGCGAGGCCGCTCAAATTTTTCACAGGTGGGCCCGTTACAGGCTCATATGTGTTCCAAGCGCTTCCATGTCGGCCAGTAGCTTGGCTGCGTCGTCGACGATGGTCTGATCATCGCCACCCTTTGCTGCCTCATGCGAGGCGCGGGCGTCTTCGATCATCTCGTCCAGATGCGCCCGGGTCACTTCATCCACCGGGATGGCCTTTTCGGCCAGAACCGACAGACTGTCGCCGTTGATCTGGGCAAACCCGCCGGTGACCAGATATTCACTGGACCCTTCGGGTGCCTCGACCTTCAGCAGGCCGGGACGCAGCGTGGTGATGGTGGGGGCATGATCCGGCATTGCCGTCATGTCCCCGTCCGCGCCGGGAATCTGGACCGCGGTGGCCGCGAGCGAAGCAAGGCTCCGCTCGGGGCTGACGAGGTCGAATTGCATCGTGTTTGCCATCAGGGATACTCCTTAGGCGGCTTCTGCGGCCATCTTTTCCGCTTTGGCGATCACGTCGTCGATACCGCCAACCATCAGGAAGGCCGCTTCGGGCAGGTGATCGTATTCGCCGGCCACAACGGCCTTGAACGACGAGATGGTGACATCCAGAGGAACCTGAACGCCAGGGCTGCCGGTGAAGACCTCGGCCACGTCGAACGGCTGCGACAGGAAACGTTCGATCTTACGGGCACGGGCCACGGTCAGTTTGTCTTCTTCCGACAATTCGTCCATGCCGAGGATGGCGATGATGTCCTGCAGCGACTTGTAGCGCTGGAGGATCTGCTGAACGTCGGTTGCAACCTTGTAGTGCTCTTCACCAACGATAGCCGGATCGAGCAGACGCGAGGTCGAGTCGAGCGGGTCCACAGCCGGGTAGATACCCTTTTCCGAGATCGCACGGTTAAGAACGGTGGTCGCGTCCAGGTGAGCAAACGAGGTTGCCGGCGCAGGGTCGGTCAGGTCGTCCGCAGGCACGTAGATCGCCTGAACCGAAGTGATCGAGCCCGATTTGGTCGAGGTGATGCGTTCCTGCAAGGCGCCCATGTCAGTGGCCAGCGTCGGCTGGTAGCCCACAGCGGAAGGAATACGACCCAGCAGAGCCGAAACCTCGGAGCCCGCCTGCGTGAAGCGGAAGATATTGTCGACGAAGAACAGAACGTCTGTACCGGACTGGTCGCGGAACTGCTCGGCCAGGGTCAGGCCGGTCAGAGCAACACGTGCACGCGCACCCGGAGGCTCGTTCATCTGACCGTACACCAGGGCCACCTGCGATTCCGACAGGTTGTCCGGCTTGATAACGTTCGATTCGATCATCTCGTGGTACAGGTCGTTCCCTTCACGGGTCCGTTCACCAACACCCGCGAACACCGAGAAACCCGAGTGCACTTTTGCGATGTTGTTGATCAGTTCCATGATCAGAACGGTCTTGCCAACGCCGGCGCCGCCGAAAAGGCCGATCTTACCGCCTTTCGCATAAGGGGCCAGCAAGTCAACAACTTTGATGCCGGTCACCAGAACTTCCGACTCTGTCGATTGTTCTGCGAAGCTCGGCGCAGGCTGGTGAATCGCCCGGACTTCGGCTGCCTCAACCGGGCCCTTCTCGTCGATCGGATCACCAACAACGTTCAGGATGCGGCCCAGAGTTGCGTTACCAACCGGAACCGAGATTGGGGCGCCGGTGTCGGTCACTGCTTCGCCACGGACCAGACCTTCGGTCGCGTCCATCGCGATGGTGCGGACGGTGTTTTCACCCAAATGCTGAGCAACTTCCAACACCAGGCGCTTGCCGTTGTTGGTGGTTTCCAGCGCGTTCAGAATTTCAGGCAGCTGATCATCGAAATGCACGTCAACGACGGCCCCGATGATCTGAGTGACTTTGCCTTTTGCATTCGCCATGTTTCGTCTCCGGTTTGTCTCTACAGCGCTTCGGCGCCGGAAATAATTTCAATCAGCTCGTTGGTGATCACGGCTTGACGCGAACGGTTGAACTGGATCGTCAGCTTGTCGATCATCTCACCCGCGTTGCGTGTCGCGTTGTCCATCGCGGACATCCGTGCACCCTGTTCTGACGCTCCGTTTTCAAGCAGAGCCGAGAAGATCGCTGTTGCAACCCCCTTGGGCAGCAAGTCGGCCAGGATGGCCTCTTCGCTGGGCTCGTAGTCGAAGATGGCACCGCTGTCGTCACCCGACGCATCGTCCTCGAACGAGGCGGGGATGATTTGCTGTGCCGTCGGGATCTGGGTCACGACGTTGACGAACTTCGAATAGAAGATCGTGGCAACGTCGAACTCACCCCCGTCGAAGCGGGACAGGATGTCCTTCGCGATGTCCTGTGCGTTGGTATACCCCAGACGCTTGACCTCGCTCAGGTCCACATGTCCAACGAACAGATCACCCAAATCACGCTTGAGCGCGTCGCGGCCTTTCTTGCCGACGGTCAGAACCTTGACCGTTTTGCCCTTCAGGCGCAGCTCTTCCGCTTTGACACGGGCCAGCTTGGCGATGTTCGAGTTGAAGCCGCCACAAAGGCCGCGTTCAGCTGTCATGACAACCAGCAGATGGACATCATCACTGCCCGTACCACGGAGCAGCTTGGGGGCGCTGTCGCTGCCTCCGACCGAAGCCGCCAGCCCCGCCATCACGGCATTGAACCGCTCGGCATAGGGGCGCGAGGCTTCGGCAGATTCCTGGGCGCGGCGCAGTTTTGCAGCCGCGACCATCTGCATGGCCTTGGTGATCTTGCGGGTCGACTTGACCGACTCGATCCTGTTTTTAAGGTCCTTAAGATTTGGCATATGCCCGCCTCTCCCTTAAGCGAAGGTTGCGGCGTATTCGTCAATCGCAGCCTTGATCCTGTCGGAAGCATCGCCCTTGATCTTGGGATCGTCGTTGGTGATCCATTCAAGCAGGTCGGCGTGTTTGCCGCGCAGATGCGCCAGCAGGCCAGCCTCATAACGGCCAACGTCCGATACTTCGATCTTGTCGAGATAACCGTTGGTACCAGCGAAGATGACGCAGACAATTTCCGCGTTGGTCAGCGGCGAGTACTGCGGCTGTTTCATCAGCTCGGTCAGACGCGCGCCACGGTTCAGCAGCTGCTGGGTCGCGGCGTCAAGGTCGGAACCGAACTGCGCAAAGGCAGCCATTTCGCGGTACTGAGCAAGTTCCAGTTTCACCGGGCCGGCAACCGACTTCATCGAGTTGGTCTGAGCCGAAGAGCCCACACGCGAAACCGACAGACCGGTGTTCACGGCAGGACGGATACCCTGATAGAACAATTCGGTTTCCAGAAAGATCTGACCGTCGGTGATCGAGATCACGTTGGTCGGAATAAACGCAGAAACGTCACCGCCCTGGGTTTCGATGACCGGCAGAGCAGTCAGCGAACCTGCGCCGAAGTCCTCGTTCAGCTTCGCCGAACGCTCCAGCAGGCGGGAGTGAAGATAGAATACGTCACCAGGATAGGCTTCACGTCCGGGCGGACGGCGCAGCAGCAGCGACATCTGACGATAGGACACAGCCTGTTTCGACAGGTCATCATAGATGATCAGCGCGTGGCGGCCATTGTCACGGAAGTATTCAGCCATCGCAGTTGCGGCATAGGGTGCAAGGAACTGCATCGGCGCCGGGTCGGACGCGGTTGCGGCCACGACGATCGAGTATTCAATCGCGCCGGATTCTTCCAGCTTCTTCACCAGCTGCGCAACGGTCGAACGCTTTTGGCCGATCGCGACATAAACACAATACAGCTTCTTCGACTCGTCGTCGCCAGCAGCTTCGTTGTAGGTTTTCTGGTTCAGGATCGCGTCCAGAGCAACGGCAGTTTTACCGGTCTGGCGGTCACCAATGATCAGCTCACGCTGGCCACGGCCAATCGGGATCATCGCGTCAACCGACTTCAGGCCGGTTGCCATCGGCTCGTGAACCGATTTACGCGGGATGATGCCCGGTGCTTTAACGTCAGCAACGCCGCGCTTGGTTGTGTTGATCGGGCCCTTGCCGTCCAGCGGGTTGCCCAGTCCGTCTACAACGCGACCCAGCAGCTCGTCACCGATCGGAACGTCCACGATCGAGTTGGTGCGCTTGACGGTGTCACCTTCTTTGATGTCGCGGTCAGACCCGAAGATAACGACACCGACGTTGTCGCTTTCCAGGTTCAGCGCCATGCCCATGATGCCGCCGGGGAACTCGACCATTTCACCCGCTTGCACGTTGTCCAGGCCGTATACACGGGCAATCCCGTCACCGACGCTCAGCACGCGGCCAATCTCGGCCACTTCGGCTTCCTGACCAAAATTCTTGATCTGGTCCTTCAGGATTGCAGAAATCTCTGCAGCTTGGATTCCCATTTATCCGACCTCTTTCATTGCATTCTGTAGGGAGTTCAGCTTCGAACGGATCGAACTGTCGATCATCTTCGAGCCCACTTTAACGACAAGACCGCCGATGAGGCTTTCATCCACGGTCGAATTGATAGTCACGGTCTTGCCCACGCGCTCGGACAGCGTCTTGGACAGTTTTTCCAGTTGGGTCTTGGTCAACGCCTTGGCCGACGCAACATCTGCGGTCACTTCGCCGCGCTCTTCGGCCAGCATGTCGCGCAGAACCTGCAGCAGTTGCGGCACGACGAACAGGCGGCGCTTCTGCGCCATCAGACCCAGCGTGTTGCGCAGGATGGCGTTCAGACCCATCTTGTCTGCGATTGCAGTGATCGCGCTTTCCTGTTCAGCGCGGGAAACCAGCGGCGAGGCGATCAGGTCGCGCAGTTCGGCGCTTTCGCCCAGCGCTGCTGCCAGATCATTGATGCCGGATTCCAGACCTGCAAGGTCTTTGTTCTCGTTTGCGATCTCGAAGATCGCAGTGGCATAGCGCTCGGCGATGCCAGTGGAAATCGAAGCTGGTTCGGACACGTCCACCCTTCCGATACTTTGGGCCCCGAATTCGCGTGCGGCAGCTACCCCGGGGGCGTGAAGAAACCCCGTCCTTGAAGGGCGGGGATCAAAATCACCGGGGATGTAGCAGAGCCGAACCAACCAAGCAATACGCTATAGCGGTAACAGATTTATCCACAAATTGTTATTTTTCATGAACTTACGCCAAGTGCGACGGTTTGAACACATTGGTCCAGTTGAAAAATGTTACGAATATGCAAGTTTTTGCGATTCCTGTGACTTTTTTTCCTCTACTTTTCGCACCTAAAAGCCCGCGATTGTCACGCGGGCTTTAGCAAACCGTCAAGCGCCTTGATCGGTTTTTTGACCGCATCCTTGGTCACGCTGCCGCTGGGCGGCCGAATATGTTTGCTGACTTCGACCATCAGCACCCCCCCTGCCATCACCGTCGGAATCCGCTGGCCGGTCTTTTCGATCAGGCTGCCGGATTTCAACCAGAATCGCCGAAATGACGGAGGCATGTACAAAGCCGAACAATGCGCCTCGGGCAGGAAGTGATGTTCCTTTAGCTGGTTTTCCAGCTGAGTTGCAGAGTATGGGCGTCCAAACCCGAACGGGGTCTTGTCCGACCGTGACCACAGACCCGCCCGGTTGGGAACGATGAAGACGGCCCGGCCACCAGGGCCCAGCACGCGCCAGCATTCGTCAAGCAACTGATTTGGCCGTTCCGACGTTTCCAGCCCATGCATCACCACAAGCTTGTCCACGTGGCCGGTCTCGATTGGCCAGAGGGTTTCTTCGGTCAGGACCGAGACATTGGGCATCCCCGCCGGCCATGGCATGACGCCCTGTGGTCCAGGCATCAGCCCGATGACCCGGCGCGCATCCGACAGATAGGGGCGCAGCAAAGGCACGGCGAAACCGAATCCTGCCACTGTCTGGCCCTTTGCTTCGGGCCATAGCTCGATCAGACGCCCGCGAATAGCCGCCTGCGCCGCACGACCCAGTGTGCTGCGGTAATAGAAGTTCCTCAGATCCTGTACATCAAGATGCATTGCGGACACCCGGTCAATCGGCTTAGCTGGGCGCAGTCTAGCAATGAAAGGGCAAAAGGCCATGCCTCTTGAAATCGTTACAATCCCGTGCCTGAGCGACAATTACGCCTTTCTGGCGCATGACGCCGTCACTGGCCAGACCGCCCTGATCGACGCGCCCGAGGCCGGACCGATCCTGAAGGCGCTGGATGACCGGGGATGGACACTGTCACATGTGCTGTTGACCCATCACCACTGGGATCATGTAGACGGGCTGGCGGAAATATTGGCCAAACAGCCGGCAAAGGTCATCGGGGCCGCTGCTGACGCAAATCGCCTGCCGCCGCTGGATCAGCAGGTCACCGAGGGAGACAGTTTCGAGATTGGCGGCGAATCCGTTCAGGTGCTGGACGTTTCCGGGCACACGGACGGTCATATCGCATTCTTCATGCCGCAGAGTTCTGCCGTGTTCACCGCCGACAGCCTTATGGCGCTGGGTTGTGGGCGCCTGTTCGAGGGCACGCCCGCACAAATGTGGGCCTCTCTGAACAAGCTGGCCGCCCTGCCGGACGACACTTTGGTCTGTTCAGGGCATGAATATACACAATCCAACGCCAAATTCGCGATTACCGTCGATCCCGACAACCAAGCCTTAAAAGATCGCATTGCTGACATCGACCGCGCGCGTGCTGCCGGAAAAGCCACTGTCCCTACCATTCTGGCCCTGGAAAAGGCCACAAATCCGTTCCTGAGGACCGCCGATCCGGCGATTCAGACGAAATTGGGCATGGTTGGAGCCGACCCTGAGGCCGTTTTTGCACAAATTCGGGGTAGAAAAGACCGGTTCTGATGCCTATTTCCCCTTCTTCAGAGCCACGGTCACAACAAATGTGACTGTCAAGTGAAAGAAAACCCTTGAAGCCGGGCCACGATCAACCAAACTCTAGTAGTATGAGGACATGGTTGGGATGGGGTTCCGGCCAAGAAACCGCCCCCTCCTGACCCAAGACAGAGGAGCACCCGCGTGCCTTCATTCTCGAGCACATTGGAACAAGCCATCCACGCGGCCCTGGCGGCTGCGAATGAACGGCGCCATGAATTCGCAACGCTGGAGCATTTGCTGCTGGCGCTCTTGGAAGAACCCGATGCAGTACGCGTCATGAAGGCGTGCAGTGTCGATCTGGACGAATTGCGCAGCACTTTGGTGGAGTTCATCGACGAAGACCTTTCGAATCTGGTCACAGATATCGACGGGTCCGAAGCCGTACCCACCGCAGCGTTCCAGCGCGTCATTCAGCGCGCTGCGATCCACGTACAAAGCTCGGGTCGGACCGAAGTGACCGGCGCCAACGTACTGGTCGCCATTTTCGCCGAACGCGAAAGCAATGCCGCCTATTTCCTTCAGGAACAGGACATGACCCGTTACGACGCGGTCAATTTCATCGCGCATGGCGTTGCCAAAGATCCGGCCTACGGCGAAAGCCGATCGGTATCCGGTGCGGATCAGGTGGAAGAAGACGCCCAGACCACATCCGGTGAGACCGAACAGAAAGAAAGCGCGCTTGGAAAATACTGCGTGGATCTGAACGCAAAGGCTCGAGCTGGCGATGTCGATCCGCTGATCGGACGCTCGGATGAGGTGGAACGCTGCATCCAGGTGCTGTGCCGCCGCCGCAAGAACAACCCATTGCTGGTGGGTGATCCGGGTGTAGGCAAGACCGCCATCGCAGAAGGCCTTGCGCACAAGATCGTCGGTGGCGAAGCCCCTGACGTGCTGGCAAACACCACGATCTATTCGCTGGACATGGGTGCGCTGCTGGCCGGAACCCGCTATCGCGGTGATTTCGAAGAACGCCTGAAAGCAGTTGTAACCGAGTTGGAGGATCACCCTGACGCGGTACTGTTCATCGACGAGATCCATACCGTGATCGGTGCCGGAGCAACCTCGGGCGGTGCGATGGATGCCTCGAACCTGCTGAAGCCTGCGCTTCAGGGCGGCAAGCTGCGCACCATGGGCTCGACCACCTACAAGGAGTTCCGTCAACACTTCGAAAAGGACCGCGCGCTGAGCCGCCGGTTCCAGAAGATCGACGTGAACGAGCCTTCGGTGGAAGACAGCGTAAAGATATTGCGCGGGCTGAAGCCCTATTTCGAAGAGCATCACGACATTAAATACACCGCCGATGCCATCAAGACGGCGGTCGAGCTGTCGGCGCGTTACATCAACGACCGCAAACTGCCCGACAAGGCCATCGACGTGATCGATGAGGCCGGCGCGGCGCAGCATCTGGTTGCGGAAAGCAAGCGGCGCAAGACCATCGGTGTCAAAGAGATCGAGGCGGTTGTCGCCAAGATCGCGCGTATTCCACCCAAAAACGTTACCAAGGATGATGCGTTGGTGCTGAAAGACCTCGAAGCATCGCTGAAACGGGTGGTGTTTGGCCAGAACCTGGCCATCGAGGCGCTGTCCAGCGCGATCAAACTGGCCCGTGCCGGTCTGCGCGAACCTGAGAAACCGATCGGCAACTACCTGTTCGCTGGTCCTACCGGGGTCGGTAAAACCGAGGTGGCGAAACAGCTGGCGGATACGCTGGGTGTGGAGCTTCTTCGGTTCGACATGTCGGAATACATGGAGAAGCACGCGGTCAGTCGCCTGATCGGTGCCCCTCCGGGCTATGTCGGATTCGATCAGGGTGGTTTGCTGACCGACGGTGTCGACCAGCATCCGCACTGCGTATTGCTGCTGGACGAGATCGAAAAGGCCCACCCGGACGTGTTCAACATCCTGCTGCAGGTGATGGACCATGGCGAGCTGACCGATCACAACGGTCGCACTGTGAACTTCCGCAACGTGGTGCTGATCATGACCTCGAACGCGGGCGCGCAGGAGCAGGCCAAGGCCGCCATCGGCTTCGGTCGTGATCGGCGCGAAGGCGAAGACACGGCCGCGATCGAGCGCATGTTTACACCGGAGTTCCGGAACCGTCTGGACGCCGTGATCTCATTCGCACCGCTGCCGAAAGAGGTCATTTTGCAGGTGGTCGAGAAATTCGTCCTACAGCTTGAGGCGCAACTGCTGGATCGCGGCGTGAGCATCGATCTGACGCCCAAAGCCGCCGAATGGCTGGCCGACAAGGGATATGACGACAAGATGGGTGCACGCCCGCTGGGACGTGTCATTCAGGAACACATCAAGAAGCCTCTGGCCGAGGAGTTGCTTTTCGGCAAACTGGCCAAGGGCGGTGTGGTCCGTGTCTCGGTCAAGAAGGGCGAACTGGATCTTGAAATTCTTGGGCCGGACCAACGGCGCATTTCAGGAGACAAACCACCTCTGTTGACGGCAGACTGAGCCGAAAGCAGATCATTCTTTCAAAGCCCGGCGATCCCCATCGCCGGGCTTTTTCAGCTCTGGCAGTAAAAAAGCGACGGAACCAGGCTTCTGCTGCGTGTCATCTTTAATGATCAGCACAAGACAGGGGTCGGCACGTGAGCAAAATTTCTATCTTTTGGGGCACCGCCTTTGCCCTTTCCGCCGTGGCTGCGGTGGCAACTGCACAGCACAGGTTTCGCTATCACGACGAAACGACCGCAGAACCGCTGAGGTTGGTGCCCGCAACCGAAAACCCCGGAACAAGCAGCGCCTCGTTGAAAGAACGAAGCGGAAAAATCAAAGTGACGGGCAATGGCATTCCTGATCATCTGGTTGGTCCGTTTCCAAACCAAGGCAATCCGCACCAGATCGAACAGCAGAAGGTTAGGTTGAAATTGCCCGCGAAACCCATAGCCAAAGGCGCAATCACGCCGTTGCAAATGGGTTGGAACTTTGGCGTGTCACTCAATGGGGTTGTGTTTGACCCGCTGGCGGCCGAGTTCTGGCATGGCGACCCCCGCTCCGGGTGGTCCTACAACGCGTTGGGAGGTGCCATTTCTTTGGGGCTGGACGCCAACCATGCCCACGTACAGCCAAACGGAAAGTATCACTATCACGGTGTACCGACAGGGCAGGTCGAACTTCTGGGATGGTCACCGTCCGAGCACTCACCGTTGATCGGCTACGCCGCAGATGGCTTCCCTATCTATGCTGTGACCGGTGTTGTTGGGGGCAAAGTGACCGAAATGACGTCGTCCTATCGTCTGAAATCCGGTAACCGTCCGGGTGGCAATGCACCGGACGGGCGACATGACGGCACCTTCAACGAGGATTACGCTTATGTTCAGGGTCACGGCAACTTGGACCAATGCAACGGCGCCTTTACCGTTTCAGCAGAATACCCGTCAGGAACCTATGCGTATTTTCTGACCGAGGATTACCCGGTGGTGCCCCGATGCTTCGTGGGCACACCAGATCAAAGCTTTCGCTTCGGCAGACGATAATCGGTTTGCCCCAGTCACGCGGATTACCCGGGCAAGAGCAAGGATTTTGCTATCTTTCCGTGAGTTTCAACTCGATCCGGCGGTTCTGTGCCCGTGCCTCGGGTGTGTCAGCCGGGTTGACCGGCTGGAATTCACCAAACCCGTTTGCCGCCAGGCGGTTGGGTGGAATGCCCAACGCGTCGACCATATAGCGCACAACAGACAACGCGCGACCTTGGCTGAGTTCCCAATTGTCCCGGTATCGGCCCGAACCAGTCAGCGGAACGTTGTCGGTATGACCGTCGACCCGGATCACCCAATTCAGACCAGGCGGGATTTCGGCGGCGACACTGCGTAGGATATTGGCGACCTTGGCAACCTCCTGCCGCCCTTCTGCGGACAGCACCGCTGATCCCGTCGGAAACAAAACTTCGGACGAGAACACAAAGCGATCACCTTCGATCCGCACGCC
Source organism: Ruegeria sp. YTSC106 (assembly GCF_059609765.1). NCBI lineage: Bacteria > Pseudomonadati > Pseudomonadota > Alphaproteobacteria > Rhodobacterales > Roseobacteraceae > Ruegeria > Ruegeria sp. YTSC106. The sequence continues at coordinate 130,953 of NZ_JBXWMI010000011.1, forward strand.
TTCCTGTTCGCCAAGGACATCCCGCAGACGTCCGAAGAATTCCGAGCGATAGCGTTGCAGGTCTTCCGCCTGGGCGGCAAGTTCTTCGTTCTGGCCAGCCAGGGCCTCGGCCTCGGCCTCAATGCGCAGGCGTTCCGCTTCTTCCAGCAAGCGCCGCCTGCGTTCTTCAGATGCGGCCCGCGCCAATGCAGCGTTCAGGTCCTGTCCCAGCGTTTGTATCTGCACCTCGGCAGCAGCGTTTCGGTCTTCGAAATCGTCCAGCAAAGCCTGCAACGACCCCAACTGCCCGCGCAGGGCTGCAATCTGCTGGTTCAGCAGGGCCGCCTCACGTTGTGCCTCGGCAGAGATTTCTTTCTCCTCCGACAAGGTCGACTCGGCCAGAGCCAGCAAAGCTTGCCTCTGTTCGGCCAGAGTGCGTTGCTCATCAGCATCCGCCTGCGCTTGCGTTTGCGCCTCAAAGGCGGCTTCAAGCTGGGCTCGCAATTCATCAGGGTTTACGTCTCCGAACTGTCGCTCAAGTTCGGCCCGTGCGGCTTGCGCGGCAGCCAGAAGAGTCAATGTATCTTCGGCCTCTTTGCGTTGCGACTCCAGCGCCAGGGTCATGGCCGTCAGCTCGGCATCTGCATCCTGAAGGCGGTTTCGCAATGCCTCAGCAGCAGCAGCTTCGGCCAGACGGGCGGCTTCCTCATCGCTCAGTTGCTGTTCAAGGGCCGTGATTTCCGCGGCACGCTCTTCGCCGCTTTGCTCCAGATCGGCCACCAGTGCTTCCAGCGCCTCGCGGCGGGCGGCAGCCAAACGGGCAGCTTCGGTCTGCGCATCAATTTCGTCCCGACTTTGTGCAAGGGCGAGGTTCAGCGCCTCTTGCTCTGTCAGCAATTGCTCGCGCTGTGTCTCAAGCGCGGCAATGTCGCCCAAAGCCTGTTCCTGTTCGGCAAGCAGAGCGGCAACCTGTGCTTCGAAATTCGTGATACGGGTCTGCGCCTGATCCAGCGCGGCGGCCTGACGGTCGCGTTCGGTACTCAGCGAAGCGATCAGTGACTGCGCTTGCGCCAGATCGTCTTCGGCCTGCGACAGTGTCGTGTTCAACGCACCCAGCCTTGCCTGCAAGCGACTGTTTTCACGTTCTTCCAAACCCAGCGCGCCCGCAAGCGCTGCAACTTCGTCTGCCAATGTCGTCAGTTCGTCTTCCTGCCCCGAGATGGTTTCGCGCAACACGAACTGAATTACCATGAAGATGGTCAAAACGAAGGTCAGCACCATCAACAGCCCCGTCATCGCGTCCACGAAACCGGGCCAGACCGAGCCCTGGAATCGTTGTCCGGTGCGGCGGGACAGCGCCATGGCTTATTCTCCTTCCGGCGTGGTGCGCACGGCACCCCGCGGCAGGGTCAGAGCTTTGACCAGCAGCTCGATATCCTTGCGGAATTCGTTCATGCTTTCCTGCCGACCCGCCGAAATCTCTTCAAGAATACGTAGCAGTTGCACATCCATCGAGCGCAGGCGCATCCGGCTTTCGGCATCGATGCCATCGCCTGCGCCATGATCGCGCATGTGATCCAACAGGGCGTCCTGCCCAAGCGCCACACGTTCTAAAGCAGAAGTGACACTTTCGGTATTGGCCTGGCGATTGTTCATCTCACCGATGACATCGACCAGTTGCCCTAATTTGGCCGAAACCTCCGCCCTTTCACTTTCCTGAGCCGCAAACAGATGCTGTAACGCATCCATCTGCTCTGACATGGCATCCAGCACAGGGGTCAGTACGGCGATCTCTGCCCCGCCCTCTTCGCCACCTGCAAATCCAACGCGGGTGATCGACGACAGCCACTCCTCTAGTTCGCGATAGAACCGGTTCTGACCGTGCCCGGCAAAGACCTCGAGCAGACCAACGACAAGAGACCCCGCCAGACCCAGCAAAGACGATCCGAACGCGACGCCCATTCCTTGCAGCTGTGCCTCGAGCCCCGTCATCAGGCGATTGAAAACAGCCAGACCCTCCTCGCCTTCCTGCGGGTTCAGGCTGCGGATGGTGTCAACAATGGCCGGAACGGTTGTCGCCAGACCAAAGAATGTACCCAGTAGACCCAGATAAATCAGCACGTTGGTGATATAACGTGTGATTTCCCGTTCTTCTTCGACCCGCTCTGCCACGGAATCCAGAATAGACCGGGTAGAGGTGGAGCTGATCTGCGAGCGCGCGCCTCGCTCGCGCAGCAGCGAAGCCAAAGGCGCCAGCAACTGTGGTGTTCGAGCATCTTCGCGAACAACACCGCCAACAAAGGCTTCGATCCAACGCACGGACCCGATCAGCTGTGTAACCTGATAAAAACAGGCGAAGACGCCGATAAAGAACACAATCAGGATGAAGCCATTCAGATACGGATTGGCATAAAAAACCGGCAATACGTATGGAAGCGCCAGAAACACCCCCAGCCCGGACAGGCCGATCGCCATCAACATCAACAGAATTTGTCGAATTGGATGCGAGAAATGAGGTCTCGCGCCCTGATGTGCCTGCGCCATGCGCGTGGTTCCCGATTTTTGCCTGCTTTGCGTCGAATCTAGCGACATTCCGCTCGCGACGCCAAGAGTTTATGCGGTGATACTGCGGACCCGTTGCGCCAACCACTCAAGATCGTGATCACGCAGGCCGATCTCGGCCAGATGTTCGGCAGTGTTGTAGAGGTATTCGTCATTCGGACCACGCCCGCCGACCGCATGTGCGATGATCCGGGCCTGTTCCTCCAACGCCATCCCACCGCAATACTGGACGTGGTCGGCATCGATCACATAGGTCACGGCATTTTCGATGTCTCCGCTTTCCAGATGCACATCCAACATACGTTCGACATAAGCCGATGAAATCAACTCGCGCTCGCGCAGCTCTTGCAGCGTTCGGTCTTCGTGACCCGCCTCGACCGCAAGGGCCAAACCCGTGCAACTCGCGTTCTCCTGTTCGTCCAGTGCCAGCACCAGACCGGGTTTTTCCTCTGTCCCGCGGTGGTGGATCGAACTCATGCAAAAGGACCGGGCAAACCCGTGCAGCGTCGCGCGTTCACTGCGCGCCACCGGAAAGCCCGGATTCCACAGCAGCGATCCATATCCGAAAACCCACATCGTCATTGCACTGGTCCTTGCCTGTTTCGGCCTATAAACATCAATTCCAAGGCAGGAAAAAGGGCCATTTCGGATGCGTCTGATACGAGTGTTGATTTTTGTTACCATTGCGTGGAGCGCATATTGGTTCGTGGCCGGGTATGGCCTGCGCTCTGCGATCACTGGCTGGTTCGACCAGCAGGAGGCACGCGGCTGGCAGGCGGATTTCTCGGATGTCGCAACGGCCGGGTATCCAACCCACCACATGACCCGTCTGAACAATCCGGCGTTGGCCGACCCGGTAAATGGCACTGCATGGAGCGCGGACTGGATCGAATTCAAAAGCCCCGCCATCTGGCCCGGTCGTCAGGTATTGCGCTTCGCAGACACGCCGCAACGCCTGTCATACTTCGACCAGACATCAACAATTGTGGCTGACGAATTGCTTGCCGAGCTGCAATTGCAGCCGGGCGTCTCGCTCGTGCTGGAAAAAATGGCTTTGACGGCGGGGGCATGGTCGGTAACGGAAAACACCACCACGCTGGCCTCCGGAGACACGCTGAGCCTGATCATGGAACAAACGCCAGTTTCAGAAGCCTATGCCATCACAGCCCGCGCGGATGGGTTCACACCGGGGGAAAAACTGCGGGCCCTGATGCATTCCGCCAATTCGTTACCACAAAGCTTTGAAACGCTGGAACTGGATATGGTCACCACTTTCGACAAGGTTTGGGACCGGTCCGCCCTGGAAGACAGCCGACCGCAGCCTGTCGCCATTGATCTGCGTCTGGTCGAGATCAAATGGGGTGAGTTGCGCCTGTTTGCGACCGGCGATCTGGATGTGGACGCACAAGGCATCCCGACCGGAGAGATCGCCGTCAAAGCCGAAAACTGGCGCGACATGATCGCCATGGCAAATGCGGCGGGCGCCCTGCCCGATCAGGCGGTGAATCCCGTTACCCGGGCACTGAACTTTTTGGCGGGGCTGGGCGGCAACCCCAACGCCTTGGACCTGCAACTGAACTTTCGGGATGGTTTCGTGGCACTGGGGCCATTGCCTCTGGGCCCCGCCCCGCGCCTGATCCTGCGTTAACGGCAGTAGGGTCCGCTGCGGTAGCGGGCCGTATCAAGGTGAAAGTGGTCCTTGTGATAACGATCTGAATTTGGCCCCAGCACGGTGCCGAACGGGCCGCACGCCCCGCGCCAGATCTTCTTGAGCTGTTTCTGAGACGGGTTCTTGCGCCACCCGTTCAGGACGGTCACCACCTCACCGTCGGCCATTTTGAAACCTGAGATATCGATCGCACGCCCCTTGCCATGTTCGGATATCTTCGCGCCTTTGCGGTTGTTGCGGGTTCGGCAGGCATAATGGGCTGCGACTTGCAATTCGACCACAGGGCCCCGGCGTTTGAAGGTGGGTTTGACGGTCTTGTCGACCCACTTGTTCAACGCACTGGCGGTGCCACAATCCATAGTCGAGGGACGGCTGAGCATCACACCCGAAACCGAGGTGATCTGCACCGCATCCTTGACACCGCAGGCTGAATTCTTGCTGCCCACACGGCCAACAGGCTTGCCTTGAATGGCAATATCCCCGCAAACAGACCCTTTGCGCAGCTTGCTCCTTTTGAACAATACCTGCTGTTCGACCGACTCGGGTCGCAAATAAGGCATCAAGGACGTGTCCGGTCCCAGAAGTGGCAGTTCCGACGGGCGCGCCGCTGCAGCCGTGACTTGCGGCGAAACCGGGCGCGAAACCGGGCGCCGTTTGGCGACTTCAAAGGCGATAGGCGTGCTGGCAGCCTGCTGAACAAGCGAGGGACGCATGAGAGGCACCAAAGACTGGTCAAGGGGCGCTGCCTGAACCGTCGCAGCACCCAAAGCTGCGACCCCGATCAGAATATGCCCCCAGCGCACTCTCATGAACTTGCCTTCCCCCGCCCAAAGTCCGGTGCATCCGTGTCCTGCCCCGCGTCGATAATGCCGCGACGAATAGCACGGGTGCGGGTGAAGTAGTCAAACAAATGATCACCGTCCCCGGTACGGATGGCGCGTTGCAGGGCAAAAAGCTCTTCTGTGAACCGGCCCAGGATTTCCAGCGTGGCATCCTTGTTGGACAGGAACACATCCCGCCACATGGTCGGGTCGGACGCGGCAATCCGGGTGAAGTCCCGGAAGCCGGCGGCCGAATACTTGATGACTTCGCTATCGGTCACCCGTCGCAGATCGTCGGCCACGCCAACCATCGTGTATGCAATCAGGTGTGGCGCATGAGAGGTTACGGCAAGGACCAGATCATGGTGATCCGCATCCATTTCATCAACATATGACCCCATGCCCTCCCAAAGCGCGCGCAGGCGGGCAATGGCATCCGGGTCCGAACCCTCGACCGGGACCAACAGACACCAGCGATTGTCAAACAGCTCGGCAAACCCAGACTCAGGGCCGGAATGCTCGGTCCCAGCCAAGGGGTGCGCGGGTATGAAGTGCACGCCGTCGGGGATATGCGGTTGCACCGCCCGAATGACGTCCCGCTTGACCGAGCCCACATCCGAAACGGTCGCACCGGGCTTCAGCACAGGTGCAATCTCTTTTGCAACTGCGCCCATAGCCCCCACAGGCACACACAGGACAACAAGATCGGCACCTTCGACCGCATCGCGTGCCGAGTCGCAAACACGGTCACACAATCCGATCCTGCGTGCTGTTTCTCGGGTCTCCTTTGACCGGGCATAACCCGTCACTTCCCCGGCCAGACCCGCACGTTTTATCGCCCAGAACATGGACGAAGCAATCAGCCCCAGCCCGATCAGCGCAACGCGGTCGTAAATCTGGCTCATGCTGCGCCCTCTTTGAATGCAGTGATCGCCGCAACCACACGGCGGCACGCTTCTTCGTCGCCCACGGTGATCCGCAAGGCGTTCGGCAGGTTGTAGCCTGCAACCCGGCGGACAATCAAACCCTGCGTTTTCAGGTAGTCATCGCAGGCCTCGGCTTCGGCCTGATCGGCAAAACGTGTAAGAATGAAGTTGGTACAGGACGGATCCGACGGAACACCGACTTTTGCCAACTCATCCGCCAGCCATACACGCAAGTGCGCATTCTCGGATTGGCAGAAAGAGAGAAACTCGACATCGTTCACCGCGGCTTCAGCTGCTGCCAAGGCTGTCAGCGACAGGTTGAACGGCTGGCGCACCCGGTTCAGCACGTCGATGATCGGTTGATGCGCATAGCCCCAGCCGACACGCATACCGCCCAGCCCGTACACTTTTGAGAAGGTGCGCGTCATGATCACATTCTCATGGGCGTCAACCAGCGACGCCCCGCCATCGAACCCGTCGACAAATTCGGCATAAGCGCCATCCAGAACCATCAGGCAAGTGTTGGGCAGACCCAGCGCCAAACGTTCCAGTTCGTCGTTCGAGATCATGGTCGAGGTTGGATTGCCGGGATTGGTGACAAACACGATCCGCGTCTGCCCCGTCACAGCGGCAAGAATAGCCGCCACATCCACTTTGCGGTCACGCTCGGCCACCATGACCGGCGTCGCACCGGCCATACGCGCGATGATCGGGTACATGGAAAACCCGTGCTCGGTATAGATCACCTCGTCCCCCGGCCCCGCATAGGCCTGAGCGACGAATTGCAAAACCTCGTCGCTGCCGACACCGCAGATGATCCGCGCAGGGTCCAGTCCGTGGCGTACGCCGATCGCCTCGCGCAGGCTTGCATGGTCGGTGCCGGGATAACGGTGCAGGGTGGCAGCGCTGTCGCGCACTGCCTCAATCGCTTTGGGGCTTGGTCCGAACGGGTTCTCGTTCGAGCTCAGCTTGATCACGTGCTCCACACCGGCCACATGCGACTGGCCGCCCTGATACAGCGCGATGTCCATAATGCCGGGTTGTGGGGTGATTTTGGTCATGAGAGGCTCCGTTGAATGGGCCTCTCATACCTGTCTCAACGGGTTGAGAAAAGCGACAATTCCCTCATGCGGCTTTGAAGCGCGCGGTTGTCGGGTCGGCGTTGTAGTATGGCGCGAACTCCTCGGTCCGGTGTGACAGGTCATTGACGCTGTCGATGATGAACCGAACCGTTTCCTCGCTCATCAGATACGAGAAATTCAGTCGCACCCAACCGGGCTTTTTCATTTCTTCCCCTGCGGACAAGGCAGCGTGCAGCGCCTCTGACGTTGCCTGATCAATCCCCAGCAAGCGGTGGGCATAGGGTCCTGCACAGGCACAGCCGCCCCGCACCTGAATGCCGTAGATATCGCTGAGCATCCGCGTGAACAACTGCTGATGCACAGGCTGACCCGCATTGCCGCGCACCAGGAAAGAGAAGATCGGCAGACGATGCGCGCTCTCGACCCCAAGCAGGGTGAGGTTCGGGTTGTTCTTCCACCCGTCCAGCGCCATTTGATTGTACTGCACCTCACGCCGGGCGATTTCGTCCGTTCCGACGACATCCTTGACGATGAAGGCCAGCGCCGCACGAATGTCTCCGATCACGTTGGGTGTCCCGGCCTCTTCCCGTGTGGCCAGATCGGCACTGTAGTCATGCCGCCACGGTGATACGAAGCTGACGGTTCCACCGCCCGGCCAGCTAGGACAGGTCCGTTTCACGGCAGATTGGTTCACAACCAAAACGCCTGACGCGCCCGGGCCACCGGGAAACTTGTGCGGCGAAACCACGATCGCATCCTTGCGGGCACCTTCGGGCCCCATGTCCATCGGCAGGTAAGGCCCGCCACCGGCATAGTCCCAAACGGCCAAAGCACCATGCGCCTTGAGCATTCGCGTGACCGGATCAGGATCGGTGATAATACCAGTCACGTTGGACGCGGCGGAAAATGATCCGACCACCAAATCGGCATCCGCATGGGCCTCCAGCGCGGCTTTCAGCGCATGTAGGTCCACACCACCACCCTCGGCCTCGGGAATCTCGATGACACGTGCTTTGCTTTCGCGCCACGGCAGAATATTCGAATGATGCTCATACGGACCGATTAAGACAATCGGTTGGTCAGCCTCTGCCACCCCTAGCAGGCTGACCAACCGATTGAGCCCCGCAGTGGCGCCAGACCCGGCAAAGATCACCGCGTCCTCTTCCCGAGCACCAACAATGCGGGCTATTTCTGCCCGCGCTTCGCGGCGCAGACGTGTCATGTAGGATCCGCAGTAGGAGGCCTCGGTGTGACTGTTTGCGTAAAACGGCAAAACATCCTGCGCCACAAAATCCTCGACCTGCCGCAATGCGCGGCCCGAAGCGACGTAATCCGCATAGACAAGCGGCACGTCTCCATGCAGACCCGGGATCAGAACGTTCTCGCCGATCAGCCCATCGCGCAGATTTGAATTGTGAGTGGTGGAACAGAGTTCCGCACGAAATTTGGACAGGGTCATTATGTTGGCTCCTTACTGCCCTACCAATGTGATATTTTCGAGCCGCAAAAACTTCACCTATCTTTGCGTAGATTTTAAAAATTTTGTGTCATATGATCAATTATGACATCAAAATTAGATCAAATTGACACGCGCATTCTGAAAGAACTACAAAAGGACGCCACTCTGTCGCAGCGGGAATTGGCGGATCGTGTGGGACTTTCTCAAAACGCTTGCTGGCGGCGCTTGAAGGCCCTGAACGAAAACGGCGTTCTGATCGGGTCCACGGCCCGCATCGCACGTGAGAAACTGGGTTTGAGCCTTGTGGTCTTTGTCATGCTCCGCACACGACATCATTCCGCTCAGTGGCTTCAAGCGTTTCGGAGCCACGTTCTGACGATCCCGGAAGTCGTGGATTTTCATCGGATCGGAGGAGATTACGACTATCAGTTGAAAGTCGTAACACAGGATATGACATCTTATGACAAGGTCTATCAGCGATTGATCGAAAAGGTCGAGCTGGACAGCGTGACATCGTATTTCGCAATGGAAGCGATTGCCGAAGGCAGACCCCTGCCGATCTGACCCGCACCTTATCTGGCCAATAACCCTCAGGGAAGGCGCGGGCCGTTGCGATGGAGGCAGAGTCCCCATCAAACAAAAAAGACCGCGCAAAAAGCGCGGCCTTTCGGAATTCGGGTGCTGCGAAGATTAGTTCTTGGCGTAGAATTCGACGACCAGGTTCGGTTCCATCATGACCGGGTACGGCACGTCGCCCAGCGACGGAGCGCGCACGAAAGTCGCGGTCATTTTCGAGTGGTCGGCGTCAATGTAGTCAGGAACGTCGCGCTCAGCCAACGCGGCAGCTTCGAGGACAACAGCCAGTTGCTTGGACTTGTCGCGCACCTCGATCACGTCGCCTTCTTTGACGCGGTAGGACGGGATGTTGACCCGCTTGCCGTTCACTTTGACGTGGCCGTGGTTCACGAACTGGCGCGCGGCAAAGACGGTTGCAACGAACTTGGCGCGGTAAACAACGGCGTCCAGACGGCGCTCCAGCAGGCCGATCAGGTTTTCACCGGTGTCGCCCTTCACACGCTCGGCTTCGGCGTAGATGCGGCGGAACTGCTTCTCGGTCAGGTCGCCATAATAGCCTTTCAGCTTCTGCTTGGCGCGCAACTGCAGACCGAAGTCCGACAGTTTGCCCTTGCGGCGCTGGCCGTGCTGGCCGGGGCCGTATTCACGACGGTTGACCGGGGATTTCGGACGACCCCAGATGTTTTCGCCCATCCGGCGGTCGATTTTGTACTTGGCAGACGTGCGTTTGGTCACGGCTGATCTCCTTCGTTTTGTCGAAGCCCTAACGGGCCACTATGAAGGGCGTTGTCCTCTTGAGGTTTCCCCCATGACAGGCATCCCCTTGCGGGGGCCACCAACACCAATGAAGCCGCGCTTATAGCCGCAATGCCGTCGGTGTCAACACAGCATTCAGCAAAGTTCAGAAAATCGATCAGGGCAGACAGACATCGGGACCGACGCAGCGTCGAATCCGCGTAGCGCTGCCTTGAAACTCTAATTTGAGATCGGGAAAGAGACTACTGTCGCGTCACTTTTCAATGGCGGGTTCGGGATCGCCGCAAGCTCTGCCACTTCGACAATCCAGAACTCTTCATCCCGTGGCGGGCAAGCGCCGTCAAACACGAGAGTCCGCGACGTATCCTTGCCATCGACAACAAGCCTGGCAGAGAACTTCTGCGCACCGTTGGTAAAGGTAAGAATGCCTGACACAAGGCCTGAAACCTCACGGACAATTGGAAAGTGGCTGTTCACGTGGGTCGCAACGCCCCCGGCATTCCCCATTTTTCCAATGCTTTGCTCCACAGCCTCGCTCAGGACGATTGCTTGTCCACGCCATGACCATGATGCTCCGATCATCAAAGAGGAAAGGGGCGCATCTTCAAGCCCGTCAATTTCCGTCTGACACCAGGAAATAGCTATTTGACCGTTTGTTCCGGCTCTCATCTGCCCACTCGCACTTACTACCACCCCAACACTTAACTTTACCCTTATCAGCACAAATTCCGGCGGAAAAGAGACGGAACTGCAGCAATCACAAGATTGTTGTTAATGTGACTCAGCATTTGGCGCCATCCGTCAGGCTTTACGGCCAGTCGATGACGGTTGTGGCCAGCGCGATTGCCGAGCCTCGATGCCAGAAATACCTAACGGCATTGAGAATATTGGTACGCAGGTATCAATTATTCTTCATCGACCGAAGGCGCAGAACACGGTCCCGACAACCGCAAGCAGAATGCTCAGAGCAGTGAGGTCAGCGTTTGGGCATTCGTTCCGGAATTCCGGACTTCCGTCAACCGCGCCCAAGAACGGTTTCCTGAGAATAGGCTCTCATTGGGTCATGCCGTAAAAACATGCTGGTCCTGTGCGTCAACGGGCTGAAGGGCCTTTGTTTGAGGCAATTTTCAAATGGCGAAAGAAATTCATCCACGTCACCCTCAGGGCGCCGGGATCACCGATGCCCTACGCGCCAACCGAAGCCAGAGTCCGACAGTTGTCTTTGAACCCGCCCGGGGTAGTCGGATACGATTGCGTCCACGCGCAGATCTATCATCCTGCCTATCTCTTCGTGTTCATTGACCGTCCACACGGCGACGCACAAGCCCAACTCTTTTGCTCGCGTCACGTTTTCAGTCGTCACATCCGCAAAATATGGGCACCAAAGCGAACCGCCAGCTTGCTTTACCAAGTCTGGAATCTCGTCGCGGCGACCACGAAAGTCCGGGCAAACGGATTTTGAGGAATCTTCACCAACATCGTCGGCGTTTTCCGGAAGTTGCGTCAGATAGGATGACGGCATATCCGGAGCTTGCCGCTGACATTCCTCCAAGAGATTCCAATCGAAACTGTGCAGGACCGCGCGCGAAGATAAAACTTTGCCGCGAACGTCCTGAAGAACTCTCCCGACGAATTTCTCCCTGTATAGCGCATCATGGGCCAGGTCGGGATCCGACTTCAGTTCGAGCATCAGATAGGCATCACTGTTTTTTGGGTCATCGACCAAATCGAGCAGATCCAACAGCTTTGGAACACGGACGCCATCTATTTGGGCCTGGTCCGGGAAGCGTTGGCCATAGGCGGATTGCCCGTCCAAACGCCCGATATCAAATTGCCGGAGTTGCTCGTAAGTCAGTGCGGAAACTTTCGGCTCTTCTCCGATCAGAAACAGGCCATTGGAATCGCGAAAGCTCGCTGCGTGCAGGCGATGATTGTGCGTTATGACCGGCACATTATCGGCAGTCAGAACAACGTCAAACTCAAGAAGCGGGACACCAATGGAGAGCGCAAAGTCGAAGCCCACCATGCTGTTTTCAGGTAACACACCTCGTGCCCCCCGATGGCCAACAACCCGGATCAGGTTTTCACCGCCACGAAAGGCTTCAACCTGCTGAAACAACATCAGCCTTCCAGCCTTTTGCCCGTCACGTGGTCAAACAAATGCATGTTCTCTGGTGCGACCGAGAACTGCATAACCGGGTGGCGTCCCTCGATCGGGTGGACGCCGGGAAGGCTCGCCGTGATCGCGCTTGCAGTGCCAGATAAGTGACCGTGCAGCAACGTATTGGCCCCAAGCGGTTCAGCTATCTGAATCGCCGCTTCAAGTGGGCCATTGTCATTCAACACCAGATGCTCTGGTCTTATGCCAAGCTTCACGGCGCTGTCTGCACCCTGAGAGGGTCCGACTTCGATTTCTCCGATCTTGATGGTCCCGTTTTCGCGCCGCGCTTCAAAAATGTTCATCGCCGGGCTGCCGATGAATTGCGCGGCGAACAGCGTATGCGGGGTTTCATAGACTTCCAGCGGCGTGCCGATCTGCTCGGCAATACCGCCATTCATCACGATCATTCTGTCGGCCATTGTCATTGCTTCGACCTGGTCGTGCGTAACGTAAAGTGACGTGATCCCCAGCTTTTCCTGAAGCTCGCGTATTTCCAGACGCATCTGAACACGAAGCTTGGCGTCGAGGTTCGAGAGCGGTTCGTCAAACAGGAAAACTGCAGGCTCGCGGACAATGGCCCGCCCCATCGCCACCCTCTGACGCTGACCGCCTGATAACTGCCTGGGTTTGCGATCCAGCAAAGGTTCGAGCTGCAACAGTTTTGCCGCCTGGGTCACCTTTTGATCGATCTGAGCCTTGGGCAATCCAGCGATCTTCAGGCCATATCCCATGTTCTGACGCACGGACATGTGCGGATAGAGCGCGTAGTTCTGGAACACCATCGCAATGTCGCGATCCATCGGCTCTTTGTCATTGGCGCGCTCACCGCCGATCCAGATTTCCCCGGACGTGACCGTTTCCAGCCCCGCCACCATCCGCAACAACGTAGATTTACCACAGCCTGACGGGCCGACGATCACGATGAACTCTCCATCGGCGATATCGACATCAACACCGTGGATCACATCCGTCGGGCCAAAGCTCTTTTTGACATTCTCTAAGGTAACTGTTGCCATTTCTTACTTCTCACTATCGACAAGGCCTCGGACAAAGAGCTTTTGCATCGAAACCACCACAATGACCGGCGGGATCATCGCCAGAATGGACGTCGCCATGATCGTCGGCCAATGCGCAAAGTCGTCGCCGGACGGAAACATCTGTTTGATACCCATCACGATGGTATTCATCTCGGGATCAGTCGTGATCAGCAGCGGCCAAAGGTACTGGTTCCAGCCATAGATAAACAGGATCACGAACAGCGCCGCGATGTTTGTACGGCTCATCGGCACCACAATATCAATAAAGAATCGCATCGGGCGGGCCCCGTCCACCCGGGCGGCTTCGGCCAGTTCATCCGGGATCGTCAAAAAAAACTGACGGAACAGGAAGGTTGCCGTGGCCGAGGCGATCAGGGGAAAGATCAGCCCGTAATAGCTGTTGAGCATACCGAATCCGGCAACAACTTCGAACGTCGGAACGATGCGGACTTCGACCGGCAGCATGAGCGTCAGGAAGATCAACCAAAAGAACGTCGTTCGCCCTGGAAACCGAAAATAAACGATTGCAAAAGCCGACAGCAACGAGATGGCGATTTTTCCCACTGCAATACCAATCGCCATCACCAGACTGTTGAACAGCATCGTTGCCACGGGCACGTTTACCCCCGAGAACAGCGCCGCTTTGTAGTTCACCCAGAACTGATCGCCGGGCACGACTGGCATTGGCGGTGAGACGATCTCGGCCTGGGTCACGGTCGAGGCCACAAAGGCAAGCCATATGGGGAAAAATATGATCAGGACACCGAGGATCATCAAAGCATGGGACAACCAGATGCCCGCGCCGCGTTTTTCGACCATTCCGTGTTGTTGGGCCGCCATCAGTAATGCACCCGCTTTTCCACGTATTTGAACTGGATGACCGTCAACAGACCAACGACGATCAACAGGATGACCGATTGCGCCGAAGACGAGCCGAGGTCCTGTCCCACAAACCCATCGGAGAAAACCTTGTAGACAAGGATTGTCGTCGATTGTTGCGGCCCGCCACCGGTGATTGTGTGGATCACGCCAAAGGTTTCGAAAAAGGCATAAACGACGTTCACCACCAGCAAGAAGAACGCCGTCGGCGACAGCAACGGCAGCACGATCGTAAAGAACCGGCGCCAGAAATGCGCGCCGTCAATCGCCGCCGCCTCGATCACGGATCTAGGAACGGATTGCAGGGCAGCGAAAAAGAACAGGAAGTTATAGCTTATGCGCCCCCAGGCGGAGGCAACGACCACCAGCCCCATAGCTTCGGTGCCGTTCAGAACGTGGTTCCAGTCATAACCAAGCTGGCTGAGATACCATGACACGACGCCGACGCGCGTGTTGAACATGAACAGCCACAAAACACCCGCAACGGCAGGAGCGACAGCGTAGGGCCAGATCAGCAAAGTCCGATAGACCCCGGACCCTTTGATCAATCGATCCGCAATGACCGCAAGAAACAAGGCAGGGATCATCGAGCACAGCGTAACCAGCGTGGAAAACACTGCCGTTGTCACGAAAGAGGCGCGATAAAACTTGTCACTCAGTAGGAATTCAAAGTTGCCCAGCCCCACGAACTGGGACGACAACCCGAACGGATCAGGTATGAACAGTGACTGCCATATGGCCTGACCGGCGGGATAGAAGAAAAAGACGGCGGAAATGATGACCTGAGGGGCAATCAGAGCCAATGGCAACAGCCAGCCGCGAAAGGTGACGCGTTTTTCCATCCTGAAAACCCACCGAAGAAAGAAAATGCGGGCCCTGAAAAGGCCCGCATGAAGTTACGACTTATTGATTGGCGGATTCGAAACGGCGCAGCAACGCATCGCCGCGTTCCTTCGCGCTGTCCATCGCTTCCTGAGCTGTTTTCTCACCGGACCAGATCGCTTCAAGCTCTTCGTCGATGATGCCGCGAATCTGGTCGAACGAACCCAGACGCAAGCCTTTCGAGTTTGAGGTCGGCTCTTTCGCGGTCATCTGGATCACCGCGATGTCGGTGCCCGGGTTTTCGTCATAAAAACCTGCCGCACGGGTGGCCTCGCCGGCTTCGACGGTAATCGGAAGATAACCGGTGTTCTGATGCCACGCCGCCTGCACATCCGACGAGGACAGGAAGCTCAGGAACTCGCCGACGCCTCGGTATTCTTCGGGCTCATGACCCTCCATTACCCAAAGAGACGCGCCGCCGATGATGGTGTTTTGCGGCTCACCGGTGACGGATTCCCAATAGGGCAGCGGACGCACGTCGAAGTCGAACTCGGCCTCTGCCTTGATGCCAGCGTACCCGGCCGAACTTTCAGTGAACAATGCGCACTCGCCTGACCGGAAGTTCGCACCGCCTTCGTTTCTGCGGCCAGTGTAGATGAACTTGCCGTCCTGGGCCCAGTCACCCATTGCGGTCAGATGTGCAACCTGCACCGGACCGTTCAGCATAAGCTCGGTATCCAGTCCAGCAAAACCGTTGTCCTGGGATGCAAACGGAACGTCGTGATAGGCTGACAGGTTCTCAAGGTGAATCCAGCTTTGCCATGCTGTCACCAGCGGGCAATCCTCGCCACCCGCCTTCAGCTGTTCAAGGACCTCGCCAACTTTTTCCCATGTGGACAGATCCGTGTCCGGATCAACGCCAGCGGCTTCCATGGCATCGCGGTTAACCCACAGAACTGGCGTCGAGGAGTTGAAAGGAAGAGACAGCATCTCTCCGTCAGTCGTCGTATAATACCCTTTGACTGCGCCTATATATGCATCGGGATCAAATGACGCGCCGCTTTCCGCCATCACTTCATAGACCGGCTTGATCGCACCTTCGGCTGACATCATTGTCGCCGTGCCGACTTCGAATACCATCAGGATATTTGGCTGTTCACCGGCACGGAATGCAGCAATGCCAGCGTTCAGGGTTTCCGAGTAGTTGCCCTTGTGGCTTTCAACCACGACAAAGTCATCCTGACTGGCGTTGAATTCTTCAACCTGTCCTTTGACAAGCTCACCAAGGCGACCGGTGAAGGCATGCCAGAACTGAACTTCGGTTTGCGCCATTGCCGCCAAGGGGGACAAGGCCGTGGTGATGGCAAGAGCGCCAAGCAAATTCTTTTTCATGATTCCTCCCATGCATCAGGTTTGATGCTTCGTTGAATACCGACCACAACGCGTAAACGGCACACATGACGATTTCACGACGTTAGCGTTACAGAAATATAATTCAAGGCCTATCTACTTGGTGAAAAAATAACATAGTGTTATGACTTGGCGTGGTTGCTGGGGATCAACAATGAGTCAAATTCTGAGAGTGCGGCAATTGGAGGCCCTAATGGCCGTGACCAAAAACGGGTCTGTCACAGCCGCTGCGACCGATCTTGGAGTGACCCAGCCAGCTGTCAGCAGGCTGCTGTCTGATCTAGAAAAATCGCTTGGGTTTCAGCTTTTTGATCGCCGGGAGGGCCGATTGGTGCCAACGCAGGAGGTTCGTTACCTCTTGCCCAGCGTCGAGCGCGTTCTCGAACTCATGAGGCAAATCTCGGATGTCAGCCAGGATATCACACAACGCAAAGCAGGGCACATCCGTGTCGCCTGCCTACCTGGATTTGCCACCAGCCATTTGCCCAAAGTCGTCGCCAGCTTCTTGAAGGATCGGCCCGGTGTCACCCTGACGATCGAGCCTGACCGACCTGAACGCATTCTCGAATGGATGATTGGCGAGCAGTATGATTTCGGAATCACAGACAGTTTTCACGGTCATCCGGCGGTAGAAAGCAGAAACATCGGCGTTCGCACGGTGTGCGTGTTCCCCACCGGGCACGAGTTGGAAGGCCTTTCCGAAGTTACCCCGGCGGATCTTGCACACAGCAAAATCATCCACACCCGACGCGACAGCGACTTTTTCGGGCGGCTTTCGAAAGTGTTTCAAAATGCTAATGTCGAATTGAACTCGCATATTGAGGTCAGGCAGTTCACAGCGGCATGTGAATTGGCGCTGAAAGGTGTCGGTGTCTCGGTCGTAAGCGAACTGGATGCCGTCCAATACACCTCACGCGGATTGAGTTATCGGCCATTCAGGCCATTGCTGACACATACTCTCTCGTTGGTACGCCCAATATTGAAGCAACCGTCGTTGGTGACGCTTGAATTCATTGAACAGTTTCAGGAAAGCCTGAGCCCTTTCAAAGTCGGGTAACCCCGCCTTCAACCATATTCTTGTGACAAAGCTGGAACTGGTCCGACAGTTAAGACCGGTGTCTCGGCTCAACTTCGCAAGTGACCTGTTTTTTGGCCGAAAGTCGCATGTGATCTGCTCATGCTCGGCGAGACCTACAGCGAAACTCCCTGTCCTGCCCCCGAATCCGACTGATGTTGGCACGGCGCCGCAGCAGTTTACCGCAACGCCGTCCGACGTGGTGTTTCTTCAGATCGCGGCCTTTCGGCTTTCATCCAGGTAAATTTCACGAAGGCGTTTGGCAATCGGCCCGGGTGTACCATCACCCAGCGCGACTCCGTCGATTTCCACGACGGGCATCACGAATGCGCTGGCCGAGGTTGTGAACGCCTCGTCAGCCTCCTTGGCTTCGTCGATGGTAAACAGACGTTCTTCAACTTCCATCTGCGCTTCGGCCGCCAGGCGCAGCACGGCCTTGCGGGTGATCCCGTGCAGGATGTCGTTGGACAGCGGGCGGGTCACGATCTTGCCGTTCTTGACGAAATAGGCGTTGTTGCTGGTGCCTTCGGTCACAAAGCCGTCCTCGACCAGCCATGCATCATCACAGCCCGATTTCTTGGCCATCATCTTGCCCATCGAAGGGTAAAGCAGCTGCACGGTTTTGATGTCGCGGCGGCCCCAGCGGATGTCCTCGATCGAGATGATCCTGGCACCTTTCTGTGCTGCCGGACTGTCAGCCAGCCCGGGCTTGTTCTGCGTGAACAGAACGAGGCTGGGTTTGGTATCTGCCGAAGGGAAGACAAAATCCCGGTCACCGTCACTGCCGCGCGAGACCTGCAGGTAGACCAGGCCCTCTTCGATGCCGTTCAGATCAACCAGCTTGCGGTGGATCTCCAGCAGCTCTTCCTTGGTGCAGGGCTCGGCCATCTCCAGCTCATCCAGAGACCGCTTCAGGCGCACTGCGTGACCTTCGAAATCAATCAGCTTACCATCCAATACACTGGTCACTTCGTAAACCGCATCAGCAAACAGGAAGCCACGGTCAAAGATGGATACCTTGGCCTCGGTCTCGGGCAGGTATTCGCCATTTACGTATACGGTTCGGGTCATGTTTGTCTCCTCAGCCCCAGAGCGCCGCTTCTGGCGGGTGAACTCCGGCGTCGTCAAAAATCAGCGGGGTGTCGCGGTCTTCGGCTAACAGAAGCGGGCCGTCAAGGTCCGTCACCATCGCACCCTGCGCCAACAGTGTCGCGGGTGCCATGGCAAGCGAGCTGCCAACCATACAGCCGACCATGATGTCATACCCTTCCGCGATTGCGGCTTTGCGAAGTTCCAGTGCCTCGGTCAGGCCACCGGTTTTGTCGAGTTTGATGTTGATGACATCGTATTTGCCCATCAGTCCGGACAGGCTGGCGCGATCATGGCAGGACTCGTCTGCGCAGACGGGCACCGGGCGGTCCATTCCGATCAATGCGTCGTCGTCCCCGGCGGGCAAGGGTTGCTCGACCAGTGCCACGCCCAAACGTACCAGATGAGGGGCGAGGTCGGCGTAAACCTCGGCCGACCAGCCTTCGTTCGCATCCACGATGATCTTGGCATTCGGAGCACCGGCCCGCACCGCCTCAAGCCGCGGCATGTCATCTGGGGTGCCCAGTTTGATTTTCAGAAGCGGGCGATGCGCGTTCTCGGCCGCCTGGGCCTGCATCGCCGCGGGCGTGTCCAGCGACAAAGTGTATGCGGTGATCTCTGGTCCCGGAACAGGCAGACCCGCCAAATCCCAGGCACGCTTTCCCGCGCGCTTGCTTTCCAGATCCCACAAGGCGCAATCCACGGCGTTCCGGGCGGCACCAGCAGGCAGTAGGTCCATCAGCGACTGGCGGGTGAACTCCGCAGGCAAGCCGGCAATCTCGGCCTCAACCGACTCGAGCGTTTCGTCATAACGCGCATAGGGAACGCATTCACCCCAGCCCTGATGCGTTCCGTCCGACACCCGAACCGTCAGCACTTTTGCCTCGGTCCGTGACCCGCGCGAGATGGTAAACACCTGCGCCAGCCGAAACACATCGCGAGAGACCTCTATCCGCACGCACCCGCTCCTTCATCTTTTCCAAATCTAACGCCGGAAGCGGTTGAACCCGCCACCGGCACGTGTCTCAGATCACATCGCAGCCAGCGCGTCCACCAGCTTGCCTGAACCAAAGCGGAACGGATCGGTCGCAGGCAGCCCCATGTCTGCTTCGATCTTGGCCAGATACGCCGTCGCGTCCTCTTCGGACAGGTGCTGCGTGTTGACGGAAACGCCGACGACCTGACAATCGGGGTTCGCCACTTTGGCCAGGGCCAGCGCGGTGTCGCGCAGGGTTTCCAAAGACGGTTGCTGATAGGTCGGCAGACCGCGCATGTGCTCACGGGTCGGTTCATGGCTCAGGATCAGGGCGTCCGGCTGGCCGCCGTGGATCAGTGCCATGGTCACACCGGAATAGGATACATGGAACAATGAGCCCTGGCCTTCGATCAGGTCCCAGTGATCGTCGTCGTTGTCAGGTGTCAGCCATTCGATCGAGCCCGCCATGAAATCCGCGACCACGGCGTCCAGCGGCACACCATCGCCGGTGATCAGGATGCCCGTCTGACCAGTTGCGCGGAAGGTCGACTTCATACCACGCTTGCGCATTTCAGCATCCATCGCCATTGCAGTGTACATCTTGCCGACCGAACAATCGGTGCCCACGGCCAGACAACGCTTGCCCTTGCGCTTGATCCCGTTGGCAATCGGGTAATCGACTTCGGGCACACGCACGTCGTGCAGCTTTTGACCGGTCGCTTCAGCCACCGCCACCAGGTCAGGTTCATCGCGCAACAGGTTGTGCAAGCCGGAGGCCAGATCAAACCCTTCCTCCAGTGCCATGACCAGAACCTTTTTCCATTCCTGGCTGATCACGCCCCCACGGTTGGCCACGCCGATGACCAGCGTTTTGGCACCGGCCTCTTTGGCCTCTGTCAGGGTCATATCGGTCAGGCCCAGATCGGCCTTGCAGCCGTCCATACGGTATTGGCCGACGGCGTTTTCCGGGCGCCAATCCTTGATGCCCACAGCCACTTTGGCCGCCAATTGGTCGGGCGCATCGCCCAAAAACAGCAGGTACGGTGTCTCGATCATTGCGGTCACTCCTTTGATTCCGGCCTAAGCTAGTGAAGCGGCAAAACGAGCGTTTCGCGTTCTGCTCCGTCAAACACAGCTATCGCGCGATGTTCTTGCGCCCTTATGCAGGATGGCGCAAAATTCTTCGAAGTTTTCAAATTGATTAATCTTTAATCACCACTCATCTTCTGCTGGAAATCTGCATTCTGCAACCGCATTGCCGCAGATGCACAATCTCCCTTGCGCCAAGTTGCGCAATTTAATACCTCATTGGGCGAGAAAATCGCAACTTCATTACCCACACGAGGTCCAGATGAGCTTTCGCATCCAACCCGCCGCGCCTGCACGACCCAATCGCTGTCAACTGTTTGGTCCGGGGTCGAATACCAAACTGTTCCCGAAAATGGCAGCTTCTGCTGCGGATGTGATCAACCTTGACCTTGAGGATTCGGTTGCGCCTTCGGACAAGGATGTAGCCCGCGCCAACGTCATCGAAGCGCTGAATACTGTTGATTGGGGCAATAAATACATGTCCGTTCGCATCAACGGATTGGATACCCCCTATTGGTATCGTGACGTTGTCGACGTGTTGGAGCAGGCAGGCGACCGTCTGGACCAGATCATGATTCCCAAAGTCGGTTGTGCATCAGATGTCTATGCCGTGGATGCCCTTGTCACCGCCATTGAACGCGCCAAGGGCCGGACCAAACCGATCAGCTTCGAGGTCATTATCGAATCCGCTGCCGGTATCGCGCATGTGGAAGAGATCGCAGCCTCCTCACCCCGTTTGCAGGCCATGAGCCTTGGGGCCGCAGATTTTGCCGCCTCGATGGGAATGCAGACCACGGGCATCGGCGGCACACAGGAAAACTATTACATGCTACGCGAGGGTGAAAAACACTGGTCCGATCCCTGGCACTGGGCCCAAGCCGCCATCGTTGCGGCCTGCCGCACCCATGGGGTGCTGCCAGTGGATGGACCATTCGGGGATTTCAGTGATGATGAAGGGTACATCGCTCAGGCGAAACGCTCGGCCACACTGGGTATGATCGGCAAATGGGCGATCCATCCCAAGCAGATCGCACTGGCCAATCAGGTCTTTACCCCGTCGGATGAGGCCGTTTCCGAGGCCCGCGAAATCCTGGCCGCAATGGAGCAGGCCAAAGCCAACGGTGAAGGCGCGACCGTCTACAAAGGACGTCTTGTCGACATCGCCTCAATCAAGCAGGCTGAAGTCATTGTGGCACAGGCCGAACTGATTGCGGCGAGCAGCTAAGCCATAAAAAAGGGCGCCCCACCGAGCGCCCTTTTTAAACTCTTCAACGGCCGAAAACCTCATTGGGCGTCCATGTGAAGCGCTCACCCTTCTTTCCTGACTTCATCATCAGGCAAGAGGTTCCCAGTTTCTGGAAATAGACGATCTTCAACGGATACCAACCCGCTTTGGGCACTTCCACTTCCGTACGTTGATTGGCTTCACAACCTTGAATACCAGTTACGCGGCCGATCTGCTGACCACCAACCCAAGCTTCTATCCCGTCATTCGACCACGTTTCCAGCTCGTAAACGCCCGGTGAGTTAAACCGCATATACCCTGTCACCTCAGCGGCAACATTGTAGGCTTCGTCGAACGTCATGACGTCCTCACCCTTGCTTGTGTCCCTATAATCCAACCCACGCAACGGCTTTCCGGGCTTTGCCTGAGACAGCATGCTTTTTGCCTGACTCAGATCCCGGATCTTCTTGTGTTGATTGCCTGTGCCAATGTATTTGACATTCAACCCTGCCTTCGGAGAAGGCTGTGGATTGGCAGGTTGCAGTTTCAGCGGTGCAGACAAAGCGGCCCCGGCAACTACCGACATGGCAACTGCGGTCGCCACTGTTCGAACGAGTTTCATCGTAATCTCCCTGTTTGCGCGCCGTTTTGGCTGGGCGTATCCCCTGGCAACGTCATTACAGTGACACTAGGCTCTGAAAATTTGCGCTGCAAGAGAGTGCGGCTTCACAATTTCAGAGGTTACGCACGCAGATCCTTGGGCGACCCCATGACCACATAGGAAGTGATCGACGTAACATGTGGCAGCGTTCCCAGCACCTCGGTATGGAAGGTCTTGTAGGACGGCAAGTCGGCGCATTCGACGCGCAGCAGGTATTCGATCGTACCGGTGATGTTGTGGCATTCGACCACTTCGGGGGCTTGTTGCAGAGCCCGTTCAAACCCCTCCTGCGCCGCTTTTGTGTGTTCGCCAAGACCAACGCCGATGTAGGCGACAAAGCCGACACCCATCGACGCCGGGTTCAAAACCGCACGATAGCCGGTGATCACGCCGGCTTTCTCAAGCTCTTGAACGCGACGCAGGCAGGCGGAAGGCGACAGCCCGATCCGTTCGGCCAATTCCAGGTTGCTGATACGCCCATCACGGGTCAGTTCATGCAATATCTGGCGATTTAAATGATCATTCTTCATCACAAGTTGCAGAAATAGCAGAAACGCGCACGAAAAAGCAATTTAATTTGCTGCCGGTCGGACGATACTTCGCAGTATGACTTACGACATCCTTCTGGCCCTCATCGCCTTTGCCTTCGTGACATCCATTACGCCCGGGCCGAACAATCTGATGCTGATGGCATCGGGAGCGAATTTCGGCTTTCGGCGTTCGATCCCGCATATGTTGGGCATTGGCCTTGGCTTCACGCTCATGGTGCTGCTGGTTGGTGCAGGGCTGGTTCAGGTCTTTGACCGATATCCGGTCAGCCATTCAGTGCTGAAGATCGTGTCGGTGATCTATCTGCTGTATCTGGCATGGAAGATCGCACATGCCGCACCAGCCGGAGGCGCTTTGGCAGCGGGGACTCCCATGACGTTTCTACAGGCCGCCGCCTTTCAGTGGGTGAACCCCAAAGCCTGGGCCATGGCCCTGACCGCCACAACCGCTTACACACCCAATCAGACCCTGCATGCAATTGCCCTCGTTGCGTTGGTTTTCGGGGCGGTCAACCTGCCGTCGGTGAGCACATGGACCTTTCTTGGTCAGCAGATGTCGCGGGTGCTGACGAACCCGCGCCGGCTGGTTGTGTTCAACTGGACAATGGCGGTGCTGCTTGTGGCCTCACTCTATCCCGTTCTCTGGCCCAGTTGACCTGCTTCAACGACAGGCAGGTTTCAGCCAGCACATCCTCGGGCGCGGTGTCGGGTGGATCATAGGGTCAGACTTCGCGGCAAGGCTATCATGGGTGCAGGCCTGCGCACGCAGCGCGCTGTCTTTATTGGTGGTGTCCACCAGTATCCGTTTTTCTATTCGCCCACATGAAATCGAACATCTTCGACACACAGATCTTGCTGAGTTGCATCCGGAGCATCGTCAGGCCATATAGCAGGGAACTTTCGCGTTGAGAGGCGTCATGACCCAGTATCTGGATTTCGAAAAACCACTGGCCGAGATTGAAGGCAAGGCTGAAGAACTGCGTGCGCTGGCCCGCACCAACGAAGAGATGGACGTAACCGAAGAAGCCGCCGCTTTGGACGCCAAAGCCGCCAAGCTTCTGGGTGAGCTTTATGCCGACCTGACGCCTTGGCGGAAATGCCAGGTCGCCCGACACCCGGAACGCCCGCATTGCAGCGCTTACGTCAATGCTCTGTTCACCGAATTCACCCCTTTGGCCGGAGATCGCAATTTTGCCGATGATCTGGCCGTGATTGGCGGGCTTGCACGTTTCAACGATCAACCGGTCATGGTAATCGGCCATGAAAAAGGCAGCGACACCAAATCGCGGATCGAGCGAAATTTCGGCATGGCCCGGCCCGAAGGTTATCGCAAGGCGGTCCGCCTGATGGAGATGGCCGGGCGGTTTGGCCTGCCGGTGATCACCCTGATCGATACTGCCGGCGCCTATCCCGGCAAAGGCGCCGAGGAACGCGGTCAGTCCGAAGCGATTGCCCGGTCGACCGAGATGTGCCTGAAGATCGGTGTGCCCCTGGTGTCGGTCATCATCGGCGAAGGCGGCTCGGGCGGAGCCGTGGCCTTTGCCACCGCCAACCGCGTGGCGATGCTGGAACATTCGGTCTATTCGGTGATCTCGCCGGAAGGCTGCGCGTCAATCTTGTGGAAAGATGCAGAAAAGATGCGTGAAGCCGCCGAAGCGCTGCGGCTGACCGCTCAGAACCTTCACAAGCTTGGCGTTTGTGACCGGATCATCCCTGAACCCAAGGGCGGTGCGCATCGCGATCGTCCTGCAACTGTCAAAGCCGTCCGCGAGGCACTTACCGCCATGTTGGCGGAACTGGACGGCAAAGACGCGGCAGCCCTGATTCAGGACCGCCGTCAAAAATTCCTCGATATCGGATCAAAAGGGTTGGCGGCGTAACCGTCAGCCACCCAACCTGCGCAACAATGCGACCGAGGGCTCTCCGGTGACAGCAAGGCCATTGGCGCTTTGATACGCGCTGATGGCTGACGTTGTGTTTTTGCCGATCACCCCGTCCGCGCCCTTCGTATCATACCCTTCGGATGTCAGCCGACGTTGCAATTCCTTGCGGTCGTCCAATGTCAGACCGTTTTCATCTGGCCCGAACGAGGCCTGAAACGGTGCGCCGCCGGCAATTCTGTCCGCCAGATGCCCGACGCCAATCGCGTAGCTGTCCGAGTTGTTGTAGCGTTTGATGACCTGAAAATTGCGGAAGACAGCAATGCGCGGCCCGGGTACCTGCGGTTGCAGCACGGCCACCGGAGTACCGGAAACGGTTCCGACCTCGCCCCCCCAGGGCTGCCCCCGCACCCAGCCTGCACGCGACAGATAAGCTGCGGTCGAAGCCAGCGAATCCGTCGGATCATCCGACCAGATATCCCGCCGCCCGTCGCCGGTGAAATCCACCGCATAAGCGAGGTAAGAGGTTGGAATGAACTGCGTATGCCCCATCGCACCGGCCCAGCTGCCGGTCATCTTGTCAGGCGTGGTGTCGCCGTTCTGAAGGATCTTCATCGCCGCGATCAACTGGCTTTCAAAGAACTGACCACGTCGCCCATCATAGGCCAGTGTTGATAGAGCTGACACAACGGGCACATCGCCGCGACGCGCGCCATAGCGGCTTTCCAGCCCCCACACTGCAACAACGATTTCCTTGTCTACTCCGTACTGCGCCTCGATCTGCGACAGCATCCCGTTATATTGCCGCAGCATCTTCTGTCCTGTGCTGATCCGCTCGTCCGAGGCGGCAATGGCCAGATAATCTTCGAGCGAACGCTTGAACTCTACCTGATTGCGGTCGCGCTCGATCACATCAGGAAGGTACCCTGCGCCCTGAAAAGCGCGGTCAATTGTGGATTGTGAAATTCCCTGCGATGCCGCCCTGCCCTTGAACCCGGCGACCCAGGCATCCCAGCCTGCATTGGGAACTGCCCGCATTCGGGAAGCAGGCGCGCTGGATGGCGCACCACCACCCGTGCAGGCGGCCAACAATGTTGATCCAAGGCAAATGGAAAAAGTCCGGCGAGTGATCATGGCTGTGGTCTGCTCTTGTTTGTGATTTGCCTCAAGAGTAACCCAGTCGGGCTGAACAGGCCAGAACAGTGAACCCCTCTATCTTGTGCGCCGAAAGGTCGGCGGGATGCCGCTCAGCTCACCAGCAAGCGCAGCCCCTGTGTCACGTCCGAGCGGACCGCCAAGCGCAAGCCCGGTTCGTCCCCGGCCTTGAGGGCAGCGATGATCAGCTTGTGATAATGCGGTGGTTCAGTGCGCCTGAGACGACCGTAAAGTGCTCTCATCGTTGGCCCCAGTTGCAGCCAGACCGTTTCGGCAATGGCCAGCATCGCGGGCGCTTGAGCACGCAGGTACAGGGTGCGGTGAAACTCCAGATTTGACCGGATGTAACCAACCGCGTCCCGCTTGGTCACCGTTTCTGCAACGGTCATATTGATGGTCTGCAACCGGTCGATCAGCGCAATATGCGCCCTGGGCAGAGCCCGGCTGGCCAATTCGACTTCCAGCAACGCGCGCAACGCTGCCAATTCTTCGATCCGGTCGTTGGTCAATTCGGGCGTCGAGACCCGGCCGGAATTGGACAGGAACAAAGCCCCCTCGGCGGCCAGACGGCGCACGGCCTCTCGCGCCGGGGTCATCGAGACGCCAAACTCCTTGCCGATACCACGCAAGGTCAGCGCCTGACCCGGCGCCATTTCGCCGTGCATGATTCGAGACCTCAGGGCGCGGTACACCCGGTCGTGAGTGGCAGTTTGGGTTTCAGACGGGCGTGTGCTCAACATCCGCTTATGTGATCACAAAATAGCGCAAGGTCAACTCGGCTTTGCGTCGAAACTGTATCGATGCAACTCTGCCCCATTGTCGCGCAACCAGCGACGGGGTTGCTGATAGGGGCCGAAGATATTCTCTACCTGCGCCCAGAATGCGGGCGAGTGGTTCATCTCGGCAAGATGCGCCACTTCATGTGCAGCCACATAGTGCAGTACGTCTGGCGGCGCCAGAATGAGACGCCACGAGAACATCAATCCGCCATGCGAACTGCATGACCCCCAGCGTGACCGCGTGTCGCGCAGGCTAAGCGTGGTGTATGGGCGTCCCAGCATTGCAGCATAATCATCGCACGCACCGGTTAACCGGTCCCGCGCCAGTTCCTTCAAAAACCGGGCCAATCTGCGTGCCTCGGCCCCTTTTGGCACTGCGACCTCGTCCGCCTGCAACTGAACACGTCGACCGTCCGCCGGCACGATTCGCCGGGCAACGCCTTCAATCGGTACTTGCTGTCCAAACTGCACCACGGCCGTTACCGGCCTATCCTGCAAATGCTGGCGAATCCACTCTTCCTTGGTACGTGCGAAACTCAGCGCCTCGGATTCAGGCACTCCAATCGGATAGGTCAACGTAACCCGCCCGTCCAGCTGAGAAATTCGCAAACTGATGCGCCGCGCCCGGGCGGATTTGCGCAGCCTCAGTGGCACCGGTGGTGTCCCTGGCAATGCGTACTCTCCCATATCGCGACCTCTCTTGCGCAAAGACTTTGACAGTGCCCTCTGCCTGTGGCAGGTGAGCTGAATCATTTAGACGACTCACCTGATATCAAGGGGATTTGACATGCCCAAGGAAGAATGGGGCGTAAAGCGCGTTTGCCCGACCACCGGTAAGCGATTTTACGACCTGAACAAGGACCCGATCATCAGCCCCTACACTGGCGAGATCGTGGAGCTTCAAACATCCAAAAGCCGCATGATCGCGGCGGATGCTGAAGATGCAGCTTCGGTCAAAGCGCGTGAAAACGCGTCCGGAGAGGAGCTGGTCCTGGACGATGACGACAGTGTCGATGTCGAACTGGACGACGATCTGCTGGACGACGATGACGACAGCAGTGATGACGTTTCTCTGGACGATATTACCGACATATCTTCGGAAGACGAAAGCTGATTACGCAAGAAGGCGACCTCAGGGTCGCCTTTTTCATTTGACGGGCAGCCCGGGCGGAAATTCGAGTTCAATTCCATTTTTGGACTTGCACTCGTCGTCACTGTCTCCTAAACGTCCGTCCACCGCACCAACGGTACCATAATGGGGCCTTAGCTCAGTTGGGAGAGCGCTTGCATGGCATGCAAGAGGTCAGGGGTTCGACTCCCCTAGGCTCCACCATATAACCCACTAAATCTAAAAAATTTCTCGCCCTGGTCGTGGCCTTGGGTACGTTTGAGTGCGGCGCTTGGGTACGGTTTGGGTGCGATCCGGCCTCGTTTGATGTGTTGGGTACGTTTTTTGTGTTCCCAACCTGTACCCAACAAGGAATCACTGCGGCCCGGTCGGGGTGTTCGTCCAGATTTAAAAGGTGAAGCTAAATAAGGCCCCGACCGAACCAAGCAGTGACACTCAATCACCAGTTGGCAGGGTATTGCGTGACCGGATCAAGGGGGCATGTCCTGTCAGCGTGGAGAACCCGTCATCCGACAAAAAGAGTCAGATGACGGGAGAGAGCCCATGGCGGTCGTAGAATTTGTCGCTGGACTCGAGCTGTATTGATTGTAGCGTTCTACGCAAACCGTCGGAAAAAACCTGCATACTTGCAGTGTCGTCTTCGCATTTTAATGGGAGCATCTTTTATGGAAATTTCGAAACGCCTTTCAGGACTTTTCACGAAAGCATGTGTTGCCGTGACGGTTTTCGCGTCGTCTGCATTGGCTGATGGAGAATTTGGCTACGAAGTTGAGTTGGATGTGCCTTATGGAAAAGGCGTGATTAGTTCAGACGGGGCGTTGGTCGAGCGCGACCTGCTGCTGGATGTTTACACACCTTCGCCAAACAATGCCGATTATACCGCATCCATTTCGAATACCGACACGCTCAAGCCCGCTGTCATCCTGATCCATGGCGGGGGCTTTCAACGTGGAGGGCGGCGTCAAGCGCCATATACGGAATTTGATGCGATCCACGACCGCATGGAAGACTATGCTCATTTGCTCACACCAATGGGCTACGTTGTCTTTGTTGTCGAGTACCGTTTGGCCCCGGAGTTGCCAGAACCAGAAATGGCCTTGGATGCAGATTGGGTGGTGACGATAGAAGAGGATTTAACAGACGCGGGAATGCGACGCGTCAATTTTGCCCGAGGTTCACTGGGTCTTGGCCCCCTCGAAGGAGACGAAGGCAAAGTTGTTGTTTGGAAAACCATCCTTTCTGCGGCAGAAGATTTGAAAAAAGCAGTTAACTTCGTCCGTTCTTCGTCTGAGCGGTTCGGAATTGACCCGGCAAGAATTGCGCTAGGTGGTCACTCTGCTGGCGCGGCAACAGTCATTAACACTGCGCATGGCCTTGATGCGCCTGTAACGGCCATTTTTCCATTGTCACCGCCTCTTTCAGCGATTGATCTGTCCAAGACCGTCACGACGGCGGACGAGACACCGACACTGCATGTCATTTCACAATACGATGAACCCGCCGTCTTGGAAAAAGCCCCCGGCTTCACCACGGCAATGCGTAATGCAGGCGCGGACTATGAATTGGTTTGGATCCCCGGATTTCCCCATTTCTATCCTCACAATACGCCCTCACTCGGGGACGATGGAACACGACAAGCCTTGAGCGCGCGTTTGATTGACTTTCTTGACAAGCATCTGAGGCAGTAGGGCCTACCGGCGAATTTCGAAGGGCAGTTTTGTCCGCAACTCCGTCGTTGCCCCGATTTTTCTGAACGTCCGCTGTTGGTACCAAAGCTGCCGTTGAGGTCGGGGCCAGTTTATGTGTCCAGACCCTAGGTTCTGGACCTATTAATTTGGTTGTCGCCATCCCGCCTGCGTGATTCATACCCGCGAGCTTCAGGGGTATAA